>CAMOQV010000031.1 GCA_946623205.1 uncultured Clostridia bacterium
GACACTATTATAAATATCTAAAGGGTGAACAAACATCTACAAACCCAGTAGCTACAATCTATGCTTGGAGCGGTGCATTAAGAAAGAGAGGAGAATTAGATAATCTTCCTCAATTACAAGAATTCGCTAACAAGTTAGAAAAGGCAACTATCAAAACTATCGAAGATGGTTATATGACAGGAGATTTGGCTGCTTTATATAAAGGTGAAAACGAAGTTCATAAGTTATTAACAGAGGACTTCTTAAAGAAGATTGCTGAGAATATTTAATGGGAAAGATTTTAGTTTTAGATTCCAATTCTTTAATTAACAGAGCATTTTATGCTCTCCCAAATTTTTCGAATAGAAAAGGACAATTTACTGGCGCGATATTCGGCTATATGAATATGCTTATAAAGCTAATTAGCGAATATCAACCAGATTATATTATCGCGACTTTTGATAGACATGCTCCAACATTTAGAAAGCAAATGTATCAAGAATACAAAGCTCAAAGAAAGGGAATGCCAGATGAACTAAGAGCTCAAATTGAGCCAATGAAGAAAGTTCTATCTGCTATGGGTATTCCAATTTTAGAGATGGATGGATATGAAGCCGACGATATCATTGGAACTATTGCTAAAACATATAAAGAACAAACATACATCGTAACAGGGGATAGAGACTCACTTCAATTAGTAGACGATACAACAACCGTTTTATTAACAAGAAAGGGTGTTTCTGAAATAGAGGCGTTTACTCCTCAATATCTAAAAGATACTTGGAATATGGAGCCATCTCAAATTATCGATTTGAAATCGTTGATGGGAGATACTTCAGATAATATTCCTGGTGTTCCTGGTGTTGGAGAAAAGACAGCAAAAGATCTTTTAGAGAAATACAAGACTTTAGATGGCGTATATGCTCATATCGACGAGATAAAGGGTAAGCTTAAGGAAAAACTAGAATTAAATAAAGACCTTGCTTATTTGAGCTATAAATTAGCCACTATAAAAATTGATACTCCAATTTCATTTAACTTAGAACTAGCAAAGTTTACACCTGGTAATTATCCAACTGAGCTTTATGATGTTTTAAGAGAATTAGAATTAAACAAAATTATTGAAAAACTTTCTTTTTCTAAAGAAGAAGTTGAAACAAGACAATTAAGTGTTGAAGTAGAAGAGATAGTATCAATAGATGGATTAAAGAAAGTAAAGGATGAAATTCAAAAAGCTAAGTGCTTTGCTTTAGCAATAAACGACAATATTGAAATAGCAACAAATAAGCAAAAAGCATATAAGATAGTTTTATCTGATAATCTTTTAGAAGGAATCTTCTTTGATAATGCGTTATATGAATTAAAGGATTTGTTCGAAGATAATTCAATTCAAAAGATTTTATTTGACGCAAAATCATTTATGTATGATTTAAAGCGTTTTGATACAACACTTCAAAACTTTGAAGACATATTAGTAATGGCATACATTTTAGATGCCAATAGAAACTATAAATCACTTGATGATTTAATTAATTCTTTTGATATCCAAATTCAAAATTCTGCATCAGGTATTTTGTATTTATTTGAAGATATTCAAAAAATAATGAAAGAAAAGAAATTAGAAAAGCTTTATTATGATATGGAAAAGCCGCTAATTTCAGTTCTATATGCAATGGAGCAAGAAGGCTTTTCTATAGATAGAAATGTATTAACAACTCTTGCTACCAAATTTAAAGCTGAGCTTTCAAATCTAACGAAAGAGATTTATGACGTTGTTGGGGAAGAGTTTAATATTAACTCTACAAAGCAGCTTGCGCATATTTTGTTTGAAGTTTTAAATCTAAGTACTAAAGAGGCAAAGACAAAGACTGGTTATTCTACAAATGTTGAAGTATTGCAATCTTTATATAATGACCATCCAGTAATACCTTTGATATTAAGATATAGGGAACTTGAAAAACTAAGATCAACATATCTTGATGGTATGGAACCTCTTATAGATTCTCAAGGTAAGATTCATACTGTATTTAAGCAAACTGTAACTGCAACTGGAAGATTATCTTCAACAGAACCAAATCTTCAAAACATTCCAGTTAGAAAGGAAGAAGGAAAGCAAATTAGACAAATGTTTATTGCTTCAAAAGGATGCGAATTGGTTTGTGCAGATTATTCTCAAATTGAATTAAGATTAATGGCTTCATTCTCTAAAGATGAAGGTATGATTACAGATTTCAATTCAGGTAAAGATATTCACGCTGCAACTGCTGCAAAGATATTCAATGTGCCAATTCAATTTGTGGATAAGGATTTAAGAAGACAAGCAAAAGCAGTTAATTTTGGTATAATTTACGGAATTACTGATTATGGTCTATCTCAAGATTTAGGAATACCTGTATATAAGGCAAAAGAGTTTACTACATCATATTTCAAAACTTATCCAAGAGTTCATGAATATATGGAAGAACTTGTAGCAAAAGCTACAAAAAATGGATATGCAGAGACAATGATGGGAAGAATAAGAACAATTCCAGAATTGACAATGTCTAATAGAAATATGCAAGGCTTTGGAAAGAGAGTAGCAATGAATATGCCTTTACAAGGTAGTGCATCAGATATTATTAAACTTGCAATGATAAAGGTTTATGATGAACTTCAAAAGCAAGGATTAAAAGCTAAACTTATTATGCAAGTTCATGACGAATTGATTATAGATACACCAACTGATGAAGTTGAGAAGGTTAAAAAACTTCTAAAAGAAGCAATGGAGAATGTTGTTAAATTGGAAGTTCCACTTATTGCAGAAGTTGGCGTTGGCCCAAACTGGCTAGAGGCGAAATAATGAAGATAGCAATAATTGGCGGAATTGGAAGTGGCAAAAGTGCAGCAGCTCAAATCATTAAAGAGATGGGCTATCCTGTTTACGATGCAGATAAAATCTACAAAGAAATTTCTGAGCGCGAAGATTATTTAAAGCTTGTAAATAATACATGGCCAGGCGCTGTTAAAGATGGCAAATTAGATAGAGAATATCTTGGGAAGATAGTATTTTCAAATAAACAAGAACTTGAAAAATTAAATGCTATTGCGCATCCACTTGTAAAGCAAGAAATAGATATCTTATCTAAAGATAAAGAAGTTGTTTATGTTGAAGTTCCTGTATTTGTAGGTTCTATACTTCAAGACTATTTTGATAAAGTAATTTTAGTTGAAGCAGAAGTGAAGTTCAGAATTTCAAGAATTATGAAGAGAAGTGGTTACGATAAAGAATATGTTAAAAAGATTATCGCTTCTCAACCAACAGATTCAGAACTAGAAAAGTTTGCAGATATTATTGTTGAGAATAATAAAGATCAAATTCATTTAAGACAACAATTAGCAAAAGTTCTTTAATTTATTAAAAGTCAAAAAATAGGTCTCAGTTCATCATGATGCTGAGACCTATTATTATTTTTTTATATCAATTTATTTTTTATCTATTTGATCAATATGTACATCCAATTGGTTGAATGGAATTGAGATGTGTTGTTTATCAAATTCTTTTTTAACATCAGCCATCATTTCAAATTTTGTTGGCCAGAAATCTGCATTAGCTGTCCAATATCTTGCAAGGATAATAATTGCGCTATCTGCATGTTTTGAAACATAAGTTGTTGGAGCAGGATCTTGAAGAATTTTAGAATTCTTATCCATTACCTTTTGAATGGCAGCTTGAGCCTTTTCAAAATCTTCTTCATATGGAATAGAGAATTCAATATCTGTTCTTCTTGTAGAATTTTTTGTGAAATTAACAATTGCAGTGTTTGAAGTTTTAGAGTTTGGTAAAATTACAACTTTATTATCTGGAGTAGTTAGATATGTATAGAATAGTGTAATTTCAGAAACAGTTCCTTCTACTGAATCAACTGTAATAAAATCACCAATCTTATAAGGACGAAGTGCAACAACTATAATTCCACCGGCAAAGTTAGAAAGAGAACCTTGTAGTGCAAGACCAATTGCTGTACCTATAGATAGAATTGCTGCAGATATAGCAGATGTTTGGAATCCTAAATAACCAATAGCTCCGACCCAAATTAATACTTTTAGTACACGTCTTAGTGTAGGAACAAGAACATGGCGCAATGTTAAATCGAAGTTTTTCTTTTCAAGGCGTCTATCCAATCTTTTGCAAATAAAGTTAATCAATTTGCAAATAACAAATAGAACGATAAGAACTAAAACTAGCTTCAAACCTTCGGTTGTAATCCATTCGCCAATCTTTTGTAGAAGTTGAGTAAAATCCATACATTCCTCCGAATTATTTACGATAATATTTTAAATATTATTCTAATTTTAGTCAATGAGTTGACATTTAAAATGATTTAACAATATAATAGCAAATGTTAGCAACCTAACAAAGGTTTTATTGGGTGAATATATGATTACTAATGATATTATTAGAAAAGATTTTGGCGTTGTAATGAACCTAATCAAAAGACAATGTGCAAAAATTGACAGTTCTAGACCAGATTGTGCAATTACTCCAAAGCAAGGCGTTGTACTTGGTTTTATTTATTCTCAAATACAACAAGGTAAAGATGTGTTCCAAAAAGATATTGAAAAGGAATTTTCTTTAAGACGTTCTACGGCTTCTGAGATTTTAGCGCTTATGGAAAAGAATGAAATAATTAGAAGAGAACAAATCAAAGACGATGCAAGAATGAAGAAGATTGTTTTAGCAGCAAAAGCAAAGCAATACTTGCAACAAATAAAAAAAGACTCAGATGGCATAACGGATTTAGCATTCAAGGGTGTTACTGAGCAAGAAAAAGAAGTATTAAAAAACATTTTACAGAAGGTTATTAAAAACCTAGAGGAATAATAATGAATACATTAAAAGTATTGGCTAGATCGATTCGGGAATACAAGAAAGCGACAATTATTACTCCAGTAGCGGTAGCTTTGGAAGTTGTTGTTGAGTGTATTATCCCTCTTGTTATGGCGAGATTAATTGACGAATTAACAAATGTAGTTAATGCGTCAGTAATGGACTTCGTGATAGATGGTATCATTTTGCTATTGTTGGCAATAGCTGGCTTTGCATTTGGTACGATATCAGGAAGATATTGTGCAGTAGCTTCTGCAGGATTTGCAAAGAACTTACGTTCAGATATGTTCTTGAGAATACAAACATTCTCATTTGCAAATATAGACAAATTCTCAACATCATCATTGGTTACAAGATTAACAACAGATGTTACAAACGTTCAAATGGCGTTTATGATGGTTATTAGAATTGCTGTTAGAGCTCCATTTATGGCTATATTCTCATTGGTTATGGCTTTTTCAATAAACTGGAAGATGTCTTTAGTGTTTGTCGTAATTTTGCCTATTTTGGCATTTATCCTAATTATGGGTATAAGAATTGTACATCCACTATTTGAGAAAGTATTTAAAAAATACGATGCTTTAAACGAATCAGTTGAAGAAAATATCAAAGGTATTAGAGTTGTTAAGTCATATGTTAGAGAAGATTATGAAATCAATAAGTTCGATAAAACAGCTGAAGAGGTTAAAAAAGATTTCGTAAAAGCTGAAAAGATTATCGCGCTTGCATCTCCAGCAATGCAATTATCAATGTACACAGGAATTATTGTAGTAAGCATTCTAAGCTCACTATTAATTGTTAATACATTCCAAGGAAGAGCAGCAGATGGCTCATTTATGTGGGGCGAATTATCTGTAGGTGGATTATCAAGCTTAATTACATATGGTATGCAATCTTTGATGTCTATGCTTATGGTTGCTATGACTTTAATATTCGTAACAGTTGCTAATGCATCATCTCAAAGAATTGCTGAAGTTTTAGAAGAAGAGAGTACTCTTCATAATCCAGAGAATCCAATAATGAATGTTGAAGATGGCTCAATTGAATTTAAAAACGTTTCATTTAAGTATTCTCAAAAAGCAGAAAGAGATGCATTATCTAATGTTAATCTAAAGATTAATGCAGGCGAAACCGTTGGTATTATTGGTGGTACAGGAAGTTCTAAATCAACTCTTGTTCAATTGATACCAAGAATATATGACGCAACAGGCGGTGAAGTTATCGTTGGCGGTCATAACGTTAAAGAATATGATCTTGAAACTTTGAGAAATCAAGTTGCTATGGTTCTTCAAAAGAACGTTCTATTCTCAGGTACAGTTAGAGAAAATCTAAAGTGGGGCGATGAAAACGCTACAGATGAAGAGATTATAAAATACGCAAAGCTTGCTCAAGCTCATGATTTCATCATTGCTCATAAAGATGGCTATGATAGATTTATTGAACAAGGCGGTACAAATGTATCTGGTGGACAAAAACAAAGATTATGTATCGCTAGAGCATTATTGAAGAAACCTAAGATTCTAATCTTAGATGACTCTACAAGTGCCGTAGATATGAAGACAGATGCTTTGATTAGAAAAGCATTCAAGGAAGAAATTCCAAATACAACAAAGATTATAATCGCGCAAAGAATTGCTTCAATTCAAGATGCAGATAAGATTATCGTCATCGACAATGGACAAATTGTTGATGTGGGTGTACATGATGAACTTCTAAAGAGAAACAATATTTATCAAGAAGTTTATTATTCACAAAATAACGTAAAGGGAGGTGCTCAAAATGCCTAGGATGAAGGGAAGACCACAAAAGATGCAATCGGCTGAAATGAGTGCCACTGCAAAGAGATTAATAAAATCTATCTTTAAATACTACAAGTGGGAATTAGTATTCGTATTTGTATGCTTATTATTTAGTGCCGTTGGTGGAACTGCAGGTTCTGTATTTATTGGTAGTATCACAGATAATTGTATTACACCTGCTGTTACAAGAATCGCAGATGGTATGAGTGTTGCCGAATCGTTAGAGATTATGTGGCCAACATTACAAGGCTACTTGATTGCCATGGTTTCTATTTATGCTATTTGTATTATATCTACATATGCTTATACAAGAATAATGGCAGTTGTTACTCAAGGATACTTAAAAAAGATTAGAGGCGTAATGTTTAACCATATGGAATCATTGCCAATTAAGTATTTTGATACACATCCTCGTGGTGATGTAATGAGTTATTATACAAACGATGTAGACGCTATAAGACAATTAATAGGTATAAGTATTCCTCAAATTGTTACAGCAACTATCACGTTAACAGCATTCGTTGCAATTATGCTATATTATAGCATTTGGCTAACATTAGTTGTATTTTTAGGCGTTGTTGCTATGTTCTTCTTAACAACAACAGTATCTGGACAAAGTGCTAAATATTTCGTAAAACAACAAAAGTCTCTAGCAAAAACAGAAGGCGTTGTTGAAGAAATGATGAGCGGGCAAAGAGTAATTAAAGTGTTCTGCCATGAACAAAAAGCATACGAAAAGTTTGAACAAGCAAACGAAGAACTTTGTGATGATGCTACAAAAGCTAATACATATGCAAACATATTAATGCCTATGATGGGTAATTTAGGCTGGATATTATACGTAGTTATTGCTTGTGTTGGTGCAGCACTTGCTTATACATCAGCTCCAAATCTATCTATTGTTGGATTTGGTGAACCAATTACAGTTGGTGTTATCGTTTCATTCTTGATCATTAGTAGATTGTTTACAATGAACGTATCTCAAACAGCACAACAAGTTAACTCAATTATTATGGGTATTTCTGGTGCATATAGAATCTTCAAATTAATCGATGAAGAAAGTGAATATGACGAAGGATATGTAACTTTAGTTAATGCTAAAAAAGACGAGAATGGAAATATCGTAGAAAGCAAAGAAAGAACAGGTATGTGGGCTTGGAAGCATCCACATAAGGCTGAAGGTACTGTTACATATACAGAATTAAAAGGTAAGATTGATTTATTTGATGTAGATTTTGGATATACAGATGAAAAGATTGTTTTGCACGATGTAACAATTAATGCAAAGCCAGGTCAAAAGATTGCGTTTGTAGGTGCTACAGGTGCAGGTAAGACAACTATTACAAACTTAATCAATCGTTTCTATGATATTGCCGATGGTAAGATTAGATACGACGATATCAATATCAATAAGATTAAAAAGCCAGATTTGAGAAGATCTTTAGGAATAGTTCTTCAAGAGACAAACTTATTTACTGGAACAGTAAAAGATAACATTAGATACGGAAAATTAGACGCAACAGATGAAGAAATAATAGAGGCAGCAAAGATTGCTAATGCTCATGATTTCATCACTCGTCTTCCTCAAGGATATGACACAATGTTGACTTCAGATGGCGCAAATCTATCTCAAGGACAACGTCAGTTAATATCTATTGCAAGAGCAGCCGTTTCTAACGCACCAGTAATGATTATGGACGAAGCTACATCTTCTATCGATACAAGAACTGAAGCTTTAGTTCAAAAAGGTACAGATGCCTTGATGAAGGGAAGAACTGTATTTGTAATTGCTCATAGATTATCTACTGTACAAAATTCTGATGTAATCATAGTTTTAGATCAAGGTAGGATTATTGAGAGTGGTTCACATAAAGAATTAATCGCTCAAAAGGGCAAGTATTATCAATTGTACACAGGTGCATTTGAATTAGAATAATGTAAATATTAAATATTTAATTTGCGGGCGTAAATAAAAATGCGCCCGTATTTTTTTGTGCTAAAATATATTCAAAGGAGAAAAAATTATGAGTTTTGTAATAACAATTGGAAGAGAGTATGGATCTGGCGGTAGATATATCGCACAAGAATTAGCAAAGAAGCTAAAAGTGAAATATTACGATGGCCAACTTTTAACTAAAGTTGCAAAAGAGGCTGGCTATGCTGAAGATTTTGTTAAAGAAAACGATGAGAAGAAAGAATCTTTTTGGAATGGTTTTTTCTCAAATGGCATGGTAGATCCAATTAATATCAATACTCCAACACAAAGTGTTGCTTTTGCGACATTTGATACAATAAGAAAGATAGCAGAAAAAGAATCATGTGTTATTGTTGGTAGATGCTCAAGCTTTATTCTAAAAGAACGTTCTAATGTTTTAAATGTATTTATAACTGCGCCTATGCAAGATAAAGTAAATAGAGCAATTACTTATTATGGATTAGATGCTGCAACGGCAGAATCAAAGATAAATAAAGAGAATAAAAATAGAGCAAAATATTTCAATTTCTATACAGATGATGAGTGGGGAAAAGCATCAAGTTATGATTTGTGTTTATCTTCAGATATTGGCATAGAAGAGAGCGTAGATATCATTATTGAGTATGCCAAGAAAAAGAAGTTGATATGATTTTGATTGACAATTATACTAATTGAGACTACAATACTAACTACAATAGCAAGTGGAAACACACAAAAGGACATGTTTATATAGCGATTTGCTACAGAGAGCGTCGGGTGCTGAGAGGACGTACAATAACTAGATAAATACCACCGTTTGAAAAAGCCGTTACATCACGTAAAGATGAAAATTAAGAGATAGTGAAAACTATAAATAAGGTGGAACCGCGATTACTCGTCCTTATGCAAACGCATAGGGACGTATTTTTATACAAAGATTGGAGGATTATATGTTAATTACACTAAAAGATGGAAGCCAAAAGGAATATCAAAACGGTTTATCAGTTTTAGATATTGCCAAAGATTTATCTGAAGGCTTAGCAAGAGTAGCTCTAGGAGCTAAAGTAAACGACAAGATTGTTGAGATGAATTATGTCATCAATGAAGATGCAACATTAGAAATCTTAACATTTAAAGATGCCGAAGGTAAGAGAATGTATCGTCATACATGTTCTCATATCTTAGCTCAAGCAATTAAAAACATTTACCCAACATCAAAATTGGCTATTGGCCCTGCAATTGATGATGGGTTCTACTATGATATCGACTTTAAGACTCCAATCACTACCGATGATCTAGAAAAGATTGAACTTGAGATGAAGAGCATCATCAAGGCTGATTATAAAATGGAAAGATTCGAGCTACCAAGAGCTGAAGCTCTTAAGCTTATGAAAGGATTCAAGGAAGATTATAAAGTTGAATTAATCAACGACCTTCCAAAGGATGCTGTTATTTCTTTCTATAGACAAGGTGAATTCGTAGATTTATGTGCAGGTCCACATATCCCATCTACAGGTATGATTAAAGCATTTAAGTTATTATCAATCACTGGTGCTTACTGGAGAGGAAACGAAAAGAACAAGATGTTAACAAGAATCTACGGTACTTGTTTCGATAAGAAGTCAGATCTTCAAGAATATGTTCAAATGCAAGAAGAAGCTAAAAAGAGAGACCACAATAAGCTTGGTAGAGAAATGGGCATCTTCATGACAAATGAATATATCGGACAAGGTCTACCACTTTTAATGCCAAAAGGTGCTAAGTTATTCGAAATTCTATCTAGATTTGTAGAAGATGAAGAATATAGACGTGGATATATTAGAACAAAGACTCCTTATATGGCTAAGTCAGATTTATATAAGATTTCAGGGCACTGGGATCACTACAAAGATGGTATGTTCGTATTAGGCGATGAAGAAAAAGATGATGAAGTATTTGCGCTTCGTCCTATGACATGTCCATTCCAATACATGGTTTATAAGAACGGACTTAAGTCTTATAAAGACTTACCAAAGAGATATGGTGAAACATCTACATTGTTCAGAAATGAAAACTCAGGTGAAATGCATGGTCTTATCCGTGTAAGACAATTTACAATTTCTGAAGGTCACTTAATCTTAAGACCAGACCAATTAGAAGAAGAATTCAAAGGATGTTTGGATTTAGCTAGATTCATGCTAAAGATAACAGGACTTTTAGATGACGTTTCATTCAGATTCTCTAAGTGGGATCCAAACGATAAAGTTAAATTCATTGATGAACCAGAAGTTTGGGAAAAAGCAGAAGCAACAATGAAGACAATTTTGGATGACCTTGGATTAACATATTCTATTGGTATTGGTGAAGCTGCATTCTACGGACCAAAGCTAGATATTCAAGTTAAGAACGTATACGGCAAAGAAGATACATTAATTACTATCCAAGTAGATATGTTCAATGCTGAAAGATTTGATATGTCATATATCGATGAAAAGGGTAATAAGGTAAGACCTTATATCATCCACAGAACATCAATTGGATGCTATGAAAGAACAATGGCCTTAATGATTGAAAAGTTTGCTGGTGCATTCCCAGTATGGTGCGCTCCAGTTCAAGCAAAGATTTTAGCTATCACAGATAGAGCTGCTGATTACTGTAATGATTTAGTAAGAAGATTATCTTATCTAAATATTAGAGCAGAAGCTGACTTAAGAAACGAAACACTAGGCAAAAAGATTATGGAAGCTAGAAATGAAAAGATCCCATATTTACTAGTAGTTGGTGATAAGGAAGTTGAAAACGGTACAGTATCTGTAGATAGAAGAACAGATGGTAAATTAGGTTCAATGAGCATAGAGGACTTCATTGCAAGAGTGCAAAACGAAGTTTCTACATTTAGATTGGACTAATTCATAATTAAGTCGTTGAAGGAATTTGTTTT
>CAMOQV010000032.1 GCA_946623205.1 uncultured Clostridia bacterium
ATTTATTTCTAGCTTGGCTTTCTCCTGCAAAAGCTTCCATTAAATTCTTTTCTGTCTTTGTACCCTTCAATTCCATGTTTTACCTCCTTATGTTCTTGAATAGTAAATGAAGTTTGCGATATTCATTGGTTCTAGTCTATAGAATAATCTAAAGAAGAACTTACGCAACTTGTTTTTGTCAAAATCAATATTGTTTGCACAAACGATATTAATCTTTCCAGGATCTTTATCAAACAAAATAGTCTTTTCTTCGCCCTTTAATAAAGAGAAGTAGTTTTCGCTGGCTATTGCATCTGATTCAATACAAATATTAAATGCAAAATTATCTTTTGCTTTTATTGTTAATTTCTTTCCTTCTTGCTTTAGTTCAAAATCAACCTTATTTAAAGGCAATTTAGAAGGTTTGTCGAAAATTTCGTAAATTGATTCGCCATTATATGTAATCTTCATTACAGAGTCCAATTTCGCCTTCAAAGTAGCAACATGGGCAAAATCATTTGGCTTAACATCGACTTTATATGTGTATGCATTAATTATAGCATTATTCTTAATTGCAATTTCTTCAACTTTTATATCAAACGACTTATTGAATAATGTATCGTTATGAGCAAAGATTGTAGCTTCCCCATTTTCTTTTTGACAAGTAACAGTTACAGGATTAAAGAAATCCTTTGCTTTATATTGTAAAGCCTTTGGCACGCCCTCAAAATCTACAGATGACCAGCTTGGGCAATTCCATACATCGTTATATTGCCAATAGATTGCGCCGTTACATCTTCCCTTATTTTGTCTAAAGTGAACCGCAGCGTTCTTGATACATTCTGCTTGTACTATACCTGTTAGGTATGGAAGTGCTTCAAAGCGCTTTGGGAAATCAAACATTTCTGTTAGATAGAACAACATCTTCTTGTTACCGCCAATACACTTTTGGTGAGAATTGAATGCAGCTGATGTAATATCGTAATCTTCTTCTTTAAAACAGAATGTATTGATTGCCTTATTTGAAGGAAGTGATTCCAAACCAAATTCAGATAAGAATCTTGACCATCTTAGTTGATAATAATCAAGCTTCTTTAGACCATGCCATACATTCCACATATGAGTATCTCCAAAGTTATCTGAAGAAATGTTTTCCATAAATCCAGATCCAAGTGGAGACGTTGGAATATATGATACATTTGTAATTGGAGCTAGAGTCTTTGGCATAATGTCATAGAAGAATTCTTTGTATGCCTTTAGTAGCTTTGTGCCCTTTGGCATCCAAGAATACATTGTTTCAATTTCATTATTACCACAGAATAAAGCAACAGATGGATGTAGAGATTCTCTCTTTACGTTCTCTTCAATTTCCTTAACTACGTTAGCTAAGAAATCTTCTTCATAGAATGGATATAATTGACATGCAAAACAGAAGTCTTGCCATACCAATAGTCCTAATTCGTCGCACTTATTTAGAAGGTATTCGTTAGCATAGCTGCCACCGCCCCAAACTCTTATTACATTGAAGTTAGATTCAACCGCAAGATTCAAATAATAATCTACTGTTTCATTTGTAGCATCTTCGTAGATTGCGGCAAATGGAATTAAGTTAGCTCCCTTTGCAAATACTCTTTCTCCGTTAATCATCAATGAGAAGTTTGTTCCAAACTCATCTTTTGATTGATCTAAATACAAATCTCTAAGTCCAATCTTTCTTTCGATTGTTTGTTCTTTAGAAATAAACTTAACTGTATATAGAGGTTGAGTTTTAGTTTGAGATAATTCTCTTGTATACCAAAGCTCTGGCTTTTCAATAACAACCAAGTTGTCTTTTACTTTATACTCTTTTCCCTTTGGAGAAACTACAACGATTTCATCTGCCCCGTCAGCTTTGATTTCTAAAACAGCCTTTTCTTTTGTTGTTTTTTGATTTATTTGAATGTTTGTAATTTCGCTATCAAAAGCTACAATTTCGATGTCATCCAATATTCCTGAATATGGAACACATGGGCCCCAGTCCCAACCAAAATGACATCCTGGTTTTCTAATATATGGAATACCATCAACTCCGTTGAAGTTACCTGGCATAGCAGCTTTTGCTTGTCTTTCTTTTATGTATTTATATGCTGAATGGAATTCAAATACAATTTTATTCTTGCCTTCCTTTATAGCATCTTTAATATCTGCATCTAACGCGATATAAGCATTGTTTAATTCTGCAACCTTTTTATCATTTAATAAAACTGTGCACAAAGTATCTACGCAAGCACATCTTAATTTTATGTTTTTTGCATTTAAAAGATCTTTTGCTACTTCAAATTCTCTTGAGAACGTGAAATCTTTTTCTGCTGTAACTAATGCTTCTTGTTCGATACCTGAAATTAATGGATTCTTCAATAATCCATATTTAATTAAATTACCAAAATCTGTTCCAGGAATATCTCCTTCAAAATTGTACATTGAATCATTTGATGCAATATTCCATTTTCCATTCAATAATAGTTTGTTCATTATAACCCCTTCTACAAAATTGAGAGACTTTAGTCTCTCAACTTGCATTATTTTATCAATAATAAATTAAGCTTGTGCGAATTCGTCCTTACCAACACCACATAATGGACATGTAAAATCATCTGGTAAATCTTCGAATTTTGTTCCTGCAGCGATTCCGTTATCTGGATCGCCTACTTCTTCATCATATTCGTATCCGCATACTTGACATACATATTTCATAACATTACCTCCTTATATCTATGCTATAAATATAACATATATATTTAACGTATTCAATATGCTAATATGTAATATATTTTACCGAAAGTTTGATAGTGTTGTTATTTGTTTTTTCATAATTAAAAGCAATCCAACTTTCTATACAATATGATGGAGACATCCATCCTGATAAAACCAAATTAATCTCGCCCTTATCTCCTAAAAAAATCGATTCGGGAAAGCATACTTCTTCTTCGTGAGCATACTTCATATACGCAATATTTCCCGACATTTCATAACTGCATTCGTACGCGGCCGTTCCGAATAGTGGCAATTCTTTAATTAATACATCCTCATTATTTACTATATTATGCAAATACAATTTAAACCCAGGATCAAAAGAATCTTCTTCGTAAACATCGGATATTCTACCATATGACACTATCAAAACCACATTATTCAACGCAAATTCGTTAACCTCCGCTTTGCATGCCATAAATATAGGAGATGCTAAATTAAAAGAGTCTCGCTCATATCCAATATTAATCGTTGTATCCACTATTTCTAATTGTTTATTACAACCTCCAACAAACAATAATGCTACAACCAACGCAACTATTATTAACAAACTTATATTATTTTTCATTTCTTCTCCTATTCAAAGAAACTCATATATCTATTTAATAGATTTTGAATCTCTTCTAATGTCGTTATTCCTTTACCTATTGCAACTTTTAAATATTGACCATTAAATGCATCAAATACTAATTGTGGTATAGGAATAATGTTATTAAACTCTTCATATGTATATAATCCATATGTCGCAATATCTTGTGCCATACCTGTTCCATCATATGCCATTGTTGTAGGATTTACATCAAAGATGTTTATAAAACTCTCTGTATTTCCTGGCATAGACAACATACCATTGACATAATAACATAAATGTCCATATGTAACCGGTGAATATGCTGTTGTAACTTGTGATGATATTGTAACGTTTATCAATTGGACGTTTAATTGAATCATATTATTATTTTCATCCAATGTTTGCTTGATAAAGCTATGACCAATGTACTGAGCTGCATCATTTCTCAAAAATACATACTTATTTAATGTTGTATCAAAGAATGCATGCTCATCTATTACTTCAACTTGTGTATTATCTGAGAATGTTAATGTTATTACTTCATACGTCATTGTAGGATCTCTATCTATAAACAATATTGGAACAGAAGAGAATGTACCATTTAACATATCCCATACTAATAGTTGCTCATTACCTGTGAGATTCTCTACTGTGGTCTGCGTACCATCTGCTAAAGTGATAAGCGAACCCGTAGTGATACAAGAGCCACTAGATGATGGTTTATACCACTTAACATACAACATACCATTTGGAGCTGAATCTATTGTTGAATAGCGAGTCCCCGAATAATTAGAAGTAGTATACCATCCATCGAAAGTATAATCGCTTCTAATTGGATTATTTATAGTTCCGCTATATGCTGTTCCTGGATTTGTTCCTGACTTTATAAAAGATTCTACATATGAATAATTTGACGACAAGAAACAATATCCTATAAATGGCCTATTTGATGGATTCCAACTTGGATGCCATCCAGCCCCATCACTCTCACAATAAATTGTAAGGTTGTTATTATTGCCAAAAGCATATGTACCTACATATGTCGTGTTGTTTGTTAGAATTATTCTTTGTAAAGATGAACCATAAAATGCATAATCGCCTATATATTCGATATTATAATTCTGCCAATATAACGTTGATATTGGGCAATTATAAAATGTGTAGTTCTCTATTCTTGTTATTTGAGATGTTGATGAAATTGAAACAGTATTCAAACTAGTACAATTATTAAAAGCATATGATCCGACACTAGTTACGCTGTCAGGCACATAAACATAAGTAATATTAACTTGTCCGCTAAATGCCCCGCTTGAAATACCAGTTATCGTTTTACCAAAATAATCGTCTGATGGTATTACTAAGCTTCCATTTATTGGACAATAGGTACCAGTAATTTCATACGAATTATTGACTAGGCTAACCATAAACTGTGGCTTCTCTATAATATAAATTTGAGAGTTATATGGGCCAGTTTCTGGATCGTCCCCTTGCGCGCTAACAAGTTTAACTTTAAACGTTGCTCCACTCCACGATAATATAGTGTCCCATTGCGATTGGCTTAAACGCCCTGCAACATAATCGTCATTTGCTATTCCTAATAATAAAGTTGAATCCTCATCTTCATCCATTGCAATTGCTATAGTCGTAAAAGGATGGTCATCCCATCCAGAATAATTGCTCCAAGAAATAGATGGGGGATCTGACAAATCATCTTCAACTCCTATATTTAAGTTAGATGCGCTCATTTTGTAATATGACAAATTAGCACCTAATACACTTTCATATTCAGGATATTCTGAGTAAAAATTTTGCACTAAATCCGAAAAGGTATATGTGCCACTTATTGTTGTTATATTCCACCAGTCAGAAGCTGATAATGAAATACTATCATTAGATTCATTTGGGCTATCATCATATAAATCCCACAAAATTGGAAGTATTGTCCCCTCACAACCTTCACCGTATCGATAATTAGATGTTTCAACATAAAAAACTCTACTATAGTCTGTATAATTTCCATCACAAACTGTAGCTACGTTACTTATCGTATATTGATAATCGTGTTGTGCTATCATAGCGAATGCCGTCGCCCAAGCTTCTGCATATGACAATTTGATTGCTTGCGATTTAGTTAATGGATTGCCATTTTCTTCTTGTTTTCTATCTATCATATTAAATTCAAGCCAATGGCGTCCACCAGGAGACTGCGTTATGCCTAATTCATACTGAATGTGATGCCCATATTCATGCATTATCATATCCCATGCTGCGTAAGAATTCACACCAGCGTTATTTGCAACTATATATTGTAGATAAATAGTATATTCTGAATGAGAATAATAAATTGATGCTTCGTTTGTTGGATATTCAATTTCAACCCAATGAGGCGTTACTCCAGTCATTGATTCAGCATAAGCCCTTGCTGCAAATATAGCTTGAGATATTTGCATTGCTTGGCCAACAGTATCGCTCATGTTAATCTCAATTAAAGAAAAATTATAAGTTCCGCCAGTTGAAACATTTTCAAAAAAATGGCCTTCGCCTGTATCAACATAACAATATTCAAAACAATATATATCACTTACTCGCGCATTATCATCTCCAGCATAAACTTTAATATATATATCGCTTCCATAATTGTCTATAAAAGAATCATTATTTTGGAACGTAAAGCTATAATTCCCTCCTCCTGTAGAAAATGTTGTTGCTAATAAAGTATCACCCCATAAGCTACTGTTGGCATCATATAATTCGACTCTTACAAACCGTAATGGATGTGAAACATTGTTATCATCCAGCCATCTTAAACTCCCACTGGCATAAGTATCTTTCGCCCCTCGATTATTTTGTTTAGTTTCATAAAACAATTCACTTAATGAAAAAATGCCATAACCCTGGTTAAGCGCATCCGCTATAGCTTCTTTCTCATAATTAGATATTAATTTATTATTTGCTATATAATTCAACCATTCTTGTTCTGCCGCTCTAGCCGATTCTTGACTGAAAAATATGCCTTGTTCTGTTTCTACACTGTATAAACTAAAAGTATATTTTCGAATACTGCATAAAACATCTACTTCTATTAATTTGTAGCAATTCTCTAAACTACGTCTAAATAGAATCTTAAAACTATTGTTACTAAGTAATTCATGTTTGCAATCATAATCACCATTAATTTCAATATCTATAATCTCATCTTCTTTATTCGACTCAAATAATATAGATACTACATCTTGTTCTACACAATAATGATTATCATTAATAATCCTTATAGTCTCTTTCTTCGAATCGTAATTTGAATCTTTGTCCTGAACACTGATGATGCAATCGTTGCCATCCGAATCAGCAAATACAATCACATCTTGTGTTAATATCAATATAAAAAAGGCAAAAAACAACAAATAAATTATTATCGCAACAAAACATAACGAGTAATATCGTTTCATAAACTCCCCCATAAAAATATATTTTTGAATATTGCAAAAAAATCTAGTTTAGTTCCAATTATATATTACCAAATATAGTAGTATGATTCAACATTCAATTACATAGCAAATAAGTTAATAAAATTATATATCTAGTTCTTTTACATCATCCTCGATTAAATAGCACATTTCTTCATGAGGATCTACACTATCTCCAACAATCTGAGCTGGAGTTGCTTTAAAATACATCAATTTAGCATTAGCTAAAACCTTCTTTTCTTTGTTTATGATTTTACTCTCGATTTCATATGCTCTTGAGTTTTCATTTACAACCTTACCAATACAAATTAAGTCTTCGTTATATGGGACTGGTCTTCTAAGTTTAACCTCTATAGACATAGTAACACCATACTTATCCTCGCCTTCCTTTGCCCATATTGCACGAAGGCCCATCTCATCGAGCATTGTAGATACTAGCCCACCATGAACTCTAAATGGGAAAGATTGATCTTCTTCTCTGAATCTAAATGGAGTAGCAACAGAGCCATCTTCCATATTATAAAATTGAGCATGTAATCCAATAGGATTATCCATGCCACAAATAAAACACATTTTACTATTTCTTTGTTTTGATACTACCTTCATATTTCACCACCAAATATATTCTACTTAAGATATTAGATATTTTCAATATCAATATTTTGCGATAAAATAATATTCACAAGAGGTGACGTATGAAAGTTTTAGTTTTAAATGGTAGTCCAAGAAAGAATGGGAACACAACCATCCTTATTGATGAAGCATTAAAAGTGTTTGAAAAAGAAGGAATCGAATACAAAATTATTGATGTAGGACAAAAAGCTATCCGCGGCTGTGCTGGATGTGGATACTGCTCTACACACGATGAATGTGCAATTAAGGATGAAGTAAACGATGCAGCAAAATATTTAAAAGAAGCAGATGGCGTTTTAGTTGCATCTCCAGTTTATTACGCTTCTCCTAATGGCACACTTATTAGCTTTTTAGATAGATTGTTCTATAGCAATGCCGCTGATTTAAGAATGAAAGTTGGAGCAGCTTTTGCTGTAGCTAGACGTGGTGGTACAGAAGCAACATTTGATGTACTTAACAAATACTTCACAATATCTCAAATGCCTATAGCATCTGGTATGTATTGGAATAATGGATTTGGTGGTGCTAAAGGTCAAATTGCTGACGATAAAGAAGGTTTACAAAATGCAAGAGTTGTTGCAAAGAATATGGTATTTTTGATGAAATCAATTGCTCTTGGAAAAGAACAATTTGGTCTTCCTGAAGGCGAATCAAAAATATTCACAAGTTTTATGAGATAAAAATTTGTTAATCAAAAAAAATGAGACAAGCTCGACGCTTGCCTCATCTTTTTTACCCTATTTAAATATTAGACACATGTGTATCCGCCATCAACAGCAACAGCTTGTCCTGTTACATATGAAGCTTCTTCTGAGCCTAAGAATACTGCAGCTGCATTTAATTCGCCTTCTTTTCCGTATCTTTGCATTGGAACTGTTCTCTTAGCAAATTCTTGGAAGTAATCTGAATTTAATGTATCTGTTGTTAATTCTGTATAGAAGTATCCTGGGCAGATAGCGTTAACTGTAATTCCAGCTGGAGCTAATTCTGCAGCAGCGCCCTTTGTGAAGTTAACAACGGCACCCTTTGTTGAGTGGTATGCGATTGTTGGGATAGCTGTGTTTCCTACTAAACCATAGATAGAAGCAATATTGATAACTCTACCATATTTTTGCTTTCCATCAGCGATAGCCTTCTTCATTAAATTACCAAAAGCTTTTGTAACAGCGAAAATTGATGTTAAATCAAGATTTAATGTGTATTCCCAATCTTCCTTTTTGTAGTCAAGAAGTGGTGTACCTGTTCCTCTTTCGCCACCAGCGTCGTTTACTAAAACTTCACAGTGACCAAATTCTTTTTCAACTGCTGCTACTGCTGCATTGATAGAATCATCAGATGTAACATCGCACTTTACAGGTAAAACTTTGATACCAAATTTAGCTTCAAGATCTTTTGCTGTATCTTCAAGTCTTTCTACTCTTCTAGCTAATAAAACTAGATTTGCACCTTGTTCTGCATATCCGTAAGCCATTTGCTTACCTAAACCAGAAGATGCACCTGTGATTGCTACTACTTTTCCTTTGTAATTAAACATATTAAAATGCCTCCGAATTTTTGTTATCGAAGGCATTATATCATATCGTTAATAATTTAACAAGTGCTTTTGTTAAATATTTAACTATAAACTACTAATCCACGTTTCTACGTCACTTTTTGTAGCATTTTCGGCAAAGCGCTTGCCTTCTTTCCATTCACCACCATGACCTAAATTCTTTAGTAAAATTGCACTATCTCCAATATCTGTTTCTGATGATGTGCAGAATGGAATTATTTGAGTCCAACCCCATTCTTGCGATTCTATGAATGTATACATAATTCTTGGAGCTTTTGAATGCCATATTGGATATCCAATATATACAATTCCATATTGAGACAAATCAATAGCTTTCTTCATTTGAGGGCGCGATGTATCATCTGCCTGTTCTCTAGACGATCTATTTGTATTATCTTCATAAGACAAATCTTCAGGCGTATATGGAACCTCTGCTTATATTTCAAATACATCAGCGCCTTTAATATCTGCTATATAGTTTGCAACCGTTTTTGTGTTGTTTGTTATAGAAAAATACACAACAGCGATCTTTACCGGCTGAGTATTAACCTTAGACGAGCATGCGCATAAAGAAACACTTAATGCAAGTATTATAACAATTAATATAATTGCTAATTTCTTCACTCCTTAACTTCATCCACTTTTTCAGCTTCTTCAATCTTTTCTTCTATTTTTGTTGGTTTAAAATACCTTATTAATACCTCGTTTGCAATACATGCAAATACTAAAGTAATTAAAGCACCCATTGAAACATCGCTTAGATAATGTGCTGCAGCTAAGATTCTTGAAAAACCTACTAGAATTACAAAACAGCATGACCCAATAAACATAGGTAATTGCGCCTTTTTCAACCTATCATCTGCAATTGGTGCGAACATTGATACAACTATCAAAATGGCTGCTTCTCCAGTATGACCAGATGGGAATGATTTAAATTCTTCTTTTGATATACCTAAAGCGATATAATCTTTATAATTTGCACATCTTTGCCACCAGTTGTGGAAAGGAACAATTGATTGATCTAATACTGTTCTATATCTTGGACGATGCATTAAGCTCTTTAATCCAGTAATTCCGCATATTAAAACTAAGAATAGGACAATATAAACACATAGAAATGGAATCCATGCTTTATCATTTTTGCAATCTTTAAATGCAAAATAGCCCCCTATTTCAGCTGCAAGGCCACAAACCCCCGCTGTTAAATATCCTACAAACATTGGAGCTTTATCTGCAAAGCCGTTTATTCCGAAATATTCTTTTCCTGCATAATTTACCGTCACACCGAAAGCTACGATAGCTAAAGCTATAAATACAATTTTTACCCAAAGCTTTTGTTGCTTTAACCCTAGCGCGAAAAATCCACCGCCAATAAATGCAAACGCGCAAAAACCTATTGTTGGCGCTATTACCGAAATGAACAATCCAAACCCATTGGTTGAGCTTGCGATTGCGCTTGATAGTTGGTAATCAACAAATGAACCAATTATTAATGCCAAAATAGCAACACCTATGGCGCTCAATAATGGTATACGCATGTTTTTCATAATTTAGTCCCCCTCTTACTCTTTTAGTTTAACATGTAATTTATTAAATTTTTATTAAATAATAATTATCCTATTTCCTACAGTTTCATATTTATCTTTTAAACTTCCGTGTAAAACATCAACTATGTATCTTATTAATGCTTCACTATCTAGCATGACATTTTTAGAAATAACTTCGCATCCTTTAAACATTACAACGCCATCCCCACCTTCTAATAAGATGAAATCCAACGAGCAAATTGTATATGTCTTTTCAGGATCAATAGAAACATAAGTATCACCTTGAAGAACTTGCACATCTTTAACACGTCTTGCGCCTGCTACCTCAACGAAATTACCACTTTCATCTACAACAACACTGCTTGCAATAGAAGTATCTATTGTATACTTTAATCCAGAAGTTTGAGCAAAGCCCCCGTTTTCGCCAATTGCTCTTGTTCCATCTGTGTATTCATGTTCTGTTTTTCTTGATGCAAATTCTAAATAATCCAAAATTTGAGCGCCAGTTGCTTTAATTATGCATAACGTATTATCGAATGGTAATACATTTTTAATATCTCCATAAGTAATATCTCCAGCCTTTAAATCGGCTCTAACGCCACCACCGTTTGCGAATGCTATCTCTGCGCCCGACGCATCTTTATATGCATCTGCTACAACGTCCGCAATTGCTACCTCTCTAGATCTTACCATTCTAATACCAGATGAATCTGATATAGACATTGCTAAATCACTTGTTGCCACAACTTTTGAAACTTCTTCATCTATCTTTGCTTCTATTCCTTCTATTAAATCTTGAGCTTCTTTATCCTTTTCCGAATATGAATTAATAATTCCAAGAT
>CAMOQV010000033.1 GCA_946623205.1 uncultured Clostridia bacterium
TGACTCATGGTTATGATGCTTGGTGGAGAGTTGGATGTACAGATAATCCAAGAGATGAAAAAGAATTGGCAGCTAAAAAAGAAAAGGATGCAATGGTAAAGATTGCAAGAAAATATTAAAAAGGAAATTAATTATGGACCGTAACAAAGTTAAATTAGGAATTGCCCCTATCGCCTGGACGAACGATGATATGCCAGACTTGGGAGCAGAAAACACATTTGAGCAATGTATCTCAGAAATGGCGCTTGCTGGCTATGAGGGATGTGAAGTTGGTAACAAGTATCCATCAGATCCAGTTGTATTAAAAGAAGCACTAGATTTAAGAGATATGCAAATCTGCAATAGATGGTTCTCATCATTTATCTTAACTAAAGATTTTGCAGAAGTTGAAAAAGAATTTAGAGCAAACTGTGAATATCTAAAGGCCGTTGGCGCAAAGAGAATTGGCGCTTCAGAACAAAGTTATTCAATTCAAGGCCAAATGAACACTCCAGTTTTCGAAAAGAAGTATGTTATGAACGATGACGAGTGGAAGAGATTCGCAGATGGTTTATCTAAGTTAGGTAGAATCGCAAAAGAATATGGAATTACTCTTGTTTACCATCACCATATGGGAACAGTTGTTCAAACAGCTGAAGAAATCGACAAGATGATGGAACTTTGTGATAAAGATTCTGTATATCTATTATTCGATTCTGGTCATTTAGCATACTGCGGAGAAGATTACATGGCAGTATTAAAGAAATATGCTACAAGAATTAAGCATGTTCACTTAAAAGATATTAGACCACAAATCGTTAAGAAGGTTAAAGATGAGCACCTAAGTTTCTTGCAAGGTGTAAGATTAGGCGCATTTACGGTTCCAGGAGATGGATGTATAGATTTCGGACCAATATTTGATGTATTGGAAAAGAACAACTATGAAGGATGGATGCTTGTTGAAGCTGAACAAGATCCAGCAATTGCTAACCCATTTAAATACGCAAAAATGGCTAGAGCATACATTAAAGAAAAAGCAAAGATATAGAGGAGTTAATCATGGAAACTTTAAAGTATTTTACTAATAATCAATTCGTTGAATCAAAAACAACAAGTTACTACAAGGTATACAATCCAAATACAGGTGAGCAAATTGCTCAAACACCAAGATGTACAACTGAAGAAGTTGCTAAGGTAATTGAGAATGCTAACGAAGCATATAAGACATGGTCAAGAACACCAATTTTAAAGAGAGTTCAAATTCTTTATAAAGTTAGAGAACTAGTTTTAGAAAGATATGATGAATTAACATATTCAGTTTGCCAAGAGCAAGGTAAGAGCTGGACAGAAGCTGCTGGCGATATTGCTAAGGTAAAGGAAGGAACAGAGCTTGCTTGTAACATGCCATCAGTTATGATGGGTGAATCATTAATGGATACATCAAATGGATATGACACCGTAACATATAGAGAAAGCATGGGTGTATTTGTTGGTATTGTTCCATTTAATTTCCCAGGTATGATTCCATTTGGTTGGATGACTCCAGTTTGTGTTGCTTGCGGTAACACAATCGTTCTAAAGTGTGCAGGTGCTACTCCTTTGACATCAATGAAGATGGCAGAAATCTATAGAGAAGCTGGTATGCCAGATGGCGTTATCAATATTGTTTCTTGTGACAGAAATGACACACAAGAATTAATTAGAAACCCACTTGTTAAAGGTATTACTTTCGTAGGATCTACATCTGTTGGTAAATATATTTATGAAACAGCTGCTAAATACGGAAAGAGAGTTCAATGTCTATGTGAAGCTAAGAACCATGCTTTAGTTCTAAACGATGCTCCAATCGAAAGAACAGCAGCTGGTATTATCAATGCTTCATTTGGATGCGCAGGCCAACGTTGTATGGCTCTTCCTGTTGTTGTAGCTCAAGAAGGTATTGCAGATAAGCTTGTTGCTAAGATTAAAGAATTAGCACAAAACCTAAAGGTTGGACCAGGCTATGATAAGACAGTTAAGTTAGGACCAGTATATGCTCCAGAACATAAGAAGGCTGTAGAAGATTGGATTCAAAAGGGAATCGACGAAGGCGCAGAATTAGTTTTGGATGGTAGAGGATATAAAGTAGACGGTTTTGAAAACGGTTTCTATGTAGGACCAACAATTCTAGATAAGGTAACTCCTGAAATGAGCGTTGGTACAAGAGAAATCTTCGGACCAGTTCTATGCATTAAGCGTGTTAAGACATTTGAAGAAGGTTTAGCTATTATGAATGCTAACCCATTTGCAAATGGTTCTGTAATCTATACTCAAAGCGGATATTTCGCAAGAGAATTTGCTAGAAATACAGATGGTGGACAAGTTGGTATCAACGTAGGTATTCCAGTTCCAGTTGGCGTATTCTCATTCACAGGACACAAAGATTCATTCTTTGGCGATCTTCACTGCTTAGGAAAAGATAGCTATAGATTCTTTACAGAAACAAAGACAGTTACAACACACTGGTTTGACGAACACGAATCAAAGTCAGTAAACGTTTCTACATGGGACGGAACAATTTAAGAGGTATAGATTATGATAAAAGTTGGTATTATCGGCGCAGGACGTATCGGAAAGGTTCATACAGAATCTATTCAAAAGTATGTTAAGTGCGCACAAGTTAAGACAATTGCCGATCCATTTTTAAATGACGACACAATCGCTTGGGCAAAGGGCCTTGGCGTTCAAAACTTCACTAAGGATTACAAAGAAATCCTTAATGATAAAGAAATAGATGCAGTTCTTATCTGTTCTTCAACAGATACACACTGCCCAATATCTTTGGAAGCTATCGCAGCAGGAAAGCATATCTTCTGCGAAAAGCCAGTTGACCCAGATCCAAAGAACATCCTAAAAGTTAAGGAAGCTCTAAAGGGCAAGAATATAAAATATCAAGTAGGCTTCAACAGAAGATTCGACCACAACTTTATGGCAGCTAAAGAGGCCGTAAAGAGCGGTAAGATTGGGGATCTAAATGTATTAAAGGTTTGCTCAAGAGACCCAGGTGCTCCTCCAGTATCTTATATTAAGGTTTCTGGTGGTATATTCCTAGATATGACTATTCACGATTTCGATATGGTTAGATTCATTTCAGGCGCTGAAGTTGAAGAAATCTATGCTATGGGCGCAGTTTTGGTTGATCCAGAAATCGCAACTGCAGGGGATATTGACACAGCAGTTATTACAATGAAGCTATCTAATGGAGCATTAGCTGTTATAGATAACTGCAGACGTGCATCTTATGGATATGATCAAAGAGTTGAAGCATTTGGTTCTTTAGGACAAGTTCAAATTGGAAACGATACTGTATCTACTGCTGTTATTTCTAATGCTGATGGCGTTACAAAAGAAAAGCCTTTGTATTTCTTCCTAGAAAGATATATGCAAGCATATGCAAAAGAAATTACAGAGTTCTTTGAATGTATCGAAAAGGATACTGAAGTACCAGCTGGCATCGAAGATGGTCTTCAATCAGTATTGATTGGTAGAGCAGCAACAAAGTCATATAAAGAAGGCAGACCAGTTAAGATGTCTGAAATGATGTAATAAATATGGCAAGAGTAAGACAATTTTGCGGACAAACATTATACGAGATAAATAACGGCGAAATAAGACAATTTTGTGGGCCAACGTTATATACATATAACTCAAGAGAAGTTCGTCGTTTTTGTGGACCAACAGTTTTAACTATAGACGGGAAAGATATTAAACAATTTTGCGGACCAACACTTTTGCAATTTGATGGAAAATATCTAAGACGTTTCTGTGGTCCAATTATTTACGAATATGATGGAAGATACATAAAACAATATTGTGGTCCAACAGTATATGAAATAGAAGGATTTTTAGGAGATGAGGGCATAAAAGCTCTTATGGGAATATTGTTCGCATAATGCAAGACTTTGGTATATTAAACAGATTGAAGACTTCGCCTTTTCGGGCGAAGTTTCGCTTAGACGAGAAAGATAGAAATTATATTAAAGAAAAGGGCATGGAGACAATAAGGCTTCATGCCTTCGACTTTGTCGAAAAGCGTTTAGCTCCAGCCATAATTGAAAATGATGGCAAACAAACTCCAATGCGTGGTCATCCTGTATTTAAAGCACAACACGCTTGTGCGTGTTGCTGTAGAGGGTGTCTTGAAAAATGGCATAAAATACCAAAAGGTACAGAGCTAACCCAAAAAGAAAAAGACTATATAGTTAATATTTTAATGGAATGGATTAAACGCGAACTATAAGGTATGGTTCGTTCTAAACCAATAACTTAAATAAACTCAAAAGACAATCAACAAAAAATATAAGCTAATCGTTATTTAGTATCCTTGCCGTCTGGGGCTGGCATTCTAATGTCAAATGGAATGCGATTGGTTAATTTTATTTGACTATAAAGCATTTGAATTAAGCTTGAAGGCGTTACGCCTAATTGATTTAATATTTTATCCACATCTTCTTTTAATTGCGGATCAATCCTAACGTAAATAGATGAATTTGCCATGTTATAAGTTCTCCCTAAAGATATTATAACTAAGTTATAATCGCATTGCAATTGCGAAATGCGTATTATATTAGTATATCAAACGTAGTATAAAATATGTTAAATTTAGTATAAAATTAAATATATGTAAGACAAATTTGTCATTTTGCAATCAATTGCAATACAAAACACTATTATTTATTTAACTAATATGATAAAAATATAATTGCTTTTTACAAATAAAAGCATGTATGAGAATCAGCATGCGTTGATAAAATAAACCATACACATAGGGAGAGATATGATAATAGAGGGTAAAAGAGCGCTCGCTTGGGTGGGCAAAATTGAAGAAGTTAAACCAATCGATGGGTATGACAGGGTGGAGTATGCAAGAATACTTGGATGGTGGTGTATTGTGTCTAAAGATTATAATTTAAAGTCTGGCGATAAGGTAGTGTATTTTGAAATAGACTCAAAAGTGCCAAGCGACAACCCAGCTTTTTCATTTTTAGAAAAGAGAAACTATAAAATAAAAACACTTAAGATGTGTAAAGTGGTGTCTCAGGGGTTAATAATGCCGGTGGCGGCACTAGGAATAGCGCCAGATATTCCTGAAAACACAGATTTGACAGAGAAATTGGGCGTGAAGTACATTGTTGCAGAAGATAACATAAGAAAGCAATCAGATGCCGATAGAGTTTTAGGTTCTTGGAAGAAAAATATTTTTCTACGAAAACTGCTGAAATATAAGGTTGCTCGTCAAATAATCTTAAAAATATTTGGGGCGACTAAAGATCATAAGATAGCATTTCCGAGTTCATATGTTTGCGTAACGGATGAAGAAAGAGTTCAAAATATGCCATATATTTTGGAAGACAAACAGCCATTAATAGCGAGCGAAAAAATAGATGGCACCTCGACGACATTTTTATTAGTTAAGAAAGGGTTAAAGTATAAATTCTATTGTTGCTCTAGAAATAGAACGTTGCATTCGCCTACATCAAAATACTACGACGAAAAAACAGACGGCGTTTATTGGAAAATGGCCATCAAATATGATGTAGAAAATCAACTTAAGCTATATTTAAAAAACAATAAAAATGAAAGTTGGGTTTGCATACAAGGAGAAACTTTTGGCCTTGGTCTACAAGGGAATCCACTTAAGCAGGATGATATTGATTTTAAAGCATTTAATTTTATAACAAGTAAGAAAGGTAGAGTAGGGTCTTTAATAGGAAGAGACATTGTTGAGCGGTTTGAAACACCAATTAGTTGGGTCCCAATAGTAGACGCGAATTATATATTACCAGACTCTATAGAAGAATTGTTAGAATATGCAACAAACAAGTCTACAATAAATAACGATGTTTTAAGAGAGGGAATCGTATTTAGAAGTCAAGATGGAACATTGTCATTTAAAGCGGTTTCTCCGGAATACTTGTTAAAAAAAGGAGAGTAAATAGATACAAGTGAACTCAATCCTTTGACAAATATACCACAAATTGCTTAAAATATGGTATGAGAGTCAAAGGAGGAAACATGAAAGACTATTCTAGAATTATTAAATTGGCGGAACAAAATAATGGTTATGTTTTGTCAAAAGATGTTAACAAAGAAGGCATTAGTAGAGATTATTTAAAATATGCAGTAGAAGACGGCATTATAGATTGTGTTAAAAGAGGCATATATATATTAAAAGGAGAGCTTATTGATGACTTATTTGTTTTGCAACAGAATAATAATGTTTTAGTTTATTCTGCGTTCACATCAGCTTATCTTCATAACCTTACAACAAGAGACAGTGAAATTGTTTATGGCACGGTGCCAAAAGATTACAATTCAAAAAAACTTTTTTTGGGGAATCAAATTTCTCGTGAGACAGAAGATATTTATAACTTAGGAGTATGTGAGATTGTTTCGGTTTTTGGGAATAAAATTAGATGTCATGACATTCATCGAACGGTTTGCGATTTGTTTTCAAAAAAATATTCTGGAGATAAATTTGCGCAAATAGAATCTTTGAAGAATTATGTTTTATCTAAAGAAAAGAATTTAGAAAAACTTAT
The DNA here is from genome assembly GCA_946623205.1 of uncultured Clostridia bacterium. Lineage (GTDB taxonomy): Bacteria > Bacillota > Clostridia > Christensenellales > UBA3700 > UBA3700. The sequence goes on from CAMOQV010000033.1 coordinate 6,561, forward strand.
GGCATATGCGAACGAATTGGGCGTATATCGAGAAATTAAAGAAAGAGTAGAGGTATTATTGCAGTGAAAACATCTAGACAATTAAAGGATTTAATTAATAATATTGCAAAGAATAACAACATAAGTGCACAAATTTTACTTAAACAATTTTTTATAGATAGGTTTTTAGAGCGAGTTTCGCTAAGCAAGTACAAAAATAATTTTATTTTAAAAGGCGGGGTTTTGGTTGCTTCAATGGTTGGGGCAACTAATCGCGCAACAAAAGACATGGATTTTACAATAAAAGGAGTCCATCTTTCAATTGCAGTCGTTAAACATATGATAAAAGAAATCATTTGTATAGAAATAGATGATTCAACAGTTTTTGAATTAATCGATATTAACGAAATTAGAGAAAATGCCACATATATGGGCTATCGCGTTCGCTTGAACGTTTCGTTAGATAAAACAAACGACATTATTCAAATCGATATTACGACAGGAGATGCAGTTTTCCCAAGCGCAATAAGGTATGACTATCAATTGCAGTTAGAGAATAGAACAATCAAATTAAAGGTATATTCTATCGAAAATGTGCTTGCTGAAAAAATAGAAACAATTATTACAAAAGGCGAATTTAATACAAGAATGAAGGATTATTATGATTGCTATATTCTTAAAACAAAATACGGAAAGAAAATAGAATATAGCGTTCTAAAAATAGCAATATGGAAAACTCTTATATCAAGAAACACCGAGAATTTTTTATACGATATATCTGGGACAATCGATAGATTAGAAAAGAGCGAAGAGCTAGCTTCTCGCTGGAGCGATTATTGTAGGCAATTAAAAACAAGCAAAGACATTTCATATAATGAAACGATACTTGCAATAAAGGAATTATTAAAAGGAGCACAAGTGTTATGAAATATTTTGTAAGTAGCGATATTCATGGATTTTATAAAGAGTGGCAAAAGGCGTTAAGAAACAAGGGCTACGATAAAAACAATCCAAACCATAGCATTGTTCTATGTGGAGACATTTTAGATAGAGGAAGGCAACCAAAACAAATAATCAACTATATATTAAGAAATAAAGAAAAGATTATATTGGTTAGAGGCAACCATGAAGACTTAATGCAGGAGATGATTAACAGAAATGAAGCATATTGGCACGATTTATCAAATGGAACGGCAAGAACAATCGTTGATTTGTGTCCAGAATGGGAAGTTACGAGATTTGACTTAAAAGAGATAGCAAAAGAGACAAGGCTTCAAGAAGTGTTAGATTCTTTTGTAGATTACTTTGAAACCGACCATTATGTATTTGTACATGGTTGGATTCCAACAAAAGGCTCTGAACAAAAATACGATAAAAATTGGAGAAACGCCGGGAAAGAAAGATGGGAAGCCGCGAGATGGGCAAATCCAGTGGAAATGTATAAGAACAGAATATTTGAGCCGAATAAAACTATAGTTTGTGGGCATTGGCATTGTTCTTCCTTTTGGCACGAAGAAGATCCAATAAGGTATAAAGAATACGGAGAAGGCGCAAATTATAAGCCATATATAAAAACAGAGGTCATGGCGATTGATGCATGCACGGCACTTTCTGGGAAAGTCAATTGTGTTGTTATAGAGGACACGAAGTGCAAAGATAATAATAAGCAATAAAGTAAAAGCGATAAAATTATAAAGTAAAAAATATTTGACAAAATATATTTATATAAATTAAAGTATTTATACAACAAATGACGACCCAATGAGCTGGGAAGGAGGCGAAATAAGGATATGGCAACAGTTAAAGTTGGAGAAAACGAGAGCCTAGATAGTGCTATCAAGAGATTCAAGAGAAAGATTGCTCGTGATGGTGTTATTAAAGAAATCAAATCTCGCCAAGAGTACAAAAAGCCAAGCGTAAAGCGCAAGGAAAAATCTGAAGAAGCTCATAAGAGAATGTACAAATAAGAAATACACGACCTTGAAAAAAGGTCGTTTTCTTTTGCCTTTTTTGCGTTATTGAAACAAATAATATATTTTTAGTATAATTATTCTATACAACCAAAAGGAGTTAATTATGGTATCACTAAGAGCAAGACTAGGAAGAATTTTCGTTTGGAAAGTTTTCAATATGAACCCAGATGGTGGCAAATCTTTTGCAGAAGTTACAAAGATGGTTTCAGATTTTAGAGAAACAGTTCCAAAAGGATATGAAAGAACTGTAGAAACATCAAAGAGCGGAATTAAGTTTGAAAGAATCAAAAAGATCGGCGAAGATAATGGTAAGTTAGTTCTATATATTCATGGAGGTGGATATACAGCAGGACTTTCTAAGGCATATAGAGATCAAGCCTGCGATTATTCAAAAGCAGCAGGTGGGGCACAAGTATTCTTAATCGATTACACTTTAGCACCAGAAGGTTTATATCCAGTACAACATAATCAAGCTTATGCTTTTTGGAAAGATGTTATCGATATGGGATATAAGCCAAAAGATATTATTGTTGGAGGCGATTCAGCTGGGGCTAATCTAACTCTAAGCATCATGCTTAGATTGAGAGATGAAGGCGCTGAACTTCCAAGAGCTTTATATCTAATCTCTCCTTGGGCAGATATGACTGCATCAGGAAAGAGCTATGAAACAAACTACCATGTAGATCCTATGTTTGGTAAAAAGCACGTAGAACTTTCTGAAGAGATGAGAGATAGACTTCTAAAGAGCGATATGTATTCTTGGTGTGGAGATGCAAACAGAAAAGACCCATTAGTGTCACCAGTATTTGGTGATTATCATGGATTCCCACCAACATTAATGACGGTTGGCGCAGATGAGATTCTTTTAGATGATACAAGAACAATAGAAAAGAAGATGAAGAAAGAAGGAATAGATGTAAGAGTTATATCTCACGAAAAGATGTTCCATATTTATCCTCTATATTACACAATGTTCCCAGAGAGCAAAAAGGCTTATAAGATGATACGGGAATACATAACAGAAATGATGAAATAATTTTAAAAAGGTGTTCAAAACGAGCACCTTTTCTTTTAGAAAAGAAGCATTATAAAAAATTTTCAAAAACTTATTTTTCTTTAATTAAAATTTGAGTACGCCTTGTATATTTGAAGCAGAAAGATACAAGGAGAGCTGTAAATGAGCGCAGTAAAAACAATCGATGTAATGAAGAGATATGAACTAAAATATGTTCTTACTAAAGAGCAAGTAGCTTATATCAAATCAAGATTAATAAATCATATGGAAATAGATGAATATGGAAGAACATCTATTGCTTCTTTGTATTACGATACTCCAGATTGTAGATTAATTAGAGCTTCTATAGATAATCCTGAATATAAAGAAAAGATAAGATTAAGATCATATGGATTAGCAACCAATAATAGTCCACTATTTTTAGAGCTAAAGAGAAAATACGACAGAATTGTTTATAAAAGAAGAGTAAAAACAAATCAAAGCCAAGTAGACGCATTCTTTAGCGGAAAACAAATAGAAGGGGATAAGCAAATATCTAAAGAGATAGCTTATTTTAGAGATTATTATAAAAACTTAGTTCCTACATGTTTAATCATTTACGATAGAGAAGCATATTTCGAAAAAGATGGAGATTTAAGATTAACAATCGATTTCAATCCAAGATACAGAATGAAAGATTTAAATCTTTCAACATCAATGGAAGGAATCTCTCTTCTAAATGAAGGAGAGGCAATATTAGAAATAAAAGTACAAGAAGCAATGCCACTTTGGTTAACTCACATACTTGCTGAAGGAAATATCAAAAAGTCTAGTTTTTCAAAGTATGGAACTGCATATAAATTAGAAACGAGCAAAATGCTTGCCGTAGCATAAGAGGTGTAATATGTTTAATTCAATTTTTCAAGATGAAATAAGTGTAGCAATGGTGTTTTTGATGGCAGGAGTAGCGCTAGTTAGCGGTATTATATACTCATATGTAATTTCAAGAAAATTAAGAACATCAAACGGTGTATTAATTACAGCGGCTGTAATGCCAATGATAGTAAGCATAGCAATTTGTTTGCTTGGAGCATTCTTAAGTTCAACAACATCAACGGTATCTAGAATAGCAACATTAGCGGTCGCATTGGGCTTAATTAGATTTAGATCTGCTCATGGTACAGCAGAAGAGATGATAGTCCTTCTAGGCTCAGTAATCTCTGGATTAGTATTTGGTCTAGGATATGTAGCCTATGGTGTAATAACAATGATTGCAATCGCCGCAATATATATTGTACTTACAACATTCCCAGTATTTAGAAACAAAAAGTTTGAAAGCGAGAAGATGTTGAAGATTACTATTCCAGAATCTTTAGATTATAGCGATGTGTTTAATGAGATATTCGATAAATATTTAAAAGAGTCTCAAATCGTAGGAGTAAAGACAACAGGTATGGGGTCAATGTTCAAGTTATCTTATAGAATCATCCTAAAGGATGCAAAGCAAGAAAAAGAATTAATTGACGAATTAAGAACAAGAAACGGAAATCTAGAAATCAGTGTAATTCCTTATGTAGAGACAAATAAAACTCTATAAAAGTATTACCCCTCATAGATTGGCGCTCGAAAGGGCGCCTTTGTTATTTTGCTAATAATAATTCATCAAAGCAAGAATAGGTGTTAAAATTGATGTGT
>CAMOQV010000034.1 GCA_946623205.1 uncultured Clostridia bacterium
TTTGGCAAGATGCAGCTTGTTCTCTAGCACTTCCATCACCTGGCTTTATAGCAAATACGCCAGAACCAATTGATGTTGTACCCTTTAAAGCTACATTTGCAATCTTTAGTGCATCTTCGTATTCCTTATCTAACTTGCCATCTCTTCTTTGAAGCTCAGAAGCGTGAATATTCTTTGCTCTTTCTACATACTTTGGATCTTTTCTAGATAACGCAAATTCAGCAAGCTTTAGTGGGTTTGATCTATAAGAAGATGTTTCGCCTGATGGGATTAATTCGTCTGTTGTTGTAACAGGATCATTAATCTCAGCTGCAAGCTTAACAATGATATTGTCTGTTAATGAGATTTGCTCTGGCCAATCTCTGATATTTGGGCCATATTGCAATTCAGCCTTTTCGTCTGCCTTGCCATATCCCTTATAAACTCTATTTGCATAAATTGTTTGATCGAAGTTAGCCTTTGGAATAATTGAATCGTAATCTAAATCTAAAGCACTTGTTAAAGCACCGCCATTTGCAGCTGTAGCAGCAATAGATCTAGAATCCATAAGTGCAACTGAAGCGATTTGTCCATTTGCTGGCTTACTTCCTTCTCTATTTTCGAAGTTTCTTGTAGAGTGTCTAATACTTAATGCGTTATTAGCTGGAACATCTCCTGCACCAAAACATGGTCCGCAGAAACATGTCTTTATAATAGCACCGCTTCTTAGAAGCTTTGTTAAAGCTCCCTTTTCTAACAAATCTTCGTATGTTGGTGTAGATGCTGGATATACGCTCAATGTGAACTTATCTGATCCAATTGTCTTACCATTTAAGATTTGAGAAGCTTCATAAATATTGTCGAATGTACCACCGGCACAACCAGCGATAACACCTTGTTCAACCATAACCTTGCCATCTTTAATCTTATCAAGAAGAGTAAATTTAGCATTCTTAAGAAGTTTGTTTCCTTCTTCTTCTGCCTTAGCAAGAATATCTTGAGGATTTTCAATAACGTCTTTTAAGTTATATACATTGCTTGGGTGGAATGGAAGTGCGATTTGTGGTTCAACTGTAGATAAATCTACATCAACGATTCCATCATAATATGCAACCTTTTCTGGAGCGATTGGCTTGTAATCTTCCAATCTACCATGAACTAAATAGTAGTTCTTAACTTCTTCATCATCTGTTCTCCAAATAGAAGAAAGACAAGTTGTTTCTGTTGTCATTACATCAATACCATTTCTATATTCGATAGGTAAAGAGTTAATTCCATCTCCAACGAATTCCATAACCTTGTTCTTAACAAAGCCAGACTTAAACACTGCACCAATTATAGATAATGCAACGTCTTGAGGACCTACTCCCTTTCTTGGAGCACCATGTAAATTAATTGCGATAACATCTGGATACTTAACATCATATGTTCTATTTAAAAGTTGCTTTACAAGTTCTGGACCACCTTCGCCCATTGCCATTGTTCCTAAAGCACCATAACGAGTATGCGAATCACTACCCAAAATCATCTTGCCGCATCCGCTCATACATTCTCTCATATATGTGTGAATAACTGCTTGATGAGGTGGAACGTAAATACCGCCATATTTTTTAGCAGCAGACAAACCAAATACGTGATCGTCTTCGTTGATTGTTCCGCCAACTGCGCATAGTGAGTTATGACAGTTTGTTAAAACATAAGGAATTGGGAATTTCTTTAATCCACTTGCCTTAGCGGTTTGAATAATACCAACGTAAGTAATATCATGTGATGCCATAGCATCAAACTTGATTTTCAAACCTTCTCCCTTTTTAGTAACAGGAGCCGTGTTGTGGTTCTTTAAAATTGAATAAGCCATTGTGCCCATATAGGCATTTTCTAAGTCTTTTTCGTTTAGTCCACTTTGTAATAATTGTTGTTTGCTTTGGAATTGACCATTAACATAGTACATTCCTTCCGAAATTAATTTAATCATTTTATATCCTCTTATAGTCTAAATCTTTCTCATTAATATCATTTGCACATTTGGTATACTGCCTGAAATTGTTCTAACATAAATCCAACCACTTCTACTGTATGTATAGTTGTCACCTTCGTAATTTATGATTGCATATTCACCACTTGTGAAAGGTTCATTTTCGGCAATAACTACATCAAATAGTGCATCTAATTTAGCTTGTTTTTCTGCTCCTGATAAAGAAGTCGGAATAATAATATCATATTTTATATATTTTGCATAATCAAAATAAGTATCATCTGCCCTACAATCGCCATGAACATTTGCATATCTTTCATGCTTAACATTTGCTTGCGCATTTGTCATAAATGCATATTCATAATCCAATACAGAAATATCATAGCTAGCTGTCTCCACGCGCAAATTACCCCATGTTGGCTCAGATACATACCAAACCCCACCAACATAAATTTCTGCCCAGGTGTGTCCACCACCATCTCCAAGGCCTGATACTTTAATACATGGAATTCCCATCGTATTTAACATAGCCGAATAAGCAGCAACTATTCCGTTACATACAGCAAGATGCAAATCAAACACGCCTTCCATAAAGAATGATGACCATCCATAAACTTCATGATATGTTTTAGCAGCACTGCGCGCTTCTGCTTCATCCGCTCCAGCGTGGTCATAATCCACATTTGTACATATCCATTGATAAATTGCCAATACTTGCTCATATTGATTCATATTTTCATCAAGAATATCTCTTAACACCGTCTTCACTTTGTTGTATAAAGTAATCATTTCTTGAGTTCTTGGGATTGGATTATATCCATTCTCTAAAGCTAAATATAATTGCGTAGAAGTATAAACATCGGCGTTTCCGTTGTTGTAGATTTCAATTGGGAATCTATAATCTTCAGGTAGATGTGTAGTTGATGTGATTGAATAGAAGTTTGTAACACGTTCAACATCATCTTGCTTCGTTCTATTAATTTCAGGTGTTTGCGCAGCATTAACTTGAATTCCAAATCTATAACATTGCCCTCTGATTAATTGTGCTGATGCGCCACTAAAAAGCAATCCATATTCGTTCGCTTCAGGCAATAATGACATTGCTTCCATTATTACACCCATTACAAAGTTCGCATTTGATAAAACTTTTTCTTCTGCTGGAATTGGGCCTATATTGTCTCCTGTTTCAGGATCTCGCGTATAGTAATAATCGCCATCAAAAGTCAATTGATCAATATCGCCTATTTCAAAATCTAAGCATAAATCAACTGCTTTATGATTTGGATTTTCCGAATCAAATGCAGTTGCAACTTGCTTGTTATAAATCGTTAAGTACAATAAAATGTCATACAAATCTTGATAAGAAGTAATTAGAGTGTTTGTAGCCTTTCCGTATACATTTACAGTGTTGTCTAAATACTTTCTTGTCGAACTTGGCATAGATGTTGATTCTTTAGATAAATACAAATCATATTTGAATGTATAAATTGGAGATGCGTAATTCTCACCATTATACACTGCTGTTACTTGATATGTTTGGTTAGCAACCTTCAAAAGTCCTGTTGCATTAAAACATGTATCGTCAAATAAATCTGTACTGCCTCTTGAAGAATATCCTGTTCCATCAATATCGACTACATAATAATCAGCATCGAAATCATAATCCCATGTAATATAAACATATGGATATACCTCAACACTTGCTTTTACGTTGTATGGATAGAAGAATGAATTGTTTGCTACATTGAAATTCTTAGACACTAGTCCTTTATCTGTCATCAATTCAACTAAATGTCTTCCAACGACATAATTATCCATAATATCTGAGCTAATTCTTACTCTATTTGAATATATGTTGTAATCTACTTCATCGCCATCAATAAATACATAATCAATCTTATCTTGCATTGAAGAAGCAAAAACTATATCTAAAGATAAAGAATCATTCTTTATATAATCAGCAATAGAAATATCATATGTTGAATAATTCGAATCATAAGCTGCATATGAATAATGATCGATTGTGAAATCCTCGTATTCAATATCTACTAAATATCTATAATTTTGAAGAGGAACTACCAATACTTCATTTGCTATAACTAGATAGTCATTTACACTATCGTAATAAATCTTTTCTGGATCAACCAAAACTCCATCATACTTAACGCTTATTACTGGCTTATTTGCAGTTAATGGAATACAAAGATTCTTTGACGCAATCAAAGACTGTGAAACCAAAATACCTTTTGATGAGCTTGTAATGTAATAGTTGTCTGGATTAATCAATTCAGATTCCACAAACAATGGATATAAATCTAAATCTTGAGCATACACATTTCCATTTACATATCTTTGTGTTAATTCGCTATCTAAAAACCAGCCTGAGAAATACTTATCTTCAAAAGTAGGATTTGGTAATGTATATGGATGTTCTACATCATATGTTGTTAAAGATGTATCGCATACTACGCCAGGCTCTAAATGATATGTTATGTTATATGTATGAAGTGCCCAATCTGCGTATAAAGTTATATCTTTATTAATTGCAGTGTTTGTATAGAATATATCTGTCAATTCTTCATCTAAATACCAATTAGTAAAATCATAGCCAACTTTTGTTGCTGGGAAAACTCTTACTACATTGTTTCTAAATGTGACATATCCTTTGTTTGCTCCGACATTTGTACCGCCGTTTAAAACATAAGTAATGTAATACTTCTTTTCTCTAAATGAAGGAGTTAAATGTAAGTTCCCTGTATTTTTAGAAGTAGTATCTAATAAGATACCTTTTGATTCATCTTTAAACCAACCAACAAAATCATAACCTTCTTTTGACGCAGTTGGTAAATTCAAAACAGTATCTACATCATAAGATGTTGGCATTGTGCCATTTAGTGTTTCATCCGCATCTAATGAATATGTTATTTCATATGTTTCTTTTTGCCACTTTGCATATAAAGTAATATCTCCGCTATGTTCAGAATGTGGATCAAATACTGTATTAAAATCTGCATCTAAATACCAATTAATAAAAGCATAGCCCAACTTTTCAGGAGCAAATATTTCCAATTCTGTTGTATATTTAGCTGGATTATCTTTGTTGTTCTTTCCCCCATCTAGGACATAGTTTATAGTGTATCCTGTGAATTCCCACTTTGCATATAAAGTTAAAGGCTGCCAAATTCTATCGTAAGTTACATTCCACGCATTAGTAAATTCAGCATCTTTGAAATACCCCATAAATGTGTAACCATTTTTTGTGGTAGTTATTTCGTCTTTATTTAACTTTGCCCCAAAAGCATAATCTTTCGTAGCAACTGAACTTCCGCCATTTGTTTCAAAAGTAATTGTACATGGGTCTTGAATTGTATCTAGTGGCAAAAATTTTGCATATAACTTAATTTCGCTATCTATTGTTTTGTCTAGATAGGTGTATTCATGAACTTCTTTATTTGATTCATCATACCAACCAGCAAAAGCATAACCAGATAGAGCTGGATCTGATGGGAAAGTAATAAGCTTATTTCCTGAAGATCTAATTGATGCATAAGGAACGGCATTCAAATCGTTCGATGTATAGAAGATAATCGTATTATTTGAACTTAATGTAATTCCAGAGCATGCACTAAAACTAATTGCTAAAACAGCAATAAAAATCAAAATTAAAACTAAACCTGTAAACCTATTTTTCTTCATAATATAAATATATAATATTTAATTTTTTAAGTCAAATATGACAGGTCTAGGAATTGTGAATTATGCCTTTAAAAAATACTTCATAGCATATCCACATGGCTTATACGAAAGTTTGCTTTGCCTTAAGCCCTCATCGCCCATGTCTTCTTGTCTATTTATGATTCTACAGTCCTTTAAAACTTCTTTTGCAAATAAATTAACAAGCTTTGAATATACACCATTAAATGTTATGTCTGCCTTTTCAATATGAACAATGCCAACATTTGATGGAGTTATTTCACCAAGTGTAAAGCCTGCAAGTTTTCCATCAACATACAAAACATAAGGATAAATATTATCATCGTTTGCCATTTCTAGTGATCGCTTAATTGCATGGAATTCAGTTATCTCAACTTCTCTTTGATTCTCTGTCCATCTAAACAAAAGATCTTCAACTGCTTCTCTATCTTCATCTTTGTATCTTCTAAACTCGTAATTATATAGTCTGTCAAAGACTGCAATATGATTTCTTTTTGAATGGTATTTTTTACCTTTGAATTCAACCAAATCTAAAGTATTGTAAAGGTACTCATTTTGGCTGTCAATTAGCGTGTATGTAAATGGTGGATTTTCATAGCAATCTAAATATTCTTGAGGGACACTTATCATACCAAAAACTTCACCATCAAGCTTTGCTTGGTTCATCGCTAAATCAATTGCTTCTTTTGCTTTATCTAGTGTGCAAATTGGTGGCAAATATATATGACTAAAATCCTCAAAAAATTCAGTATAATGGTTTGGTTTGAAGCGAATAAAAACTATATCATTTTTTGTTGCGATTTCCATGCTAGGATAGTCAAAAAAATCCCATGATTGTAAGTATAATTTTGACCATTCACTTCCGTTAAATTGTGTATTTTTTTGAATTGAAGAAATATATTCAAAATCTTTATCTTTAATTTTATTAAAAAGCATTTTATTTCCTTGTCACGATTTTTTTGCGTGTGTTATAATAGCGCGTATGGAAAAGCAATTCATTATCAAGCAAAAACTATGGGTTTATATTGTAGCTGCTATTATCCTAGCCGCACTAGTAGCTTCTATTATAATTGATTTACTTGCCCTTTTCAACGTAGGAAAGATGGTTTCTTCATTTCCTCCTTTAGATATCGTTGCAGTAGTCGTTATGGTCTTAGTTTGTTTGATACTTCCTTTATTTGTTTTCTTCTCAAGATATGTAGTATCTAAAGATGGAATAAAAAGATATATTGGCTTTATAAAAGAATCTGTAAAATACGAAGATATTTATCTTATGAGAGTTAATTCTTCAAAAACTATCCTTCTTTTGTATGTAAAAGCAGACGAGGAAGACAAAGCACAAATTAAAGATGAAAAGACAGGATTAAGTGCAAATTTAATTCAAGTATTCATCTCTCAAGACAAAATGGATGAATTCATTTCTACAGTAAAAGAAAATGCAAAAAATTTGGCATTTGAAATAATGCCAGATAGCGAGGCATAAAATGGATGCAGTAGTTGCAACAAATAACAAAAATAAACTAAAAGAAATCAAAGCATATTTGCAAGGTCACTTTGATTCTATAAAGTCTTTAAAAGAAGTTGGAATTGAGATAGACATTGAAGAAACTGGCACAACATTTTTAGAAAATTCTTTAATAAAAGCAAGAACTATTTCTAAAATGACAAATATGGTTGCTATTGCTGATGATTCTGGATTATGTGTCGATGCCTTAGGCGGAGCTCCTGGCGTTTATTCTGCAAGATTTGCAGGCGAACCTTGTGATGATTTAAAAAACAATGAAAAATTGCTTGCCACACTAAAGGAAAAAGGTGTTATATCTTATAAAGATAGGACTGCACACTACACTTCTGTCATAGTTATTTATTATCCAAATGATAAATACATTGTAGGTGAAGGTAAAGTTGAAGGCCACATACTCGATAAATATGTTGGAGATGGTGGCTTTGGATATGATCCACTTTTCTTCTGTGACGAATTAAATAAGACTTTTGCTCAAGTTACTCTTGAGGAGAAAAATACAGTATCTCATAGAGCTAGAGCTCTTGACGATGTGCTAACAAAGATATGAAAAATATTGTAGTAATTTCAGACTCACATGGAATGTTGCCAAGAGATGATGAGTTTTGGCAAATATTAGATGAAGCAGATCTAATATTCCACTTAGGAGATGGAATTAAAGATATTGAAAAATTACAACAAGTATATAAAGACAAATTTATATTTGTTCTTGGAAATTGTGATTCTTTCAATAGCGAACCTTTTAAAATCGTAGATGTCGAAGACGTTAGATTCCTACTTACTCATGGACATAAGTTTGGAGTTAAAAACGATTTAGACGATTTGAAATTTGAATGCGAGTATCAAAAAGCTCAAATTGGACTATATGGACATACACATAGAGCTCAGATTGATGAATGGGAAAATGTTAAATTGATTAACCCAGGTTCAATTGGATACAATAACTCGTATTGTTATATAACAGTTGTAAAAAATAAAGCGGTGTACAAAATCGTACAACGATAAGGAAATATAATTATGCAAAGAACAGACATTAGAAACATAGCAATTATTGCTCACGTAGACCACGGTAAGACAACACTAGTAAACCAATTACTAGTTCAAAATGGTATTTTTAGAACAAACGAAACTGTCGTAGATAGAGTTATGGACAGCGGAGACATTGAAAGAGAAAGAGGTATCACTATCCTAGCAAAGAATACTTCTGTTCACTATAAAGGTGTAAAAATCAACATTATCGATACTCCAGGACACGCTGACTTCGGTGGCGAAGTAGAACGTATTTTATCTATGGTTGATGGCGTTGTATTGTTGGTAGATGCAGTTGAAGGTTGTATGCCTCAAACAAGATACGTTTTAAAGAAGGCTTTAGGTCTAAGCAAGAGTGTTGTTGTTTGCGTAAATAAAATAGATAGAGGCGGAGATCCTAATCAAGTTATCGATCAAGTTTTAGATTTATTCTTAGAATTAGGAGCTAACGATGAACAAATAGATTTCAAAACTGTATTTGCATCAGGTAAGCAAGGTTGGGCTACACTTGATCCTACAAAGCCAGGAACAAATATGGACCCACTTTTGGATACTATCTTAGAAGAAATCCCTGCCCCAGAAGGCGACATGAACAATGGCCTTCAAACTGTTATGTGTAATATTGACTACGATGAATACGTTGGTAGAATCGGTATTGGTAAAATTGCTAGAGGTAAGATTACTTCTGGACAACAAGCTGTTGTTTGCCATAGAGATGGAACTACAACTCAAGTTAAAATTGCTAAGCTTTATGAATTCGAAGGATTAAAGAGAGTTGAATGCGAAGAAGCTAGAGTTGGCGATATCGTTGCTATAAGCGGTATTGAAAAATTAAACATCGGTGAGACAATTTGTGATGTAGATAATGTAGATCCACTACCATTTGTTGCTATCGACGAACCTACACTATCTATGATGTTCATGGTTAACAATTCACCATTTGCAGGAAAAGAAGGTAAATTCGTAACATCAAGACATTTACGTGCAAGATTGTTTAAGGAAGTTGAAACTAATGTTTCAATGAGAGTTGAAGAAACAGAATCACCAGATTGCTTTAAGGTATTTGGTAGAGGCGAATTGCACTTGTCTATTTTAATTGAAACAATGCGTAGAGAAGGATATGAATTCCAAGTTTCTCGTCCAAAGGTTATTTTCAAAGAAATTGATGGCGTAAAATGCGAACCAATCGAAGATTTGGTTATAGACGTACCAGACGACTATGTAGGCGCCGTAATGAGCAAAGTAGGCGCTAGAAAAGGCGAATTAAAGAAAATGGACCCAGATGGCCGTGGTGGTACAAGATTGGAGTTCTCAATCCCTTCTAGATGCTTAATTGGATACAGAAGCGAAATGCTTACAGATACAAGAGGCTACGGAGTTATGACTCACGTACTAAATGGATATGAACCATATAAAGGTGACATCCAAGAAAGAAACAGAGGTTCTGTTGTTGCTTTTGAAGATGGCGTAACTACAACTTATGGATTATTCAATGCTCAAGAACGTTCTACCCTATTTATTGGACCAGGCGTTAAAGTATATGAAGGTATGATTGTAGGCGAAAATTCAAGAGAAGAAGATCTACCTGTAAATGTATGTAAAGAAAAGCATTTATCTAACTGTAGATCATCAGGAGCTGATGAAGCGCTAAAACTAATTACACCAACAGTTATGTCTCTTGAACAATGTCTAGAGTTCATAAAAGATGATGAATTAGTAGAAGTTACTCCTAAGAGTATTCGTCTTAGAAAGGTAATTTTAGACAAGGCTGAAAGAATGAGACAAATGGCTCGTGCTATGCGTAATTCTTAAAGCAAAATATTGCAAAAAATACAGCGCAAATTGTTGACACACTTTATTTCCTTTGTTATACTTTTTAGGCATCGTGGAAATGCGAGTGTAGTTCAATGGTAGAATACCAGCCTTCCAAGCTGGCTGCGTGGGTCCGATTCCCATCACTCGCTCCAAAATGGGTCTGTAGCTCAGCTGGATAGAGCATCGCCCTTCTAAGGCGGTTGTCGGGGGTTCGAATCCCTCCAGGCTCACCATTGTGGTGGGTATAGCCCAGTTGGTTAGAGCGCTAGTTTGTGGCACTAGAGGCCAAGAGTTCGACTCTCTTTACCCACCCCAATAATGAGGTGTAGCCACAAGAATATATAGGGGTATCGCCAAGTGGTAAGGCAACAGACTTTGACTCTGTTATCCGTAGGTTCAAGTCCTGCTACCCCTGCCAAATTGATTGTACTTTAAAAAATATATAGATATGCACCATTAGCTCAGTTGGTAGAGCACCTGACTCTTAATCAGGGTGTCCAGGGTTCGAGTCCCTGATGGTGCACCAGCAAAGTGTGCGGATGTGGCGAAATTGGCAGACGCGCTAGACTTAGGATCTAGTGTCTTCGACATGGGAGTTCGAGTCTCTTCATCCGCACCATTTTTTTGCGGGAGTGGCTCAGTGGTAGAGCGTCGCCTTGCCAAGGCGAATGTCGCGAGTCCGAATCTCGTCTCCCGCTCCAACATATGTTCCATTAGCTCAGTTGGTAGAGCACATGACTTTTAATCATGTTGTCCCGGGTTCGACTCCCGGATGGGGCACCAAAACCGTTGCGGTATTTGATACAATAATCGAGAGCGCAACGGTTTTTTTTTATTTTACGGAATAATTAAAATATCTCAGGAGGGCTAATAATGAACAACCCACAACTGATAGAAATATTACGAGAAAGATTTATCAAAAATGCAGCTTTACATTCGGGCATAGATTTTGAAACGATTATCGGTAGACTTACGCCCAAAGTTCTTGAATCTTTAAAATATATGGAAGAATCTGGCGGAGAACCAGATATTATTGCCTACGATAAATCGGAAGACAAATATATTTTCTTCGACACTTCAA
>CAMOQV010000035.1 GCA_946623205.1 uncultured Clostridia bacterium
TTCTACCTCCGAGAGCCAATAATATATTATATTATTTTTCTATAAGTTGCAAGTTTTTTGCCACCATCCGGCCTTGCCGCATATATTGCAAAAAATAAATAGGATGTGCAAAGAGAACCAGCTACGCTGCTCCAGCCGCCCAATTCCTTGGGTAATGTTGAATCATATTCAACGGGCATCCTATTAATTGTAATATATCAAACGCCAATGGATGTCGTCAAACATTCTAAATATATCTATTCGCACAAAAAAATAGAGCCCCGGTGCCAAGAGATCTCCACCATAAGGTGCGCTCCAGCCGAATGGATAAATCCAAACGTTTATAAATAGGGTTCTCTACTCTTCTAAATTAGCAAATCGTTTGCTAATCTGTCAAACACATTAGGGATTAGCAAAACTAAAACCTTCCTGTCGCAATATTCAAATCTTTATAATATTGCTTTCTACAAGAGTCTAATTGATCTTGTGTTGCCCTATATTGCCAGTTGCCATTTGCAACACCTGGTGTATTCATTCTACAATCCGAGCCAAAGCCAAATAAGTCTTGAAGAGGAACAATTGCTACTTGGCATTCAGACTCCATCAGCTTTTTAATCATAAGCTTAACAGATATGTTATCGTAAGCACCTCTGCCCCATACATCTTTATCACAGCCGATATAGTCTAAAAACTTCAATCTAGTAGCATCATCTAATTCCCATAGATATCCTAAAGATGTGTTGTTATCATGAGTACCAGTATAACCTATGCAGTTTTTAACATAATTACATGGAGTGTGGATGTTTGTTAAATCGCCATATCCAAAATGCATTACTCTCATTCCTGGAAGACCAGTCTTTTTTAGAAGCTTTACAACTTTGTTGTCAATGATACCTAAATCTTCTGCAATGAATCTATCTTTAGGATATTTCTTGAAGATTAATTCAAACAATTCATTACCAACACCCTTGCACCACTTTCCTTCTTTTGCTGTTTCAGCATCTGCAGGTACTGCCCAATATTCAGAAAATGCTCTAAAGTGGTCAATTCTAAGAACATCATATAATTCCATCATTCTATCTATTCTTTGTAGCCACCAAGCATAATTATTTTCTTCCATATACTTATAGTCATAAAGAGGGTTTCCCCATAGTTGTCCATTCTCGCTGAAATAATCTGGTGGAACTCCTGCTACCTTCTTTGGCGTACCATCTGCCTTTAGTTGATAATTCTTTCTGTTTGCCCAAACATCTGAACTGTCTAAAGATACGTACATTGGCATATCGCCAATAACTTGAATGCCTCTTCCTTTTAGGTATTTTCTATAGTTTCCCCATTGATTATCCAACACATATTGAGAAAAAACGTAGAAATAGAACTCTTTGCTATTGCTTTCTATGAAACCTTTTTCATCAAGATTCTCTCTGTACTTAAAGTCTTTTGGCCAGTCTAACCAGCTTCTTTGTTCGAACTTTTCTTTAATAGTCATATATAGAGCATACTCATATGCCCAGTCATTTTGCTTAAGATATTTCTTTAGCTTATCGTGGATTTCTTCTCCCTTTCTTGCATAAGCATATCTAAGAACTCTTTCTTTCAATACATATACTGCAGCATAATCTACAACATATGGTGTTCCGTTATATACAACATCGTTTTTCTCTTCTTCTGTAATATATCCTTCCTTACATAGAGTGTCTGGGTCTACATATAGGTAGTTTAGTGCAAATGCACTATTTCCAGAATATGGAGAGTTTCCAAGTCCGATTGTTGTAAGTGGCAATACTTGCCAAAATCTACATCCACAATCCAATAGAAAATCTGCACACTTTTCTATTTCTGGGCCGAACCCACCAATACCATATCTACTTGGAAGTGTAGATACATTTATTAAAACTCCTGCTGATCTTTTTAGCATTTTTCTCTTGTCCTTTGAAAGAAATTTTCAACCTTATCCATATAATCTTCGTTTAATCCAAATACTTCTTCTCTCTTTGAGAATCTATATCTATCATCCATAAAATACTGGAATATGTTTTCACCATCATTCTTTAATGTCTCTTTGCCTGCACGCGCTTTGTTAATGTTATCTTCTGCCCATGTTGGTCTATATAGAGTATGTCCTAAGCCTTCTTCTACATGGAATTCTACTTTTGGATTTGTACATTCTGGTTTATGAATTACAATACTATGCTCAAACAATACTGTTTTATCGTCTGTACTATGAGCAATATATACTGGCCCATTATATTTATTAATACCTTCCATTGCTCTATATTTTGCATATTTGCCAAATTGCATTTGAGCAACAATAAAAGCAAACGGTCTAGTTAAAGCAACAATCTTACCAACCTTTTTCTTTCCTTGTTCTTTCATAACATTCCAAGGTCTATCAAAACCAGCAAGAGTTGCAAGCGCTTTTACCTTTGATGCTACTTCTTCATCATTTAACACGCATGCAGATGCGTATCCGCTCCAGCTATGGCCAAACACAAACAAATCTAGTCCTTTGGCTTCTTCTTGTGTAGAGGCAAATAATATTGCGCTCCTTAGGTCTATTACGGCGCGTTGCAAGCCTTCCATTCCCTTATTTCCACCGCTTTGGCAACATCCTGACATATCAAATGAAAAAACAAGATAATCTTTTCTTGTGAAATAATCAATTACTTGAAGATAGTTCTTATGGCTACAACCAATGCCATGAGATACAACCATTAAACCTTTAAATGGGCCATGGCCTTCATGCGTAAAGAAAGCACCATATAATCTATTTTCGCCACTCATAAAATATCTAGGCTCTTCTTGAAGCCCCTTATAATATTTATTGTCGTCGCAAATGATTGTTTCTGTAACTCGTCTTGTAAAGAACATGTCTAAAATGAATTTTGTAACAAATACGGGAATAATTATTGTCCAACCAAGTAAGATGTAAACAATAACCCCCATAATCCCCATTACGATAGATTGAAACTTTTTTCCCATAGTTTTATTCTAGCATAATTATATTTATAATTAAACATCGTTTTTCGCCATTTTAGGCACAAAAAATGGCAGGCAACAAATTTGCCCGCCATTTTGAATTTCGTTGATTTAAAGACTATACAACGCCTTCAGCTAACATAGCATCTGCAACCTTTAAGAAACCAGCGATATTAGCACCAGCAACTAAGTTGCCTTCCATACCGTATTCCTTAGCGGCTTTAGCAGCATTCTTATAAATGTTAACCATGATTGTATGAAGCTTGTGATCTACTTCTTCGAATGTCCAAGAATATCTCATTGAGTTTTGGCTCATTTCCAAAGCTGATGTAGCAACACCACCGGCATTAGCAGCCTTTGCAGGTCCAAACAATACACCATTTGCTTGGAAATATTGAGTAGCTTCGATTGTTGATGGCATGTTAGCACCTTCGCAAACAGCATATACACCGTTAGCAACAAGAGCCTTAGCCGAATCAAGATCGATTTCGTTTTGTGTAGCACATGGAAGAGCGATATCGCACTTAACTGTCCATACACCTTTGCATCCTTCATGATATTCAGCTTCTGGGTGCTTTACTAAATACTCTTTAATTCTCTTTCTTTCAACTTCTTTAAGTTGTTTTACATATGCTAAATCGATTCCGTTCTTATCATAGATATAACCATTTGAATCGCTCATTGTAACAACCTTAGCGCCAAGTTCTGTAGCCTTTTGACAAGCATAAATAGCAACGTTACCTGAACCAGAAATTACAACTTTCTTTCCTTCGAAAGAAGAATTGTGATCTTCTAGCATTTCTTGAGTGAAGTAGCAAAGACCAAATCCTGTAGCTTCTGTACGAGCAAGAGAACCACCATATGTTAATCCTTTACCTGTTAAAACGCCAGAGAATTCGTTTCTTAATCTTGAATATTGACCATATAGGTAACCGATTTCTCTACCACCTACACCGATATCTCCAGCTGGAACGTCTGTATCTGCAGCAATGTGCTTAGAAAGCTCTGTCATGAAGCTTTGGCAGAAACGCATAACTTCAGCATCTGACTTACCCTTAGGATCGAAGTCAGAACCACCTTTACCACCACCGATTGGAAGGCCTGTTAAAGAGTTTTTGAAAATTTGTTCAAATCCCAAGAACATAATGATACCTTCATAAACTGATGGGTGGAATCTTAGACCGCCTTTGTATGGTCCAATAGCCTTATTAAATTGAATTCTGAAACCTCTATTAACTTGAACAACACCATTGTCATCAACCCATGGTACTCTGAACTTGATGATACGATCTGGTTCAACCATTCTTGCTAAAACGCCCTTTTGGATATATTCTGGGTGCTTTTCTAGAACTGGTTCCAAAGATTCTAAAACTTCTCTTACTGCTTGATGGAATTCAGGTTCGTTAGCATTACGCTTAACAACTGTATCCATTAAATCTTGTAAATATTGTATTTTAAAACTCATATTTGAGTCCTCCTAAATGTGAATTTCGTTTATGTTATAAAAAAAATGATTGCCAAACAATAAATCTCTAATTTGAGATAATTGTTCAAGCAATCATTGCTTTTTTATTATAATGTAGTTGTATTATACTACTTAAACTTAGTTTTGCAAACTAAATTTATTTCTTATCCTCATTCTTAACAAATTCAAGGATAGCTGCTTCTGCAGCATCACCACGTCTTTGTCCAAGCTTTAAGATGTGAGTATAACCGCCTCTTTGGCCTAACTTCTCAGCTCTCTTTGCATAGAAAGGAGCATATTCTCTGAATATCTTTTCAATTAAAGGATGCTTAGCATCTTTAGTTCTAGCGTTGAAATCAGATTTCTTTTCGCCATCTTGCTTAATATCCTTTAAGTCAACAAGGCTTCCCATCAACTTTCTTCTAATAGCTAGCTTCTTTGTTCCATCGTTAATAAATTCAACTTCAACCTTCTTACCATCTTGTGTTGTAACAGTCTTCTTAACCTTAACAACATCTTCGTAAGAATTGATAGCAGCTGTTAATAGCTTTTCAGCATATTTTTGAGTTTCTTTAGCTCTATCTAAAGTTGTTTCGATACGTCCATACCAGAAAAGTTCAGAGGCTAAATTCTTGATGATGGCCATTCTTTGAGTTGCTGTTCTTCCTAACTTTCTATTTGCCATTTTAAACCTCCTATATTTCTTCCTTGTTTCTTAAAGAATAACCAAGGCTTGTTAATTTGTCGATAATTTCGTTAACAGATCTCTTACCTAAGTTCTTAACCTTCATTAGGTCATCTTCTGTCTTCTTGCATAGATCTTCAATTGTATGAATGTTTGCTCTCTTTAAGCAGTTATATGGTCTAACTGTTAATTCAAGTTCATCAATTGATGTTGTTTCTTTTTCTACGCCTACGCCCGTCTTCTTAGCATTTTCTAATTCAACTGTTGGAGCTGAAGTAGATAATTCTGAGAATAGGTGTACTTGCTTTTCAAGAATATCTGCTGCTAGAGAGATAACTTCTTTTGGTGTATAAGTACCTGTTGTTGTAACAGAAATTGTTAACTTTTCGTAGCTCATATCTCCACCAAGTCTTGCAGATTCTACTGTGTAGCTAGCTGTTTCAACTGGTGTAAATATAGAGTCAATTGCAATATATGATGCATCTTGTGAATAAGAATCTTCAGCAACCTTTTTGTGTTCAGCGGCTGAAACATAACCTCTACCCATACCAACGAAGATAGTAAGTTCAAGGTTTGCTCCTTCATCAAGTGTACAAATATATAAATCTGGATTCAAAATTTCGATTTCGCTACCATGTGTGATATCTGCTGCAGTAACAACGCCAGCTGTATGCTTATTAATTTCACATTGTGTTGTGAACTTAATATCATCTGTATAAGCCTTGATTGCCAAGCTCTTAAGATTAAGAATGATATCAGTAACATCTTCTTTTACGCCTTGGATGTCAGCAAATTCATGATTAGCTCCAGCAATTTTAATACCTACTGCAGCAGCTCCTGGTAGAGTGCTTAGTAAGATTCTTCTCATGCTGTTGCCGATTGTTGTTCCGAATCCTCTTTCAAGTGGTTCGATAACAAAATTCATTGATCTTGGATTTGATGCATCTTCGATACATTGTATGCTTGGCGTTTGAATCTTTATCATATGTTTTACCTCCTAATATTTTAAAACTAATTAAATATTGTTTATTTATTTAGTCTTACTTAGAGTACAACTCAACTATTAAGTGTTCCTCGATTGGTTGTGTAATATCTTCTCTTGTTGGTAATTCAACAACTGTACCTGTAAGCTTAGCGTTGTCGAAATCAACCCACTTTGGCATGATTGTCTTCTTCTCTTCTTTTAAAGCTTTGAAGAAAGCATTGTCAGCCTTAGCTTCTCTAACTGCGATAACGTCACCCTTGTTTACTAGGTATGAAGGGATGTTTACAACTTTACCATTTACTGTAATTGCTGCGTGAGATACTAGTTGTCTAGCTTGGCTTCTAGAAGAAGCGATACCCATTCTGAAAACAACATTATCTAATCTTCTTTCTAGAAGGATAAGGATATTTTCACCTATGATACCACGCATATTTTCAGCTTTATCGAAGTAACCTCTGAATTGTTTTTCACATAATCCATAGATTCTCTTTGTCTTTTGTTTTTCTCTTAATTGAACAGAATAATCTGAAGCTTTCTTTCTTGTAGCCCCGTGAATTCCTGGAGGAGCTGGACGCTTATTCAAAGAACACTTGTCAGAATTACATCTTTCGCCTTTTAAGAATAATTTCTCACCTTCACGTCTGCATAAACGACATGCTGGTCCTGTATATTTAGCCATTCTTATTACCTCCTATTATAGTCTTCTGCGTTTTGGTGGACGACAACCATTGTGTGGGATTGGAGAAACATCTTTAATTAATGTAACTTCCATTCCTACGATTTGAAGTGCACGAATAGCGCTTTCTCTTCCTTGTCCAGCACCTGTTACGTATACTTCTACGCTCTTCATTCCGCAATCTGCAGCAACTCTTGCTGCATCTTCTGCTACACATTGTGCAACATATGCAGATGATTTCTTAGATCCACGGTACTTTAACTTACCAGCACTTGACCAGCTGATTGTGTTACCTTGTGTATCTGTGATTGTTACAATCGTGTTGTTGAAGGCTGCATGGATATGAACACAACCTTTCTCTACACGACGCTTGCTTGCATTACGCTTTTTAGCTGTTGTAGCTTTACTTGCTGCCATATCTTACCTCCTTAGTCCTTCTTCTTACTACGACTTACAGTCTTCTTTGGTCCCTTGCAAGTACGAGCATTTTGCTTTGTACTTTGTCCACGGCAAGGCAATCCCTTACGATGTCTGATGCCTCTATAGCATCCAATTTCTTGTAATCTCTTAATGTTTAACTTAACGTCACGTCTTAAATCGCCTTCTACTAAAATGTTGTTTTTGTCGATGTAAGCACGAATAGCGTCAACTTGTTCATCAGCAAGGTCTTTAACTCTGATATCTGGAGAAATTCCTAAATCAGCTAAGATCTTGTTTGATGTTTGTCTTCCTATACCATAGATATAGGTAAGGCCAATTTCTACTCTTTTCTCGCGTGGTAAATCCACTCCGGCAATACGAGCCATTCAAACTACCTCCAATTATTGTTTAAATATTTTGTTATATACACTCCGCTTTTGAGTCAGATTATTTGTTAAATTGGAATGAAATAATCTTTGCCGCGCTCAAAATTATGCGATTTTTGTCTATTAACCAATAGATTATAGCATTAAACATTTTTTTATCGCAAATGTTTATGCAATAAAAAAGCAAATAATAGAGACGTATTTTTCGCTATTATTTTGCTTTCCTATTCTTTATTAACCTTGAACTTGCTTGTGCTTCTTATATTTTGAGCAGATAACCATAACCTTTCCGTTTCTCTTGATTACCTTGCACTTGTCGCAAATTGGTTTTACTGATGGTCTAACTTTCATCTTAATATCCTCCAACTAGTTCTTGTTTCGCCATGTGATTCTGCCTTTTGTTAAATCATATGGACTTAGTTCAACTTTGACTGCATCTCCTTCTACGATCTTGATGTAGTTTTTTCTTAGCTTACCAGAAATGTACGCCAAAATTATTGCTCCGTTTGTTAACTTAACTTTGAATACTGTACTTGGTAATACTTCAATTACTGTTCCTTCAGCTTCGATAACATCTTCTTTAGACATTGATACCTCCAATTTTTATCAAAGTTTTATTTGTTTTATCTTATAGAGAAAGGATTTCTATCCCATCTTCTTTAATCCAAACCGTATTTTCGTAATGCGCAGCTGGTTTTCCGTCTTGAGTTTCGATTGTCCAACCATCTTCTAGTTGCCATACTTTGTATGTTCCCAAAGTGATCATTGGTTCAATAGCAATTGTCATATTTGTTTGTAGTCTCATTCCATGACCTGGCTTACCATAGTTTGGAACTGATGGATCCTCGTGCATATCTTTGCCGATTCCATGTCCTACTAAATCTCTGACAACTCCATATCCGAAGCTCTCACAGTATGTTTGGATTGCACTTCCTAAATCGCCAAGTCTAACCCCAGCTTTTAGAATTTTTACTCCTTCGAAGAAACTTTGCTTTGTTACCTCAACAAGTTTTTTAACTTCGTCTGAGCATTTTCCAACCATAAATGTTCTAGCAGCATCTCCGTTAAATCCCTTATAAATTGTTCCACAATCTACTGAGACTATGTCTCCTTCTTCTAGGCGAACCTTATTTGAAGGAATTCCGTGTACAACTTGTTCATTAACAGATGTACAGATTGATGCTGGGAAACCATTGTATCCTAAGAACGATGGCTTCGCATTACATTTAGTTATATAATCGTAAGCTAACTTATCTAACTCCTTTGTAGTAATGCCTGGCTTGATATGTTCTTCTAGCATTAATAGAGTATCTCTATCTATTTGGTTTGCCTTACGCATTAATTCAATTTCATCTGGAGTCTTAATTGTTATCATCGATTACCTTCACTATATCTGCAAATACTTCTTGAATGTCCTTAGATCCATCAACTGTGTATAATACTTTCTTAGCATCATAGTAATCAATTAATGGAGCCGTTTGCTTGTTATAAACATCCAATCTAGCCTTTACTGTTTCCGGCTTATCATCATCTCTTTGATACAACTTTCCACCACACTTAGCGCATGTATCTTTGCTGTATGTTGAGATATGGTAACTTTCCCCACAAGCACACATTCTTCTTCCTGCGATTCTTTCTACTACTTCATCTTCGTTAACTGCGATGTTAATAGCCATTGAAACGTTTTCAAAAGAATCTAAGGCAACTGCTTGCTCGATTGTTCTAGGGAACCCATCTAGTAGGTATCCCTTTTGACAATCATCTTGAGCTAGTCTATCTTTGATTAAGCCGATAACAATCTCATCTGAAACAAGTTGTCCCTTATCGATTATAGCTTTTGCTTGTAATCCAAGAGGTGTACCTGCTTTGATGTTTGCTCTCAATATATCACCAGTAGATATATGAGGGATGTTATACTTTTCACATATTTTAGTTGCTTGAGTGCCCTTACCTGCACCTGGAGCTCCTAAGAATACTAAACTTAATTTTTTCATTATTTTAAGAATCCTTTATAGTGCTTTGACATATATTGTGCTTCTAATTGTTTATCCAATTCCAAAGCTACAGAAACTACGATTAACATACCTGTTGCTGAGAACGCACTTCTTAAACCGATATCTCCACCGATCCAGTTGAATAATAAAGCTGGGATGATAGCGATAAATGATAAGAATAGAGCGCCGAACAATGTAATTCTGTTATTAACCTTTTGTAGATATTCTACAGTAGGTCTTCCTGCTCTTATACCTTGGATTGTTCCACCGTATTGTTGTAAGTTTCTAGCAACATCTTGTGGATTGAATTGGATTTGTGCATAGAAATATGAGAAGAAAATAACGAAAATAAACATGAATAAATAATAAACGATATTTCCTACCCAAGCATTTCCTGACCATGTACCTGTTGCATATAAATATGTGTAATAGAACATGTATAAATCACTTGATGGATCTAAGAAAGATACGATCATTGTTGGGAACATCATAAATGCTGATGCGAAGATAATTGGCATAACACCGCCGCTTGTAATCTTCAAAGGAATATATGTAGATTGTCCACCATACATCTTATTTCCTCTTACCATCTTTGCATAGTTAACTTTGATTCTTCTTTCACCGCCATCCATATAAACGATAAGTGCGAATAATAGGATGATGATTAATAAATATCCAAAGATGTTCCACAAAATATTTGGTTGATCTGAAACTAAGCCAAAAGCTGTAATTAAAGCTTGACCAAATGTAGCAATGATACCAACGAAGATTATTAATGATGTACCATTAGTAATTCCGTATTCAGTGATTCTTTCACTTAACCACATAACAAAGCAAGAACCTGCTGTTAACATGATGATGATGAATGCACCTGTGAACCATTCTGTATTTTCTCCAAATAGTGTTTCTGTTTCTAATACGCCACTATTATGATATGTAACAACGATACCAATACCTTGAATCAATGCTAAGAATATAGCAACATAACGAGTGATCATTGTAACTTTTTCACGTCCTTCGTCGCCTTGCTTAGACAATTGATCAAGTTTTGGAATAACTAGTGTTAACAATTGCATAATGATGTAGCTGTTAATGAATGGTAATACACCTAGTGCAAACAATGTACCGTATTGAAGTGCACCACCGCTCATTAAACTCATTAATCCTAGTAATGTATTTTCTTTAGCAATTTCTTGAATAACGTCATATTGGATTCCTGGAACTGGGACATAGCAACCTAATCTAAAGATCAATAGTAATCCTAAAGATATAAAGATTTTGATTCTAATTTCCCTGTCGCTGAATGCGTTAATTAATCTTTGCCACATTATAGTACCTCTACTGTGCCACC
>CAMOQV010000036.1 GCA_946623205.1 uncultured Clostridia bacterium
ATGGTCTTTAATTGTTATCATAGTAAACCTCCTTTCTTCTATAAATAAGAATAATTACAAATATAATTGTTCCAAACAATCCTGTAATTGCGCTTAATGGTATTTCAGCATCTGTAAATGTTCTTGAGAAAATATCTACTAGAATCATAAATATAGCACCAAAAGTCATACATAATGGTATTGTCTTTCTTGTATCTCTACCTACTATCAATCTAACAATATGAGGAACTACTAAACCTATCCAACTAATTGTTCCACAAAAGGCTACAGATAAAGCTGTTAGCAATGTGGCAATAGCAATAATAGATATTCTATAAGCTTTATAATTTAATCCCTTTGTTTGAGCTTCTTCTCTTCCCAAAGCAATAATATTTATTCTCCAAGACATTAATAATAATGATATACAACTAGCCAATATTACAGGAAACATTATATATACTTCAGACATCTTAGCATTTTGAAAAGAACCCATTAACCAATATGTTATTGAAGCCAATGTTGTCGTTGGATCTGCAAAATACTTTACTAGCGACAACATTGCTGACATAAATCCGCCAACAATAATACCAGCCAATATCAATGTTACAGAAGAATTATTATTCTTGAATAATCTAGCCACTATCATTGTTATCATAATAGTCGCTACACCCATAACAAATGCAAATACGCTTATAAATACAGAAGACAATCCTAAAAGGATGGCTATAGCAGCGCCAACGGAAGCGCCACTACTAACACCCAATAAATCTGGAGATGTTAATTTATTATGGAATATCTCTTGATATAACAACCCAGAAACAGATAGCCCTATACCCACAAAACACGCCATTAAAGTTCTTGGAAGTCTAAGGTTAAGGATTATACTTCTTTGCGTATTATAAGCCGAATCTGAGCTAAATATACACTTAAAGAAATCTGATAAAGCCATAGGATATCGCCCTACCATTAGTGCTACACAAAATACGATAGCAAATAAGCCTAATGAACAAGATAGATATATCGCTGTCTTTTTGTTCATATTAGTATAGATTTCCTCCTGTTGGAGATAATCCTGCCAACATATAATCTATTTGTTGATCCGTAACATCTGTACCAAAATACTTTTTGATGTCATTTTTCATCATTGTTTTTACATCATAGTTGAAGATACCTGGATACAACTTATTTGCTTGATCACAGAAAAATTCAGCTGTAAACGCGTTTATTTGTTCCATTTGAGTAAATCCCATAGGGATTGTATAAATCTTGTTATTTGCAACTGCAGCCAATGTTGTATATGGCGCTGTTGTTTTAATATCATTTACATGTTTATTTTGATATACACCGCCCATTACAAATACATCTGGATTAAATTCGCAAATAGATTCAGCAGATGGAGATGTGCCATTATAATCCAAATTAGCACTCATACAATTAAATCCAAGTGTTCTATATGCATACTCAACAAAAGAGCCTTTTGTATCTGTATAGTTAATACCCTTATCTTTGTCTCCTCTTACATAAAACAACTTTGGCTTATTTTCTGAAGCTGGTATTTTACTTTGAATGTCAGCAATTGTAGTTTGTAGATTTGTCTTCCACTCTGTTGCATTTTGCTTTACCGCTTCATTTGTCCAAATCTTTGTCGCCATATCTGCAATAAAATTTACTGAATCATCAAAAGTTGGATTACCATATAAACTAATTGTTATAGCAGTAATTCCATGTTCTCTATATCCTTCTGCCATTTTCTTTTCTGGACATAGAACTAAATCTACACCTCTAGACAACAACAATTCATAACTTGGTGAGTATTCGTATTGATAATGATTAGCACTTGCTGGATATAAAACTGATGCCCATGGATTTGTAAGATTCTTACCATATGCCCCGTCAATACTATCAGTTAATCCAAATGCAACTAATAAATCATATGACGTTCTAGAAACACAAGCTACTTTTGTTGGATTCTTTGGCACAACAACTGTATCACCTACCATATCTACAATTTCTACTGTAGTTGTTTCTTCTGTTGGTTGTGTGCACGCTACAAATAATGATAAAACGCATAACGAAACTAAAGTTATGCAAATAAAAATCTTAATGATACTTTTCATAGTATCCCCCTCCTGTAATTTGTAGATACTAAACCGTTTGGTGTAACTAGACAACCAATCGAGGAAACTGGCGTCTATGATGCAATTAATTAGTATCTATTCTAGTTATATTATATTCGAAGCAACCCAAAACACTCAACAACAAGCCGATACTGGCGTAGCTTACAATTCTGCATCTCCGTCTACACAATGAACTACAACAGAATAAACTCCTACCTTATATGAGCCAAATTTTGATACGGAGCGCCATTGCGCAATTGTTCCATTATATGTAATTTCACTAATTTTTGTATTTGCTATAAAATATCCGCCTATACTTTCAAGCGAAGCAGGCAAAACTATATTCTTAAGTTTTGTACAGGTTTCAAAAGCACTAGAATCAATTAGCTGAACGCCTTCTGAAATAACGATACTTTCTAATGAATAGCAATACTTAAACGCCTCATAAGAAATTTTCCTTACACTCGAAGGCAAATTAATACTAGTTAAGTTACTACATTCGTAAAAAGCGTCTTTGCCTATTTCTATTACATTTGAAGACATTTCCACAGTCACTAAATATCTACACCCTTTGAAAGAATAATCTCCTATCGAAACAACACTATTTGGAATTGTAATACTAGTTAATTGATATTTGTTTTCAAAGTGAGCTTAACCCCAAAAGTTGGACTTAAGCTCATAAATCGAAACCACTAAAATAATCTAAAATTTCTTTATTGCTCGACATCTTGAGCTTCTATTTTATCTTCTTTAATTTCTTTAACATTATCTTGATTTATATTTCTGTCTTTTACAACAAAATAGATAAATGCACCTAACATTAATATAGTTAATACAAGCGATACAATTGATATAGCACAAACGTGGAAACATAATGCAATTAATGCAAAGATAAATAATGCTAAAGAAACGCAAAGACAAATTAGTACTAGTTTTTTAATATCCACGTTATCTATTTTTAATTTTGCCATCAAGTTATCTAATAAATGGAATCTTATTAATAAATACAAGCCTGTACCCAATAGTTCTAGCATTGCAAAGATAAACACTACCCAACCAACACAGAAACCATGAGAAGCATTATGAATAATTACAAATTCAGATAAACTTGCAACTTCAATAATTGCCTTCCTTCCATTTAATGCTACGTTATTTATATTGTCAATACTTCCATCATTATGGATATGTAAAATTCTTAAGCCCTTTAACTTAACATCTTTTGGCAACTCAATTTGAACTTTTATTTTCATACCATCTTTAATATCTGATGGTTGAACTTCTTTTTCAATGCCACCTTCCGTCTTTATAAGCTTGATATCGTAAACCTTATATACGGCTTCGTTTTTCAAAAGCATAGCTTGAATCTTAGCTGGATCAACTTTTCCCTCAATCGTTGCAACATCTGCCTTTAAAACGACCTTTAATACAATATCTTGAGGAATCTCTGTTCCATCAGATGTTTCTATCGATACGCCAGTATTTTCATCTACCCTTTTGCTTGAAGGAGTTGGTTCTGGAGTTGGAGTCGGTTCTGGCTCTGGGCCTGGTGTTGGGCCTGGAGTTGGACCTGGCTCTGGAGTTGGCTCAACATATGGGAAGATTATTTTTTTGTAATCTTCTATACTATCCCCTGCATTTAAAGGAATCACTTGACCGCCTTGTGTACCTTCGACATCTAGCCATCCATATCCTAAAACTTCATTTAGAGCACTTGTATATGCGGCATAAGACCCTCCAGATATTTCCACATACTCTACATTTGCACCAATTGGCATATCAACTGCGTAGGCATAATATATTACGCCATCGCTTGCATCGTGCACGATATCGCTCGCTTTTGCTATTAAAGTGCCGCCATTTATTTCAAGTCTTAAATCATCATCTGATCTAAGATAAATACCACAACTTATTTCGCTCTCTTTGCCGTATGCTTCAACTCTACCACTATTTAGCACTAATGATCCTATAATACCAGCACTCATTGATCCATAATCAGACACGTCTTTTGTATTTCCGGCTCTTGAGATAATTGTGCTATTGTTAACAATAATGTAATTCTCAACATATATACCTGCATTAAAGGATGTCATACTATCAGCTACTGTGATATCTAAAGAGGCGTTATTTACAATTAAATCTCCATCTGCATATATGCCCTCGCTATTTCGCGATTTTGTGGTTTTAATTGTAATATTTGCATCATTTATAGTTATGTCATAATAACAAAAAATTCCAGAACTAGAATAAGGGAGTTCGCTCTCGTCTTGAGATTCATATGTTAATTGAATATTTAGTGTTCCATTACCTGATATCTCAAGGCGCGCATACTCTACAAAAATACCAATTATTCTTTCACCTATCAATGTGCCTGTAATTGTTATATTGTTTTCACCTAAAACTACAAGTTTTAAAGTCTCATCCCCACCATAATAAATACATCCTAAAACATCATACGCAAAGGCCCTACTGCCCTCTTTGTTATATGTATAATTTTCAAGTGTCAAAGTATTTGTTGAAGCATCATATATCCAACCATCTCCAGCGTTTTTCAAACTAGTTGCATGTACATCTCCAACCCATAAATCGTATATAGTTTCGTGTTCTGCCAAATTAGAAGAAGAATCAATTAATGAATTATAGAAGAAACGAACCATCATTTTATTGAAGTCATGGTTTCCTCCCTCAAATCCATTCTCGCTATACCAATCTATATTACCTTCCCAATATCCACCATTAAATAATAAATTGGTATCGGAAATAACTGTAATATTACCAATGCCTATTGCTTGGTTAACAACAAAGTCGCAATTATCGCCGCCTTTAAAGATATAATCAGTAGTTTCTCCTCCTATAATGCTAGGCATATAATGAGGATACAAATTTACATAATCTGTTGTTCCCGTTACAAAGGCAATGTCCTTTGCAAGTGTGTCTGCATAGTTTGGATTAATTGTAAAATCTAGTCCACCATAATTTTCTGTGGCCATCTCAAAGCCACCGCCCATTTTTTGAGCAAGCCCACCTAAGATAGCATTACCTTCATTAGATTCAACATTTCTCTCGCCAAACATCATAATTCTTCCGCCATTATCTAGGAATATTTTTAAGATGTCTGCATTTGCTTGAGTGTCTATATCTGAAGATAAATTATATTTGTCAAAGCCATAAAAAGCGATGACTATCATATCAACATCGATTAAGTCTTTTATATCTAATGTAAAATCGTCATTCTTTTCAACAACTGTAACCTTTACAACAGGGAACATTTCATGAATATATTTCAATTCCTCAACTATTGCTAATTTCCAAACATTTGCGCTTAGCGCAACATCCTTTTTATCACTCCAGAATAAAACCTTAAAATCTATATATCCCTCTTCTGGTAATTTATCTATATTTTTAACTAATGTTTTTTGATCTTCATCTAATGCATTATATTTTGTTAATGCTGTATCTAATAGCGCTATACATTCAGAGGTTTTTCTAATCGCACCGACTTCGTTAATAGCATCCATAACTTCAATTGCTTTTTCATCATCAACTAATACTTTCAAAGACGCATCTGGATAAATTGATTTTTGATATTCGCTTAAATTGTCATATGCAACTCTAACTGCATTAACCGCGTTTCTAAATGTTTGCGTATCTGAAGATTCTAAAATCGTTTCATTTGTTTGAATAACAACAATATCTACACCTCTATATGTACTTTCTGCATAAGTTAAAGTTGAGAAATTTGAAACTGATGATTTTAGTTCGTCATCTAATGCCGTATATGCGCTTCTTGCCTCACTGATTAACGCTTTTGTTTCATCTGTATATAAAATAGTTCCTATTGCGTCAATTTTGGCTTCTACAACGCCTACGTTAGCATCGCCCATAGCGTCCAATAACGCATTAAATGCTTCTGCTAATTGATCTACATCTTCAGTTTCTTCATAAACGTCTTGAGCTGACTCAATTGCTGTATTTAAAGCACTAGCAACATCTTGATAAACATCTTTAATTGAATCATAATAATTCGTTGCTTCTGAAATTAAATTGCCCAAATTTGGTTGAATTACAGTAGATATACTATTCTCTAAAGTATCGTTGTGGTTCTTATCTCCAACAACTTTATAATAAATCGTATGTGTTCCAGCTTTTTTTGCTAAAGGAAGCTCTTCGCTATATTCCCCACCTTCCAATTTATATTGCATAGTACCGCCACTTGCGCTACCTTCGTTTACTAAAACTTGCTCTCCACCTGTATATTCTAATTCTTTTGGTGTTGGGGCTAAATCAACGGCTGCATCAACTTTGTTTATAACAACAACAGCAGAGCCCGTAGCACCAATCATATTTGGAGCAATAACACGATAATAAATCGTATATGTTCCTGCATCAATGTATGTGATTTCTTCCGAATCATAATTACCACTTTGTGTACCATATTGAATAGTATAACCACTTGATGGATTTGTAACGCTTACTTCAATACCATGCGCTTCCCCATCGTATGAAACTTCGCAGCCTGTAGCTGAAGCTGATACAATGCCTTCGCTAAATACTGACGATGCTTTTCCAACATAGAAATCGGCATTTTCCCAATAGCCATCTTTGCCCGCTCCTATATCGCTTCCGTACCAACTACTATTAAAATGTCTAGGAGCCAAAACTAAATGCCAATCTTGCGCTAAAATCAAATCGCATAATCTATGGCCTATGGCACCCTCGTCAATTAAATTGTTTGCTGACCAATTATATTTTTGATCAACCGAATTTTGAGACCATGTAACAGTTATATCCCCTGTAGCTTGTTCTTCTTCAACAAAGAAATAATGCTTACAATTATCTAATAAATATGGGTGCAAGTTGTTTGAATCTATAAGTTTACTATTGCTATCTACACTTGGTTCGTCATTTAATAAGCATAACATCCAGCCTCTCATATCAAGATCACTATCTGTTACCGTGAAAGTTGCAGTAATAGAATTATCTTCACCTTTTACAAACGATCCAACATCTCTACTATAATCTGCTGCGTACGTTACATTGTTTAGTGTAGTATTTCCAATTGAAATAAATAAAATGGCACACATAATTGCAAGAGCAATTAATAGCATGACACAAATTCTTAAGCTTTTAGATTTTAGATTCATAGCACACCCCTATGCAATATTTCTCTACTTTACAATATACAATTTCAACTGCAACAAAAATGCCACAATAGATAAGACCAAACCAATTTGATCTAATTTTATTTTATGCGCGCATATTATTTAATTCAAATTTTTGACATTTTTAACATAAAATATGGCTATAATAGACACATTTTGCGTTTTTTTAATACTAATTAAAAATAGTGGCTCCGATAAAAAATCGAAACCACTATAATATGCTTTTAATAACAAGTCTATTTTACATCTTGAGCTTCAACATATGGATCTTGAGGCTCATTTTCTTTTTCAGATGCATTTTTGCTTAATCTGCCTTTGCCAATATCTCCTCTATCTAATGCGAAGAAATATGTATATGCACAGCATATGATTGCAGCAATAATTATTGAAATAATTGATGCAGCGCAAACGTGCAAGCAAATAGCAATAATTGCAAATATTAATACGCATGCAGATAATCCTAATCCAATATATGTTAATAAATCTAATTTATCATTTAACATATTTAAGATATGGAATCTTACAAGCACATATATAATTGCAAATATTAATGCAAGCATTGCAAAGATGAATGCTACCCAACCAATACAGAATCCATGATTAGCTTGTGTAACGATTACAAATTCAGATAAGCTTGCTACTTCAACTGTTGCTACTCTTCCATTTAATGCAACATTATTGATTTCATCAATTGTTCCATCATTATGAACGTGTAAAACTCTTAAGCCTTTAGTCTTAATGCCCTTTTCTAATTCCATTTCAACTTTAATCTTCATACCATCTTTAATGTCTGATGGTTGAATTTCAGTTTCTACATCGCCAACTTTTTGAATTAACTTAACATCATATACCTTAGCGATTAATTCTTTAGCACCGATCTTTTCTTGAACCTTAGCTGGATCAACTTTTCCATCTACCTTTGTAACTTCCGCTTTTACAACAACTCTTAGAGTTATTGTATCTGGGATTTCTGTTCCATCTGATGTTTCAACCTTAACGCCACTATCCTTATCCTCTACAACATTCTTTGGAGTAGGAGCTGGAGTTGGCTCTGGATCTGGTGTTGGAGTAGGTGTTGGAGTAGGTGTTGGTGTTGGAGTTGGTTCTGGGTCTGGAGTTTGAGCTTCATATTGAGCATACAAATATGTTGACCATCCACCTCTTTCCTTATCCCAAGTTTTAACGCATACACCATCTGCTCCGATATATTTTGTTCCGCCTTCTTCTGCATCGTAGAACCCGATAAAGTTATATCCTTCTTTAGTTGGCAATTCTGAAATCGTTGGAAGCGTTGTTCCCCAATCTATATCGCCTTCACCTAATTTGTGTCTCTCTTCGTTATCTGCAAATGCGCCACCATTTGGATATAGATATATAGGGCCTGTATGTATTTGGAAATAGGCATATACATTTGAATCTCCTGTGAAATACCTATAATTCCCAGAAACAGCACTCATCAAACTTCCGTTTGTGCCCAAAATAGCATCGCCATCGTTTAGTTGAGTGCATGTGTTTACAAGTCTATATCCTGTTTTCTTTGGCATTTGAACAAACACTCCATCTGTTCCGTAGCCACTTTCAACTCGTTCTTTTAATTGTGCATCTCTAAAATATCCTAAACCATATGCAGCATAGAATTTTCCTGCGCCTGGATCTGTTGCACCTTCTGCAACGATGGTAATTTCATAAGGATTACCAATCCAATATGTATCAATTGACTTGATATATAGGTCTCTGCTTTCTCCTGATACATTTTTAAATTTAATACTTAAACCAGCGTACTTATTTGTGCCTTTATTGTTTAAATAAACAGGAACATCTTGATAATCATTAGATGCTCCAATTTCAACAGGAGAAGATTCATATGCATCGTATTCATAAGAAACATTAATTCCAGCTCCTTGAGATTTAAGCATAAACTCTGCTAGATGATAATCATAAGTAGATGTTAGAGCTATTCTAATTGTAATCGAATAATTGTTTTCAATTGTAAATTTTAAATCACCATTATCTAGTGTGTAACTAGATGATGTTGTTAGATTAGTGTTACTTTCAAATGTGCCTCCTGTACACGAAATGTCGTCATATCTAACAACAAGATTATTTGAATAATCTTTAAACATAGGATATGTTTTAGAACCAATTGTTCTCATTTCCCATGTGTTTATAAAATCCCAAGTGTTAAATTTTGCTTGAACAGCAAATTCTGATTCGCTAAGTGTTTCAAATCTACCTGCTACATCCGCAGTTTGTACAGCATTATTAATTTTACCAACGCCATTAATTGCTGTACCTTTTCCTAAATAATAGTTATTAGTAAGCGTTTCTGTGCTACCACTAAAGATAGCGCCTATGATGTATCCTGCATTATCTGAAGTGGTACCGATTAACGATCCCATATTATGGCAATATGTTATACTTGCGTTTCCTGATACATCCCCTGCAATTCCACCTATAAAACGATCCCCTGTATTTCCCGAAGATGAAACGTTTCCGATATTATAGCAGTTAGTTATTGAAGCGCTTGAACTACCTTTATAAAAGAATCCTGCAATACCTCCTGCCTCAGCATTAGAGCCATTTGTAGCTAAAATGTTTCCAGTATTAAAACACTTTTCAATCACGCTATCTACTGAATAACCGCAAATTCCTCCAAGATAATAATTACCAGAAATATTTACATTATTTTGGCAGGATATAATATGTGCACCTTCACATCTTCCTGCAATGCCTCCTACTTCTTTTCCTGTGGTAGTAACAGAACCCTCAACAGTTAAGTTCATAACGGTTCCGCCTTGTATATATCTGAATAAACCTTGTTGATTAGATGTACTAGATACGTATAAGCCTGTTATTTTGTGTCCATCGCCATCTAATGTCCCTGTAAACTGCCCATCGATTGGGGCCCAAGGACTAGAAGACCCTCCTAAATATATATCCTTAGTAAGCTTGTAACACTTATCTAAGCCACTACTTATGGCTTCTAAATCAGCCCTCGTTGAAACAAGGAAAGGATCACTTGCTGTTCCAGTCCCTGTACTAGCATGTGCTAATTCTGCATTGCTAAACGTGTTTGAAACATAAATTAAACTCACCAATAAAGTTGCCAACAAAAGAATCGCTAATAAAACTGCGACTTTGTTATTTGCTAAAATTTTGATTTTCTGTGTAGTTTTCATAATGCCCCCTTATGATAATTACTTATATTTCTAATATACATATGCAAGCGCAACAAAAGTGCCACAATAAAAAAAATCGCCCTCTTTGCGCTAACAAAAAGAGCGATTATATAAGCTATAAAATTTATTTCTTTTCTGCTGGTTTTTTATCTGTAACTAATTCTTTT
>CAMOQV010000037.1 GCA_946623205.1 uncultured Clostridia bacterium
GCGGTTAAAGTCCGCAAACGTCGCACCAAACGACGCCGATCTAGTGAGATTCTAGTACCGACAGTGAAAGTCTGGATAGGAAAGGAATAGTATGAAAGTATCAAAATCACGTTATTTAACTTTAGTTGCAATTTTTTCAGCAATTTCATTTGGATTAATGTTTTTGGATTTTGCAATCCCAGCCGTTATACCATCATTTGTTAAAATGGATTTTTCAGAGCTACCTGCTTTGATTGCATCTTTTGCGCTTGGCCCTACTGCCGGTGTACTTGTATGCTTTATTAAAAATCTAATTCACTTGAGTATAACAACCACTTCTGGTGTTGGCGAACTTGCAAACTTCCTAATTGGTGCTGCTCTAGTATTCCCTGCTGGTATGATATATAAATATCATCATAATAGAAAGTTCGCTATCATCGCGTGCTTTGCAGGAGCAATAATTATGGGCTTAGCATCTTATCCAATCAATCTATGGATTACTTATCCATTCTATTATAACTTCATGCCAAAAGAAGTTATTCTTGGTATGTATCAAGCTATACTTGGTTGGGTAGATTCAATTGAATTATCTTTATTAGTATTCAATCTTCCATTCACAATGGTTAAAGGTTTAGCAGTAGCTTTAATAACAGTTCTAGTTTATAAGCCACTATCTCCTATCATTCACGGATATGGAAAGTTCGCTATAAAGAAGTTTGATAAACCACAAGTAGAAGATGTAGCTCCTGTAGAAACTCAAGAAGCTCCTTTACAAGGAGAAACACCAAAGGAATAATTAATTATCTTTAGATAAATAATCTCCCAGGTCACCCTGGGAGAAATATTTATTTGCCATTATTCTTTATGGTATTAACGCCGCTAGCTCTGCTGGAACATCAATTACTTGCGAAGTATAATCTATTGAATATTCATCTTGGGAATACATTAAATCTGTAGTGGTTCCCCAAATGCCAACATTAAGCTCGTTAATATATACCAATTTACCGCCTTTTATAGACAATTGCATCATTACATTAATTTGAGTAAAAGCGGTTTCACTTTTATTTGTTGTGTACAAATCTGATCCTTCGTTATATCTAAAATCTTCGTATTTATAATAACAATCTTCACTTGTAGGATCTTTCGCTCCATATATTAACGACCCAACTGTAGTTGGTATCCAATCACGTAAATCGACTTCTTCAGTTTCTTCTGGTTCGTATTCTTCTTTCCACATATATCCATTTGTTTCGAAATCATTAACATATTCATATCTTAATAACTGTCCATTTTTTATACAAATATATTCTACGGGCAAAAGGTTGCCTTCATCATCTTGTCTATATTGCATTAAAGCTGTTTCGTTAATTACATACTTATAAAGCGAAGAGTCTCTTACTACATTATTCTCAACGCCAGGTGATTGAAGAGTGTTTATCACTGTTATTGTGCAATTTTTAAAGTTTGTAGCATAGTCAAAAGCGGCATAGAATTGTTCTTCTGTCAAACTCTTGTTTTGTGGTCCATAATCAGTTTGATCGTCTATTTCTTTAGGAAGGTATTCGCTACCTTCTTCCTCGCCTTCGCCATTTTCATCCCCATCTTCAGAGCCTTCTTGCTCGCCACCTTCTTGCTGTTGACCTTCTTCTTGTTGTTGTTCTTCATCTGGTTTTGGTTGTGGCTTTTTATCTTCAGGCACAACCTTATCTGCTATATTTTTTGCTATATCTTCAGCAGAACAAGCACATAAGCAAATAGTTAATATCAAGAGTATTGCTATAATTATCGATAGTTTTTTCATATTTTCACCTAAATCCATATTGCCGGTCTTACACCAATAGAAGTGTCATTTACCTCATAAAGTGTATATATATTCGTCATATAGTTCACACCTTGTATTCCTATAGGGCTATCACCTCGTGGCGAACGAAGCCCCCATTTGCTTGTATTTGTTTGCTCATTAACATATAAACCTTGTATTTTTGCATAATCCGTTCCGCTAGCAAAGCCATCATCACCTCCAGACAAATACAAACCTACCTCCGCACGAGAAAGCGCAAACACAGCATCATAAGTATTGTCACATGTATACATATTGGAAGTATAACCAGTTGATAGTTCTGTATTATTTATTGTCATTGTTTTAATTGATGTTTTTTCGTTAGAATCAAATGCTCGATTATAGAAATCAGCATTTAACCATTTTCTAATATCAGACAATTGATAGTTATTTGAATATCCAGTACCGCCATTATGCACGAACGCTGTAGAATTATAAATTGTGCAATAGCATTGCGAGTCAATTATCTTGTCTGACAACAATAATGATTTCCCGCCCTCTTTATGTATTATTCTCCACTTAATTGGTTCAAATTTAAACCAATAAACGGTATTTAACGCATAACCATTAGCTTCCTGATAAGAATTACTTACTGAGGTAATAGTACTATCACTAACTTTCGGAGGCCTATAAGAACTTAAATAAACCCCTCTATATTTTTCATTTTTATATGTTATGTCTTTATACCACATATAATTAACACTATTATTATTTTGATAATACGCATATGCGGTCCATCCATAATCTTGTGTTTTAGTTGGAGTTAATGCGAACTGTCCATTTAATTTTGATATCGTTGCCGAATCTACAACTCGTGATTGGGGATATGAACCCAAATATGTAGACTCAAATTTCGAAGCCCCAGCATAAGATGCCCTATTTAAATTATATTTTTTATATCTCTTGCTGATTTTTACATCAGATGTAGTTATTACACCATTTTCTTCAACAATTGATTTTATGCTATTCAAAATCTTACCACTAACGCCAACCTCAACTATTTTCACGTTTTGCGTAGTATTCATTTTCTCATCAACATCAATTACAACAGTGGTCTTAGGGCCTTTCTTGTAAGCTATTTGAGAGTAATTTAAACTTGGAATCCCATCTAAAATCATTTTTCTTATCACGGAAATAAAAGATTCTTTCTTTTCTAAAAACTCCTCATCAGAATACTTGTTGACAGTTTTATCTGCCTTTTTCTTGCCTTCATCCACGTAATTGGCTTCTGCATAGCATGTTTTATCATCTTCACAAAAGTAAGTAAGAGAAAAGCTATTATTTTCATCGTCTTGCTTAGTATCTATTTTCATATATAAATCGCCATTTGATTTAAA
Source organism: uncultured Clostridia bacterium (assembly GCA_946623205.1). Classification (GTDB taxonomy): domain Bacteria; phylum Bacillota; class Clostridia; order Christensenellales; family UBA3700; genus UBA3700. The sequence continues at coordinate 3,157 of CAMOQV010000037.1, forward strand.
TGAAGTAACTATCGAAGTGTTTGTGCTTTTTTCAGAAGAAACCTCATTTATCTCTGCGCTCATTGTAAGTGTCTCTAGATTTACTGTATTAGAAATCGCTGTTAATACGGTTTTTTTTGCATTCGTTACATTTAACTCAACAGAGACGAAGAAAAAGCACATTAAACTAACAAATAATATAACAAATGCTATTCCTCCTGCTAAAAAGCTATAGCGAACCTTTTTCGATTTCCAGTCAATCTTTGGACGCTTCTTTTCTTGTCTCCTAGGTCTACTAGGCTCTACAATAGGATCTCTACGCTGTTCGCGTCTATCGTTTCCTCTTTCAACTTCCTCAAAATTATTTGTGCTATAGATTTCTCCATTATTTATATCGTCCATTAGAACCCCCTCTTTTATACCGAATTAAATCTCGATTAAATCATATTCTCTTGTGCCGTATCCTAACATATCGGCAGCTTCAATTGTATGAACTCCTTTTCTTGATTCAATTCTTTTTATTAAATGGTCTCTACCTGGATCTTTAGATTTATATACTAAATCCAAACAAGCTTGATCAATTGCTATTGGATCTGTTGATGCTAATATACCAATATCTTTCATGCAAGGATCTTCTGCTGTTGAACAACAATCGCAATCTACAGACATATTGCACATAACATTAATGAATGCGCATTTCCCTTCAAATTGTTTTACAACTGTTCCTGCAGCTTCTGCCATACATTCCAAGAATACTTCTTGAGGTGCCGTCATCATCCAAACCACTACTTGACGATGTGTTCTTCCGCCTGAGTGAATCCAACACTTACCTGCTGATGACGCACATCCAATAGATAATTGCTTTAATGCACCGCCATATCCGCCCATTGGGTGTCCTTTAAAATGAGATAGAACCAATAAAGAATCGTAATCTAACAAATGCTTTCCGACTCTATTTTTCTTTAGATGCTTACCATTTTCAATTGGCAAATCAACATCTGGACCTTCTGAATCCATAATATCTACATCAAAGCATTTGCTCCAGCCATGCTTTTCCATAAGTTTAGTATGCTTTTTAGTTGTATTTCTTGCGCCAGGATATGCAGTGTTACATTCAACTACAGTTCCATGTAATTCATCTATAACTGGTTTCCAAAACTCTGGTCTTAAGAAGTTTTGGTTTCCTTCTTCCCCTGAATGAACCTTTACTGCTAATTTACCAGGAAGATTAACTCCTAACTTTTTATACATTTCAAGTACTTTTTCTGGTGAAATTTCTTTTGAAAAATATACTTTTGCCTTTTCCATAAACTAACTCCTATTTTTGAATCGCTAATATCATTTGAGGTTTAGATGGGATATCTTGTCCAATCTTTATAGCCTCAAGTACTTTATTTTCAGCAGCAACATTTTTCTCTTTAGAATAAATAGTTGCTATTACATCTCCCTTCTTAACAGAATCACCTATGTGTACTTTAGTTTCCACACCACAATATAAATCAATAACGTCAGTCTTTTTCAATCTACCACCGCCAAGAAGCATTACGCATCCAGCAATGCCCATTGGGTCAATATCATCTATATAGCCATCTTCTTGTGCTTTAACATCAACAATTGACTTAGCATTTAACAAATGTTCTTTATTCAAGAACTTTAAATCCCCGCCTTGAGCTTTTATCATCTCTTTGAATTTTGCAAGAGCAAGTCCTGAATTTAGAACGCTATCGCATTTAGCTCTAGCATTTTCTACTCCCATTGAAGATAAAAGTTCAGAACAAAGTGTTATTGCAACTTCATATAGATTATTTCTAGCACCTTGCAAAACATTCAAAGCGCCATACACTTCTAGTGAGTTTCCAACGAATTCATCTAATGGATAATCCATATTAGTTACAACAGCTACAACATTCTTGCCTGCTTTTTTGCCGATTTTAACCATTTCTGCCGCAAGAGCCTTAGCTGAATCTAGATCTTTCATAAATGCACCACGTCCGCACTTAACATCTAAAACGATATTCTTAACGCCTGATGCTAACTTTTTAGACATAATTGATGATGCAATTAATCCTACATTATCTACAGTTTCTGTAACGTCACGTAGTGTATATAATCTTTTATCTGCTGGACACATGTCCTTAGATTGAGAAATAACAGCGATACCAATCTTTTGAACTTGTTCTTTAAACTGATCTTTATCTAGATTAATATGGAATCCTGGAATTGATTCTAATTTATCTAAAGTACCACCAGTATGGCCAAGTCCTCTACCTGAAGCCTTTGCACACTTATATCCAAGTGCTGCAAATATTGGAGCTACGATAAATGTAGTTGAATCTCCAACCCCACCAGATGAATGCTTATCTACTGATAAATCATAAAACTCAGATAAATCTACTCTAATACCGCTATCTATAATAGCGTTTGTTAGATTAAATGTTTCTTCTTCAGAAAAGCCAACTAAGCATATTGCCATTAAAAGCGCTGATGTTTGATAGTCCTCTATCTCACCACTCATAACGCCCTTAATCCAAAAATCTATTTGATCTTTAGTTAACTCTTTTCCTTTCTTTTTTGAATTAATAATTTGAAGTATATTCATACAACTATTGTAACACAATAATAGCTGTTATTAAATATAATATTTAATTGCCAAAATATCTATCTACGTCCTCAGGGCCTCCAACAAATACCTCTCCGTTTTTCTTAAGAATAATTGCTCTATCACAAAGCGCCTTAGCACATCTTGCATCATGTGTTATAGTAATCATTGTATTTTTGGTTGTTTCATGTAACCTATTAAGAATCGCTACCATCTCTTGCAAAACTTTATAATCCTGCCCAACCGTAGGTTCGTCTAGCACTAATACATCTGGCTTATAGCCTGCAACCGCAGCTATTGTTAATCTTCTCTTTTGGCCTTCAGATAATGATTGAGGATGAGTATTTTCAAATTCCTTTAAATTAAACATCTCCAATATGTCATCTATCTCTTTATTATCCTTCACTCCAAATGCAATTTCTTTTCTAACTGTTGGCATAAACAATTGATAATCTGGATTTTGATATACAATACCTACCTTTTTAAACCACTGTCTTTTGCTATATAGTTTTTTATCAAATTTTTCATCTATATATTGAGATACTTTTCCCTCAGTTGCTTTTTGCAATCTAGATATAATTCTAATAAGCGTTGTTTTGCCAACTCCATTTTCTCCAAGCAGTACAACTCTTGAGCCTTTTTGAATATCAAAAGAAATATTCTTTAATATCTCTTTTTCTTTAATTTTGCAACCAACATTATCTAATCTAAAGATTAATTCTTTTGTATCAACAATATTTGTATTAACTTCCACCTTTTTTATTTGAGACAACAAATACTTTTCCTTGTCATCAATTAGTTCTATGTTTTTATTACCAACATGGTAAACTCTATCCACATATGGCATTACAACATCCAATCTATGCTCAACTATAATGATTGCATATCCGCTTTTTGCAAGTGACTTTAATACATCCATTAGTTTTTTAGCGCCATCTTTATCCAAATTCGCTAAAGGCTCATCTAAGATTAAAATCTTTTGGCCCATTGCCAAAGTTGATGCAGTAATCAATTTTTGTTTTTGACCGCCAGAAAGGCTTCTGGTTTTATCTTTAGGATTCAATTTCAACAAGTTACAAACAATGTTTATTTGTTTTTGCATCTTATCTTGTGGCATAGCTATATTTTCACAAGCAAATACTATTTCATCTTCTACATATTTATTAATAATTTGCGAATCTGCATTTTGAAGCACTATTCCGACTTTTCTACATACATAATTAAGCTTTTTATCTTTAATGTTTTCGCCTTGGATTAAAACATCTCCTGAAATCTCGCCATAATTTACATTTGGAATAATACCACTAATAATTGACATGAGTGTGCTTTTACCTTCTCCGGAATGTCCAGATACTAATACTACTTCACCATAATCTACGAAAAATGATGCATCTTTAAATATGATGGCCTTTTCGTTGTATTTGAAAGAAATGTTATTTAATTCAACCGCTCTCATTTAAACACCGCCAAAAGAACAACACCTACTATAACTAAAAGCAACAATGTTACATCGACAACATTTATAGTTTCTTTTTTATAAGTTGTAGCATTATTTGATTCAATAGAAAATCCTCTTGTTTCTATAGATAATGCAAGAGTATCTGATATATTTACGAGCCTAATAACAAATGGGATAATAAAGGCCCTGTAAAATACCTTTGGATTTAATATATTGCCTGCGCCACGAGTTTTCATAGCTTCTCTAATTCTTGCTATTTCTTCCCTCAACAATGGCATAAAAGATATTGTTATTAGCATGCCAAGTGTAATTGCTCGTGGAACTTTTAATTGATTTAATGATCTTGTCATGCAAATTGGTTCGATGTTCATACCAGGAATTAAACCTACAAATATTGCTCCTAATCTATTCACCATTGTAACTCCAGCTATAAGTGAGTTTTTACCATAGTAAAAAGCTAGGAAGAATATTGCAGATAAAATAATAAATGCAGGCAAAATTCTTATACAAGATTTATAATAGCCAAATCCAATCAACAAAACATAAGCCCCCGAAAGAAAATATGACGCAGCATAAGTCTTAGCAAAGATAAGCCCAACGATTAAAATCGTTACGCCTACAAACATCGCCATTAACGGGTTTATATGTTCTTTTTTCTTAAAGAAGGCCATTATTTTTTCATTACACCTACTCTAATTAATTCTTTAGAGACAATGTATCCAACGAATGCACCTAATACAGATATTGCTATTACGGCAGCACTAATACCGATTGCAGCACCAGCATTTGCTCCTATAAATGCATTTACAGCCTCGCCCTCTTGCCCATTAAATGTATATAAGAAATTGTAATATACATATAATAGTGGCAATGTGAATGGGAAATATATTGCACCAGATACTGCAACTGCAATATCTTTTTCATATCCTCTAAATATAATAATATTTATTAATTCTGTAACTACAGCACAAATCATTATGCATACAAACATTGGTAGATACATAAAAGCAAAGAATATTCCACAACATAATGACATAAAGAAAACTGATCCAACCTTTCTAACTTTCATCAATCCTATTGTTGGGAATATAGAAAATTGTAAGGCTAATGCTAATTGAATAATTCCAAATACAGGAACATGAACAACAAGTGGCATAATTCCACCCGTTACCAACATACATGCTGCCATAATGGCTAAAAATACAATATCTTTAATTGCAAACTTCTTAAAGATTTGAATACGAGGTTGTAATTGCGTTGATTCCGCTTTTGTTTCTTCTTGATAATTCCCTTTAGAATTTTCAAGTAATTGAGTAATGTCATCTTGTTCGTTTTGCATTTTCAATCTCCTTCATTTGTCCATTTGTTACTTTATATACTCTATCGGCAATAGCCATCGTTGATTCTCTATGAGAAACCAAAATAATGCTCTTTTGCCCTTTGATGTCTTTTAGTGCCTTTAAAATTATTCCTTCGTTAATACTATCCACATTGCTTGTTGGCTCATCTAATAAAATTAATTCACTTCCACTTAAAAATGCTCTAGCAAGTCCTATTCTTTGCTTTTCGCCGGCTGAAATGTTTTCGCTCATAGTATTAATTAATGTGTCATATTGTTGAGGAAGCGATGAAATAAATGTATGTATAGATGCTGCCTTACATGCATTGATAATTTCTTCATCTGTTGCATCAGGCTTTGCAATTAATAGATTTTCTTTAATTGTTTCGTTAAATAGATATGTTGATTGAGATACCATAGTTACATTTTTATGTAAAGATTCTGTATTTATGTTCTCAATGTCTATATCGTTATAATTAATAGTACCTTGATCTTTTGCCCAAAAACGTAATAGCAATTTTAATATGGTTGATTTACCGCATCCGCTCTCTCCCACTATGCCTACTATTTCGCCCTTTTTAGCATTAAATGTAATATCTTTTAAAACCTTTTCATTTTGATTGTAAGAAAAAGCTAAATTATTAACTTCTAACTTATTAAAATCAATATCGTTTTTATTATCTATGTCGCGAACAACCGGCTCTTCGCTCAATAAATCTAAAACCCTATCGCCGCTTGCGAATGTGTTTGTCAAATTTGATGGCAAATTAGCAATTGCAATAACTGGGCCAAAGCTTCCAAATATACATACTATAGCTATAATCATCTTATAACCATCTAAAGCTCCATTTACGACCAACATAACGCCAATTAGCAGTGTTACTAAAATAGACATTGAAACGCAAAGTTCTGTAAATGCTGAGGCTTTAGCGCTCTCATGCTTCATGTTCTTAGTTTCTTCAAGTAAAACATCTGATCTTCTATTTACTTCGTTTGTTCTTTCTTTTCCTGCATTATTTAAAACGATATCTTTAATACCTTTAATAGAATCCAAAAAATATGCATTAAATGAAGCAAATTCTTTTCTATATCTAACGCCAGATTCTTTCAATGATTTTGACGCAATTAATGGTACAACAAAACCTACAACTAAATATGCGCACAAAGCACATAATGCAAGAATCCAATTAGCATAAATAGCTACGAATATAATTACAGATAAAGATACAACTAAAGCTATGCAAATTGGTGATATTGTATGTGCATAGAAAACTTCAAGAGTTTCTATATCTGCAGTAATCATAGCGATTATGCTTCCCTTTTTCTTAGTTTCTAACTTTGCTGGACATAGCACTCTCAAAGCGCCAAAAATCTTATTTCTTAAAGTTGCAAGCAACTTAAATGCAATGTAGTGATTTGAATACTGTTCAACATATCTTAAGGCACCTCTTAAAACGCCACAGATAATTGCGCATAGAATAATTGCCCAATATGGCATTAATATTATTCCGCCAATTGCTTTTGCTACACCAATAGCGCCAAATAACACAACACCCAATGCTAGCAATTGACCCAAAGATCCATTAATGACAGCAAACAACATTATCCAAGATAGAGAGCCAAGCAAAGTAATTAAACTTGCCATAATTTTAGCGCCACTTCTTCTTAAGTTATTACGCATTTCTATAGCCCTCCTCTAATTGAATTTGTGTGTTATATAATTTCGCATATCCTCCGCATTTTGACATTAATTCTTGATGATTGCCTGTTTCTAGTATCTTTCCTTTTTCGACATAATAAATTACATCGGCATTTTCTACATTCTTTAATCTATGCGAAACAACAATAACAGTCTTTTTATTAGATAGCTCTTTAATGTTTTGCATTATAATTGCTTCGCTTTCTATATCGATATTGCTTGTGGCTTCATCAAATACATATATGTTCTTATTAGAAACAAGATTAATTGCCAGAGCTAATCTTTGCTTTTGACCTCCAGAGATGTTTTGTGCATCTTCGTTGATAACCTTATCTAACCCACCAACCT
>CAMOQV010000038.1 GCA_946623205.1 uncultured Clostridia bacterium
CAGTATTGCTAGCTATCTTCTTTGTGAATGCGACTGGTGCACAATGGGGAGTTGGCAACTACATAGTATTAGCAATTTTAGCTTTAGTAATGTCACTAGGTAGTGCAGGCGTTCCAGGAATAGCAGTTGTAACAGCAATCGGGTTATTCGGGATATTAGATCTTCCAGTAGCTGCAGTTATCTTGTTAATGCCAATAAACACAATTTCTGACATGGTAAGAACTTTAGATAATGTAACAACAGCATCAGTATCCGCAACCGTCGTAGCAAGCCAATCAGGGCTTTTGGATAGACAAATATTTGAAGAGAAAAAGAAAGACCAAGAACAAGGAGGTATCGTAGATGGAGAAGCTATCTAAAGGGAAAATATATTTCATAGTCGTTGCAGCAATTGCGTTTTTGGCATTGATACTAGTAATCACAACTTCTACCATCACATATAGCAATGCAAAGCAAGCTATTGAAAACATCGGCGTAGTTGGATATAGCGAAAAGAGCAAGGAAAAGATTGATGATGCACAATACAAATTTGATCAATTCCAAAGCACATTAGGAGCAACAACAACATTTACATCAGTAAACAAAAATGTAGGTGAAGAGAATCTACAAAAAGCAAAGGCAGCATATTCAGAAGCAGCAATTAGAGACGTAAACAATAAGTACTTATCTGGCGCTAGCGAAGATGAAATCAAAGCCGAATTAAAAACAATAAGAGAAACTATCGATGCATATTTTGCAAATAAGGATTATTCAATAATTTCTAACTATGCAACATTTACATCTTTAGAATCTAGATACAATGCGGGAGCTACAGCAGACAATTCAGGATCACAAGGTGGCGCTGCTGAAGAACCAGAAATTTGCTAAAGAAAAATATAATTTAAGGAGATATATAAAAATGAGAACAACAACAAAAATTACAACATTAGTATCAATACTTGCTATATTAGTCGTTGCAGTTAACGTGTTCGCGTTCGTAGGTTGCGATAAGCCAAATGAAGAAGATACATTTGTAGCAACAACAGAACAAGAATTTTTCTATAACGATTATAATGCAAAGTCAAATGCTGATACATCAAGACAAAACGGTGTAGATACATTTGAAAACAAAGACATCGTATTCGATGCAGTAACATACGAAGAATTGATTTATCTATTACAACAAGAAGGTAACTATCTAATTCTTTTAGGTGGAAGCTGGTGCCACAACACACGTGCTGCAGCAACATACATCAACCAATTTGCTCATCAATATGGTATCACAAAGATCTACAACTTTGACTTCTATCTAGATGGAGAAACATCTTCAACACACGTAAGAGTTACAAATCCATCTGAAGGAACAACAAAGAATGCGGGTCAAGAATACAACCACCTATATGGTGAACTTGTTTCAAGATATTTAACTAACTTAACAGATTGGGTTGAATACAAAGAAGGTTCTGCAAGTTCAGTAAATTATACAAACGCTAATGGTGAAGTTGTTAATGTAGCTAAAGTTCAAGTTCCATTCTTGTTCTTATACAACAAAGACAACACAACAAGAAGTGCATATGATTTACAAACAAAGACAGTTGTATCTGCACAAGCTGAAGAAGGAAAGAAGTATCCAATCGTAACAGGATTCGAAGAGATGGTTGATAGAGACGATCAAGGTGTTTATACAACAACATACGAAAAGAACGAAGATGGCACATTTAAGAAAGATGCAAATGGTAAGTATGTAACATCTAAAAACTACATCACAGATGAATATAAAGCTCGTTTAAAGAGAGTATTTGATTACATCAAAGATAACAATGTTCAATTATCTACATACTCAGATGCTCAATACATTCGTCAAGCATACAACGAAAAATCTGGTAGAGAAATCTTCGCTGCAGATAAGCAAATTAATTACCAAGTTTTGAACTATAGACAATTCAACTGGCTATTACAACAAGAAGGAGATTACATTATCCTATTTGCTGGTACATGGTGCGGAAATACTCAAGCTATCATTGATATCGTAAATGACTATGCTATTCAAAACAACGTAACAGTATATACATTCGATACAAAGCTTGATGGTGGATATGCAAGAAAGTACTGGACAACATCTACAAGTGCTAATAGATATGCTGATGCTCACATCCGTGAAAACAATAAGACATTAACACCTCTATATGCAAACATCATTACTAACTACTTAACAAACATCGTTACTCTAAATGATCAACAAACACCACCAGTTAAGATTTCTTACACTGTAGGCGAAGAAACAATCTCTGTAAATAGATTACAAGTACCATTCTTCTTCTCATACAACAAGGATCATAAAGAAGGTGAGAGCGCAGCTCCAATTATTAAGAGCTTAGAAAAGATGTTAGTATTTGGAAGATCTTCAGAAGAAGACTTTGCAGAATACAAAACAAACACAGCAGCAGTATTTGATTCAATCAAGAAATAGGGTGAATAAATGAAAATAGAGACTCTCTGTTTACACTCAAGCGAAAAAAGAAACGAATATGGGTGTTTGACTACACCAATATACCAAACATCCACATTCGTCCATGAAGGTATTGAAGATACATCAAAATACAGTTATTCTAGGTTGGCTAATCCAACGAGAAGCCACCTAGAAAATCTAGTAGCCAAGCTTGAGGGAGGATATAGTGCATATGCTTTTTCAAGCGGGATGGCTGCCATTACTACGGCAATCAAATTAATTAAGCCACCAGCTCATATTATTGCGTCAGATGATCTATATGGAGGAAGCATTAGATTATTCTCAAACGATGCATTATCGTATGGATATGAGTTTGATTTTATAGACACTTCCGATTTAGAACTTGTAAAAAGCAAAATAAGAAAAGATACAAAAGCTATCTATATTGAAACTCCATCAAATCCATTGATGCATGTAACAGATATTAGCGAGATAGCAAAGATAGCAAAGGATAATAATTTGTTATTCTATGTAGACAATACATTCTTAACACCTTATTACCAAAAGCCATTATCTTTGGGGGCTGATGTCGTTATACATAGCGGAACAAAATTCTTAGGCGGGCACAACGATGCTTTATCTGGATTTGCTGTTGTTAAAAATAGCGATTTAGATGAAAGACTAGCATATCTATATAAAACGGTAGGCGCCTGTTTAGCTCCATTTGATTCTTTCTTGATCGAAAGAGGTATAAAGACCCTTCCTTTAAGAATGGATAGAATAAGCGAGAATGCAAAAGTTGTAGCTTTATGGTTAAGAGCAAATCCAAAAGTAAATAGGGTATATTATGTTGGATTTGAAGATAACAAAGACTATGCAGTAACGAAAAAGCAAACAACAGGAAATGGTGGAATGATTTCATTTGAATTGAAAGAAAGTCAATATGTATCGCGAATTTTGCAACATGTAAAGGTATTTCAATACGCAGAAAGCTTAGGTGGAGTAGAGAGTTTAATAACATTTCCCAAGAAACAAACACACGCAGATGTGCCTCATGACATATTAGAAGCAAAGGGCATAAATGACAGATTCTTACGTATATCTGTTGGAATAGAAAACATAGACGATTTAATAGAAGATCTAAAACAGGCATTTGAATATGAAGTATAACTTTGACGAGATAATTAATAGATATAATACTAATAGTTTGAAATTTGATTTTGCTATTCAACGCAAAAGACCGGCAGATGTTATTCCTCTTTGGGTAGCAGATATGGACTTTGCTACAGTAGATGCAGTAAAGAATGCATTAGTTCAAAAAGCCAACCATGGTGTCTTTGGATATTCTGAACCATTAAATGATTACTTTAGCGCTTTGAGCAAATGGTTTAAAGATAAGCATGATTGGGATATTGATACATCTAAAGTAGTTTTAGCTTGTGGTGTTGTATTTGCAATAGCAGCAACAATAAGAGCTTTAACAAAAGAAAACGATGCCGTCCTTATCTCACAACCAGTATATTATCCATTTGAAGAAACAATTAGAGTAAACAATAGAAAGTTAGTTGTAAATGAACTTCAAAATGTTAATGGTCATTATGAAATAGATTTTAAGGATTTTGAACAAAAGATTATCGATAACGATGTTAAGCTATTTGTTCTCTGTAATCCTCATAATCCAGTAGGCAGAGTTTGGACAAAAGAAGAACTTGAAAAGATTGCAGATATTTGTGAAAAGCATAATGTCTTTGTTATCTCAGATGAGATCCATGCAGATTTCACATACGAAGGATTTAAACATATACCATTTGCTAAAATAAAACAAGGCAGAGATGATAACTTTATTGTTTGTACAGCTCCTACAAAAACATTTAATTTAGCAGGATTACATATTTCAAATATCTATATTCCAAATGATAATGTAAGAAGATTATATAAACTTGAGATGGATAAGGTAGGTTATAGCCAATCTAATGTTATGGGAATAGTTGCTTGCCAAGCAGCTTATGAATATGGAGATGGATGGCTAAAAGAATTGAAAGCTTATTTAAAATCTAATTTGGATTTCGTTAGAGATTATATAAATGAGAATTTAAAAGATTTATCTTTAGTAGAACCTCAAGGCACATATCTTTTGTGGATTGACTGTAGAAACCTTGGCCTAACAGATAGACAATTACATAACCTTATAAACATTGACGCTAAAGTTTGGGTTGATGATGGCTATGTGTTTGGAGCAGGCGGAAGCGGTTATATCCGTATTAATATAGCCTGTCCAAAAGCGATACTTCTACGTGCGCTAAATAATATAAAATCAGTATTGTAATTTTTAGTTGTGTAAAATTTTATAATCCCGTGTTGACATAGCATGGGATATTTTTTATAATAGAAATGATAGACCGACTATCATTTTGATATACAGTCTATCACAAGAGGGAATTAATTATGAGTATTAAAGAGGCAAAGTTAAATTACATTGTTGAAGTTGCGCAAAAATTATTTTTCCAAAAAGGAATCCAAGCAGTAACAATAAAAGATATTGCAAAAGAGGTAGGCGTTGGGGAAGCGACTATCTATAGACATTTTGCAAAGAAGCAAAATATTGTGCTTGCGGTTGCTATGTCAATTTTTGGTGAAGTATCTAAAGGGTATTTCCACCAATCTCAATTCACAACAGGATTTGATAAAATAGAAGCTTTTTATATGAGCTTTTATAATATATTTAAAGTTCATAGAGATTATTACAATTTCTTAGCAGAATTTGATTTATACATATCTGAACAAACAACAGATTTAGATGCATATGAAAATGGCATTAAGACATTCTTTGATGATTTCAATTTTGCATACTCTTTAGGTATTAAAGATGGTTCTATAAAAGAGGTAGAGAATATTGAGCTATTCTATTTTTCTACAACACATGCAATATTGGAATTATGCAAAAAGCTTGCTTCTGATGCAAAGGTATTAAAGCAAGATGTTAAATACTCAAATGAAGAAATAGAGACACTTATCAAATTGTTCTTAAACAACTTGAAAAAATAAATTATATGATAAGGAGAACGTTATGGAAGAGACTAAAACAACAGGCAAGAGATTAACTAAAAAGCAAATTTGGATATTTGCTTTAGGCCAATTAGGATGGTCAACACTAAGCGGTATTATTGGTGCATGGTTGGTAACATTCTATTTGCCAACAACTACAGATATTGAAGCTGGCGCAACACAGTTTATTCATCCAGGTTTAGTAATCGGGGGATTTTTAACTATTCTTGGTTTGATTACAGCGCTATCTAGAATCTTCGATGCTGTAACCGATCCACTTATTGCTTCGCTTTCAGATAGAAGTAAAAATAAACGTGGTAGAAGAATTCCATTTATGCAATATTCAGCAATCCCATTAGCAATAGTAACAGTACTATTGTTCTGGGCTCCAGTTAATGAAATTTCTGCATTAAATATTGTTTGGATTTCTGTATTCGTAATTTTATTCTATTTGTTTATGACAATGTATTGTACACCATACAATGCTTTGATTTCAGAATTCGGTAAGACTCAAGAAGATAGAATGGCAATTTCTACTGCTATTTCTTTAACATTCTTTGGTGGTACATTACTTGCTTATACACCTTTCGTATTTGCAGGCGTATTAAGAGGAATGGGCGCATCATTTGCAATGAGTTATAGAATTATGTTTATCATCTTAGCTGCTATTGCTGCTGTTTGTATGTTGCTTCCAACATTCTTATTAAAAGAAAGAGATTTCGTTGATACAGTTCCATCAAATGCAAATATGTTCAAGTCTTTAGCTGCAACATTTAAGAATAAAGACTTCGACGTATTCGTTGGCTCAGATATCATGTACTGGGTAGGTTTAACATTGTTCCAAACAGGTTTACCATTCTTCGTAAAGGTATCTATGCAAATCGATGAATCATTTACAATGTATTTCTTAGGCGGTATGACAGTTCTATCTGCATGCTTCTATCCATTCGTTACAAAGCTTGTTAAGAAGTTTGGTAAGAAGAAGTTAGTTATTGCAGGATTCTTAGGACTTGCTTGTGCATATGTAATTACAGCATTATGTAATATCCCAGCTATCGGTGGCACAGCTATTGCTTATGTATTTGGTGTGTTAATCGTTATTATTGCTGCATTCCCAATGGCATTACTAGGAATTATCCCACAATCAATCGTTGCAGATATTGCTGAGGCAGAAGGTATTGTTACTGGTGAAAACAGAGAAGGTATGTTCTTCGCTGCAAGAACATTTGCAATGAAGTTTGGTCAATCACTAGCAATGTTATTATTTACATCATTAGCTATCATCGGGGCAACACAAGATGCTTCTTCAAATGATATTACAGCAACAAAATTAGGTATGACTTGGGTTGCTATTACTGCTATCGTGTTCTGTATACTTGGTGCAGTTGTCCTATTCTTCTATAAAGAAAAGAAGATTATGAAGATTATTGCTAAAGAGACAGATAAGGATTTCATGGTTGCTATTGAAGCAGAAAAAGATCCAGGCGAAGCTACAGTAGAAGCAACTTCTGAAGAAACAAAAGATGAAGCCGTTAAGGAGGAAAAATAATGGATAAGAGTAGTGTAATTTTCGGAAATGCAATGGACTCTAAAACAATTAAGAGTGCAGAAAAATCTAAAAAGAAATATATAAGAAAATATGGCGACGATTCTAAAGCAGATTATAAGCTAGGATTTAAAGCTATCGACACACTAGATTTCATTGACGGCTCAAATATCGTATTTGCAGATAAGCAAGAAGCATTTGATCCAAAAGGATTAATCGTAGGAAATATTAGAATGGGCTTTGGCCACTATAGAATTTCAATTGCTATGGCATCATGCGCTAAAGCTTTAGGATATAAGCCATATTGGTTAGATTTAGCATCATTTGATGCTACTGGCTCAAAGATGATTAGAGAGCAAAACGATATGTACTCTTTAGCATCAAGAATCAGCCAAAAGTCTAAACTATTTAATAAATTAGTTTGGGAACCACTAAATTGTGAAGGATTTAAAAAGATCACATATAATGCAAAAGACCAAAAGAATTCTGAACTTTTAGTTCCTATCTTTAAAAACATTCCAAAAGATATGCCATATATTGCAACACACGTATGGCCATCTCAAGCTGCTATTCACGCAGGTATGACAAATGTTGTTAACGCAATCCCAGATAACTGGCCAATGGGCTTACACTTATCTGAAGGTGCTATTCATACAGTTCAAACTCCATTTGCATACTTTGGATATAAGACTCTAAATGGATTTGCAAAAACTCCATTAAAGGGAATTCCAGAAAAAGATTTGAAGATGGTTGGTTGTTTTATCGATCACGAATTATTAGTAAATCTTGAAGAAGATAATAAGTTAAGAAGAGATAGAGCTAAAAATGATAAGCCAATGAGAATTTTGATGACAGTTGGTGGTGCTGGTGCTGGATATGATATGTATCTTGCTATGATTAAGCATTTAATCCCATATGTAAATGCAGGAAAGGTTGCTTTAATTATTAACTTTGGTGACCACAAGACTGTTTATGAAAAATTACAACAAGATATTGGCGATATGAAGACAACAAACTTCTTCAATGAATATGCAAAACTAAAAGACTTTGCAAAAGATATTAGAAATAAAGACGTAAAGGGAATATATGCTATCTACAATGAAAATCTATTTGAAGCAGTATATTCTACAAACCTTCTAATGCCAGTTTCAGATATGTTAGTAACAAAGCCATCTGAACTTGCATACTATCCAATACCAAAGGTATTTATGAGACACATTGGTGGACACGAAGTGTATGGTGCTATTAATGGAAGAGAATGTGGTGATTCTACTCCAGAATGCCCAACAGAAGAAAGCATCAATGCTATGTTTGATAAATTACTTGAGGATAAAGAATTATTCTGCCATCTATGCGACAGAATAGATGAGCTTAAGAAGGAAGGCCATTATAACGGCGCATATGAGTGCGTTAAGTTAGCAACAGGCCAAATTAAATAGCCTTATAGTTAGTTCTACTTATATATAACCAAAAGGAGCGTCGGGGGAATCATTTCCTCCGACGTTTCTTTTATTGCACTTGAACAATTGATATATACAAAGTATATGTATTATAATAAACATAATATTGCTTGCTTTGTTTTTCTAGATTAAATTATTTCATTAATTAGGGGTTATATTTATGGCTAACAAGAAGTATTTCTATGTTATATTAACTATTATTGTAATTGTTGCAATAATGGCATGCTTTGGCGCATGTGATGCGTTAAAAAACAACAATAATCAAGGCCAAGAACTAGACTTAAAATTAGAAGGTTTTGAGCTTGAGCAGGGGAATGTTTATAAGGCAAGAACATCTGAATCAACGATGGATGTGTCTAAAATAATTTCTATAGATACAAATCATATATATGAATTGTATTCAGACGCAAAGTGTTCTCAACAAATATTGGTCACAGAACTTACACTAGAGATTGGAGATAATTATTTCTATTTAGTTGCAAGAAGTATTATTAATTCGCAACAATCAATAACATATATAATTTTCATCTATAGAGAAGGCGAGCAAGAAGAGGAAGAAGAAAAGCCAACTTATGCTGCAGGTTATACTGGAACATTGGGCGAAACTGCTCCAAGCGCAACTCCTAATACAAGAATTAATAAGAATATGTCAGCTGGTGCAATGTTGCTTGCTGCTATGGATAATTACTATGCTGCAGATTATGCTGCAAGTGCTACATTCGTAGGAGGAGTTCAAACTACTATTTCTTCTATAAAAATTAACCAAAGTATACAAACATTAAAAGTTAGAGATAATGGTGATTATTACGGATATTACGTTTCAAGTGGTATCGCAAACGTATTTGAACAATATTCAACAGTTGGGAATACTGTTTTTTATAGGAAAGCAAATAAGGTTCAATTAGAAAATGCGTTATCAATTGAAGATGCAAATGGTGATTCTCATAGTGTGCGTTTTGTAAATGAAAATAAGTGTTCATTTAATGACATTGAGACATATTCATCTTTGAGTGATTACGAGCGTAATCATACAACAGATTTTACAAAATTATGGTCTTATTCTGTTACAAGGAATACAATGTCTAACTATAACGCAAAAGTAGAAGAGTTGGATGATTCCTATAAATTTACAATAGTTTTAGATGTATCAAAAGCGACTGCAGATTATATAAATGTTTTCAAATATCAACTACAATCTAACATGGGAATGCAAGTAGATTCTCTTGAGTTTAAAAAATTAGAACTTGAATGTGCGGTTTATAAAAACGGATTCTTTAAGTATGTCGCAGTTCATGAATCATATAAAATGACTTTATCTAGGGTTCCTGTAATCGGCAGCATAAAAGATATGGAAATTGCTAACGATTATGTCAATGAATATTCTTTCGATAGTTCTGAAGAAATTCCAGATTATTATTTCTTTGCAATTGGTCAAGGAAATTCAGATCCAGAAAAACAAGGAAGTGTTGAATTGCAAGCTGTAAATGCAATTGTAAGTGGACTACGAAAGAGCGTTGAAGATGGTGACATGAAAGATCTTAAGGTTGATGCTGAATTAGGCCTTAACGTTAACGACAATACGGAGTATCAAATCAAATTAGCGTTAGATCTGGATTTACTTCAATATCATGGTTGGACATATACTTCGGTTGCATCTACTGCAGAATTTGATGCAAACACAGAGTACTATAAAAAATATAAAAATAATGAATATGAAAGAGCATATGTTGCTTCATACAATTTTGATGATGTAAAATCTACTCTTTATACAAGAGCTAAAAAGAATACTGAAACAGCAAAGCAAACAAATTCTTGGATTGATGCAGAAATCATCGAAGTAAAGAAAGATGGAACTG
>CAMOQV010000039.1 GCA_946623205.1 uncultured Clostridia bacterium
TAGACAAATTGCTGCAGAGCAAAGACAAATCAAGATGAAAATCATCCTAACAGTTTCAGGTGTTATAGCATCATTTATCTTATCTAGAATCTTAGCCGCAATATTTGCATAAGAATATGTTTGAGTTAGTTTCTAAATTTCAACCTTGCGGTGATCAATCGCAAGCCATAGACAAACTAGTAGAGGGCCTAAACGATGGTTTACGCACTCAAGTTTTAAAGGGTGTTACCGGTTCTGGTAAAACTTTTACTATGGCAAACATTATTCAAAAGGCAAATAGACCAACATTGGTCATTGCTCACAATAAGACTTTAGCTGCTCAACTTTGTAATGAATTTAGAGAATTCTTCCCCAATAACAGAGTTGAGTATTTTGTTTCATATTACGATTATTATCAACCAGAAGCTTACATCCCATCTTCAGATACCTATATCGAAAAGGATTTAGCAATCAATGACGAAATAGATAGATTGAGAAACTCAGCAACTTCAGCATTATGCGAAGGCAGAGATGTAATTGTTGTTGCATCCGTGTCTTGCATCTACGGACTTGGAGCTCCACTTGAATATTTTTCAATGGCCATATCTTTAAGAGAAGGCATGACGATGGATAGAGATGAGCTTTTAGATCAATTAGTTGATCTTCAATACACTAGAAATGATATGGCATTCGAAAGAGCCACATTTAGAGTTAATGGAGATATTGTAGAGATTTATCCAGTACAAGAAGACAAAAAAGGCATACGTGTTGAGTTCTTTGGCGATGAAATTGAATGTATAAAAGAGTTTGAAATAGTCTCTGGAAAGACAATTAACACATTATCTCACGTAAATATTTTCCCAGCATCTCACTATGTTGTTCAAAAAGATAAGAGAGAAGAAGCACTTCAAAGAATTGAAAAAGATATGCTTGAACAAGTAGAAAGTTTCAAAAAAGAAGAAAAGTTTATTGAAGCTCAAAGAATCAAAGAAAGAACTTCATATGATATTGAGATGATAAGAGAAATGGGGTATTGTTCTGGTATTGAAAACTATTCAAGATATTTTGACGGACGAGAGGTTGGACAAGCGCCATATACATTAATGGATTTCTTCCCAGATGACTTTTTAGTTTTAATTGACGAATCTCATATGACTCTTCCTCAAATACACGCAATGTATAGAGGGGATTTATCTAGAAAGACTAACTTAGTAAACTATGGATTTAGATTACCATCAGCTTATGATAATCGTCCTTTAAAATATGAAGAGTTCGATGAAAGAGTTCATCAAATGATTTGTGTATCTGCAACTCCAGGTCCACAAGAATTATCTGAGGCTGGACAGGTTGTTGAGCAAGTAATAAGACCAACCGGACTTTTAGATCCTATTGTTGAGATACATAAGATAGAAGGTCAAATCGATGATTTGATGACAAATATTAATATTCAACTTGAAAAGAAAGGAAGGGTATTAGTAACAACGCTTACAAAAGTTATGGCGGAAGATTTAACTGACTATCTAAAAGAAAGACACTACAAAGTTAAATATATGCACTCTGATGTAGATACGCTAGAGCGTGTAGATTTAGTAAATGGATTAAGAAGAGGCGATTTTGATATCTTAGTTGGTATTAACCTTTTAAGAGAAGGTTTGGATATGCCAGAAGTTACACTTGTAGCGATTTTGGATGCAGATAAAGAAGGTTTCTTGCGTTCAGACACAGCACTTATCCAAACAATAGGAAGAGCAGCAAGAAATGCAGATGCTAAAGTTATTATGTATGCAGATGTCATGACAGATTCTATGAAAAGAGCAATCGATGAAACAAATCGTCGTCGTGAACTTCAAATGGCATACAATAAAGAGCACGGAATTACTCCAAAGACAATTATTAAAGAGATTAAAAACACACTTGAGATCTCTAAAAAATCTAATAAAGACATTTCTTCAATGTCTAAAAAGGATATACAATTAGAGCTAGATAGATTAAAATCTTCTATGAAGTTAGCCGCAGCAAATCTAGATTTTGAAATGGCTATTCACTATAGAGATGAGATTTCGAAATTGAAAGAGATATATAAGGAATTACAATGACAAACGAAATAAAGATTAAAGGCGCAAGAGTTAATAATTTAAAAAACATTTCGCTAACTATTCCAAAAGATAAGTTAGTAGTTGTAACAGGACTTTCTGGTTCTGGTAAATCTTCGCTTGCCTTTGATACTATCTTTGCTGAAGGGCAACGTAGATACATTGAAAGTTTGTCATCATATGCTCGTCAATTCTTGGGACAAATGGATAAACCAGATGTAGATTTTATTGAAGGTTTATCTCCAGCTATTTCAATTGATCAAAAAACTACCTCAAAAAATCCACGTTCAACAGTTGGTACAGTTACTGAAATATATGACCATCTAAGATTATTGTTTGCAAAGATTGGTGTACCACATTGCCCAAATTGCGGAAGAGAAATTAGACATCAAACAGTTGACCAAATTGCAGACATAGTAATGAAGGCACCTCTAGGTGCTAAGGTTAGAATTTTAGCTCCTATTGTAAGAGGTAGAAAGGGCGAATATAAAAAAGAACTTGAATACTACAAGAAAAAAGGCTATGTAAGAGTAGTTATTGATGATATAGATTATACATTTGAAGATGAGATATCTTTGGATAAAAACATAAAGCACACAATCTCTATTGTCGTAGATAGATTAATTGTTAAAGATGGCATATTAAGAAGATTAACAGATTCTCTTGAAAACGCATTAAATGTAGCAGAGGGAATGGTTGAAATTGAAATAAATGGCGAAAAACAACTTCTAAGTACAAAATATGCTTGCCCAGATTGTGGTATTTCTATTGAAGAATTGGCTCCACGTTCATTTTCATTTAACTCACCATATGGTGCATGTCCAAAATGTACTGGACTTGGGTATACAAATGAAGTAGACAAAAACAAATTAATTAAGTGGGATAAAACAATAAACGAAGGCGCATTCAACGTTTCGGGTTGGATGATGGATATTTGCAATATGCCATGGGCTCTATATAGGGAACTTGGTAAGAAATTGCATTTTTCTTTAGATACTCCAGTTCGCGAAATGCCAAAAGAACTTTTAGATAAGATTTTATATGGCATTGATGAAAAGTTAGATATTGAATTTAAATCAGAAAAGATGCAAGGATCAATTTCTAAAAAATATATTGGTGTTATTCCAAATATTATGAAGAGATATAAAGAAACTACATCAGATTTTGTAAAGGCAACTTTAGATAAATATATGAAACTTGTTCCTTGCGATGAATGCCACGGAACAAGATTGAAAAAAGAAACACTAGCTGTAACTGTTAAAGGGTTAAATATCGCTCAAATGTGTGATATGAGCGTAGACAAGCTTCTTGACTTCTTCAAACATATAGACCTACAGGGTTCTGAAGCTATAATAGCCGCCCAAATCGTCAAAGAGATACTTGCACGACTAAACTTCTTAAAGAATGTAGGATTGGGCTATTTGACGCTTTCTAGAGCTTCAGGTACTTTATCTGGCGGTGAAAGCCAAAGAATTAGATTGGCAACACAAATTGGTTCTGGATTAACAGGCGTTCTATATATTTTAGATGAACCATCTATAGGGCTTCATCAATCGGATAACGATAAACTTTTATCAGCTCTTGAGAATTTAAGAGATTTAGGAAATACATTGATAGTTGTAGAGCACGATGAAGACACAATGCGTAGGGCAGATTGGATTATAGATATAGGTCCTGGCGCTGGTGTGCATGGTGGAAAAGTTGTAGCTCAAGGTACGGCAGAAGATTTAATGAAGTGCGAAAAATCCTATACAGGTCAATTTTTAGCAGGAAAGTTAAACATTCCTGTGCCAAAAGAAAGAAAGGTTGGAAATGGTAACTTTATATCTATAAAGGGTGCAAGAAAGAACAATCTAAAACATATTGATGTAGATATACCACTTGGTGTTATGAATGTCATAACTGGGGTATCTGGATCTGGTAAGAGCAGTTTAATTAATGAAGTTTTAAATGGTGCTGCTGAAAACTATTTAAATGGTATGTTTGATGTAGATAATGATTGTGATGAAATTACAGGATTTGAAAACATAGATAAGGTAATTAATATTGATCAACAACCAATTGGTCGTACACCTCGTTCAAATCCAGCTACATATACTGGCGTATTCTCGCCAATTAGAACATTGTTCTCTCAAACTCCAGATGCTAAATCTAGAGGATATCAACCAGGCAGATTCTCATTTAATGTATCTGGTGGTAGATGTGAAAACTGTCAAGGCGACGGAATTATTAAAATAGAAATGAATTTCTTAAACGATGTTTATGTGCCTTGTGAAGTTTGCCACGGCCAAAGATATAATAGAGAAACGCTTGAGGTTAGATATAAAGGAAAGAACATTTACGATGTTTTAGATATGACAATTGATGAGGCTTGTGAATTCTTTAAGAATCATCCTCAAATTTATACAAAGATTAAAACTCTTCAAGATGTAGGCTTAGGATATATAAAGCTTGGACAAAGCGCAACAACGCTATCTGGTGGTGAAGCGCAAAGAGTTAAACTTGCAACTGAGCTTTCAAAGAGAAGTACAGGAAAGACTTTATATATCTTAGATGAGCCAACAACAGGTCTTCATGCTTACGATGTAGGAAAGCTTATTAAGATTCTTCAAAGATTAGTTGAAGCAGGAAATACAGTAGTTGTAATTGAGCATAATTTAGATGTTATAAAGGTTGCCGACCATATCATAGATTTGGGCCCAGAAGGTGGCGACAAGGGCGGCGAAATCATTGCTCAAGGAACACCTGAAGAAGTAGCTAGTGTTAAAAAGAGTAAGACTGGAATCTATCTAAAAAAGATTTTAAATTTATAAGTAAATTTTTTAGTCACTTTTAAGCCAAAGTAAGATAAATATGGAATATTTTTTAAAGTTAGTTAGGCAAACTAACAAAAGTGCTTTTTTTGTTTTTTTAATTGTGTTAGACTATTTGCGATTGGTTAGAACGCATTAAAAAAATATAAGGAAGAACTAGAAAAATGTTGAAAAAAGGTTATTTAATTGGTGGCGTAGTTGCCATCTCTTTAGTGCTAGTTTTGGCACTAGTTTTAAGTTTTAGTTTCGCACCTGTAAAAACACTTGTAAGTGAGGATGCAAATGTTTCTACAGTGGCAAATACTTCTCAATACTGGTATTATGAAGATTATGAAGATGGAATTATGCTTGTAGGCAATTCAGTTCACTGGATGGCTACTATGGTAATTCCAAGAGAAGTGGATGGGAAGAAGGTTGTAGCAATCGGAGCAAGTTTATATACGAGTACTATAAACGCTCCTGTTGAAACTGCAATTATCCCAAATACAGTTAGATATATTGAAGCTAATGCATTTGCACAATATCCAAATGTTGTACTTTTCTTTGAAGGAGATAATACAGCAAGTTTTGATCCAGATTGGAATTTAACAAACAATCCATATGTTACAAATTGTGAGATTGTAAAGTATACATATCAAGGAGATTATTTCTGGGAAAGAAAGACAGCTTATTATCTAAATTCATTTATGGATACAGACATTCACAATGCGCAAAATGATACTGGAGTAAGATTTAAAATACCAGTACGTACAGGATTAGACAAGGATGTATTTAAGGGATTCGATTACGATCAAAATGCTACAGAGCCAGCATATACAAGAATAAATCAATTGCCAGAAGCTACAGGTAACAGAGTTTATGCAATTTATTATGAAGGCGAACCAGCTCCAACAGATTACTATAAATGTGTAGCTGAAGGTACATTAGTAACACTTGCTGATGGAACAAAGGTAGCAGTTGAAGAGTTAACAGGTGAAGAAGAATTATTAGTTTGGGATATGGAGAAGGGCGCATATTCTACATCTCCAATCCTATTTATTGATCATGAAGAAGCAGCTTTAAACGAAATCATTGAATTAACATTCTCTGATGGAACACAAGTTAAAGTAATTGATGAGCACGGATTCTTTAATGTTGAAACTCAAAAGTATGTATATTTAAGAGAAGATGCATATAAATATATTGGTCAAACATTCAACAAGGGAAGCGAAAATGTTACGTTAGTTGATGTAAATATCTATGATGAATATGTAGCAACATACAGCCCAGTTACTAAAAACACATTATGTCTTTATGTAAATGGTATGCTTTCTATGCCAGGAGCAACAGAAGGATTTGCTAATATATTCACAGTTGAAAATATGAAGATAAAGGCTCCTTTGAAAGATTTAGATGTTGCTTTATATGGATTATATACATATGAAGAATTCTGCAGCGATGTTGTAGAAGTTCCTCAAGAAGCTTTCGAAGCTGTAAATGGTCAATATCTAAAAATATCTATGGCAAAAGGTTTAATCACAAAAGATGAAATCAAATCTTTAGTAAATAGATATGGCGTATTTTTTGCACAAGAAGATGTTGTAGAAGTTAGTGTATTTGATAAAATCATTAACGCTATTAAATCATTCTTTGAATCAATCGTAAGTTTTTTTAACTAAACAAAATAAGTGCGTATAACCAAAAAGGGTCCATTAATTTGGACCCTTTAGCTTTTTAACATAAGTGTGGTGCGATTTCGGATAACGGAACTAATACGAAATCTCTGTTTTTATAATCCTTATGAGGAATTGTTAAATCTTTTTCTTTCATATGTAAATCGTCATAGAAGATAATATCTATATCGCAAGTTCTATTTCCCCAGCGAACAGTTCTTTTTCTTCCAAGTGCTTTTTCAATCTTATGAATAACGTCTAATAAATCATATGGATTTAATAAAGTATCTATTTCAACTGCGATGTTTACGAATTCTTCGGTCGCTACGCCTCCATATGGAGGATTTTTATAGAAGGATGAGACTTTCTTCACATTTATCTCATCTTCGGCTCCTAGAAGCTTTACGGCCTTCTTAAGAGTGGCTTCCTTTCTTCCGAGATTGCTTCCCAAAGATAAATATACCTTGTGCCAAGATAAAGTTACTTTTGTTTGTACAGTTTCGAATGTCATATCAAAAGGTGCTTTTGGTTTTGAAACGGCTAAAGTAATTTTTTCTATGCTTGGATATTTCTTTATTAAAAATAGTGCGCATCTATATGCAAGTGTTTCAATTAAATTGAAAGAGTTTTGTGTAGTGAAGTCTTTTATATCTTGCATTACATCGCAATATGAAATTGTCTTTGATAAATTATCTTCTTTTGCTGCTTGTAAATAATTTACAAATAAAGTGGCATTAAATACGAATGGTTGAGTTGTTTTCTTTTCAGAATCCAAAACACCATGTGTTGCCATAATCTCAAGATTTTTAATTTCAATTGTTGTTTGCATTAAATTTATCTATAACTTCCTTGTTTTCTTTTACATCGTGGACTCTAACAAACATTATGCCCATTTTGCAAGCAAGAAGAGTAGAATCCAAAGTTGGCTTTAATCTATCTTCAGGTTCGCCACCAAACATTCTTTTTCTAGAAGTTCCCAAAAGTAGTGGGTAGCCTAGTGAATTTAGTTTATCATAATTATTTAAAAGTTCCCAATTTTCTTCTTTATTCTTCGCAAAACCAATACCGCCATCCAAACAAATTTTGTTTTGATCGATGCCAGCATTAAGAGCAATATCCACGCTTTTTTGAAGGAACTTTTTAATATCTCCAATTAAAGATTCATATTTATCTTCATTTGCATTATGCATCAAGCAACAAGCTGCGTTATATTTAGCAATAACTTTTGCCATTTCACCATTATCATATTGAAGGCCCCAAATATCATTAATTAAATCAGCACCTTGTTCAAGAGCAAATTCGGCTACTTTGCTATAGTAAGTATCTATAGATATAAGGGCATTAGGAAAAGCTTTTTTTATATCTTTTATAGATGTAGATAATCTAGAAATTTCTTCGTCTGCAGAAACTGGAGTGTGTCCAGGTCTTGTAGATTGAGCGCCTATATCTATAATTTCAGCACCATTATCTAGAGCATATTTCACACGGCTCATTAAATCTGTATCAACTCTTGTTCTTGAATTTGCAAAAAAAGAATCTGGAGTCAAATTAATGATTGCCATTACATGAGTTCCAGATTTGAATTCCTTATTATTAATTATCATTGTTTTATAAGAGCAAGAATCTCCGCTTTTTTGCTTTCGCTAATTTCGCCCATAACTGAATATGTAACAGTTTTAGAGCCCATTTTTCTCACTCCACGGCATGTCATACAAGTATGTTCTGCTTCGCAAACTACCATAACACCTTTAGCATTTAGGTTAGTGTAAATAGCTTCGCAAATTTGGTTAGTTAATTGTTCTTGTAATTGTAAACGTCTAGCATATGTCTCAACGCATCTTGCAAGTTTAGATAAACCTACAACTTTTTCGTTTGGAATATATGCGATGTGAATCTTTCCGAAAAATGGCATTAAGTGATGTTCGCACATAGAAGAGAATAGGATGTCTTTTTCTAAAACGATATCACTTGTTTTTACGCTGAATGTTCTAGAAAGATGAGTTTTTGCATCATCTTCATAGCCACTTAATATTTCTTCATACATTCTTGCAACACGTGCAGGAGTATCCTTAAGGCCTTCACGATTTGTATCTTCGCCGATTGCCTCTAGAAGTTCTTTTATAGCGTTTTCAATTCTTTTTTTATCCATTTTCTTTTATTGTCTCTAAAGCCTCAGATAAAATGCTCAAAGATCCGAATACAACAACAACTTTGCTATCGTCCTTTAGTGCATTTTCAAGAGCTTGTTTAATGCTTGCATTAGTTATAACATTATTTGAATATTTAGAGCAAATTGTTTTTAAAGAATCTACGTCTAAACCTCTATCTGTTGGAGCCTTTGCAATATACATTGTAGATAATAAATCTCTCATTGCATACAATACGCCATTTATATCCTTATCTTTAAATGCTCCAAACACATAAGAAATGCTTGTATTTGGGCAGTGAAGTTTAATTGCATCGTGAAGAGTTCTAGCTCCCGATGGATTATGTGCGCCATCTAAAATAACAATTTTATTGTTAACTTTGAACTTTTCTAATCTTCCTGGCCAATTTGTCTTATATAAGCCTTCTTGAATAACATCTTTTGTGATTTTGTTATATCCTAGCCACTTTAATTTCTTTGCAGCTTCTATAGCCAAAGTAGCGTTTTGGATTTGGTGTTCACCTAGCATAGATAATCTATAGAAATGGCCCTTATATGTAAATGCTATTCCAGATAGAGTAGCAATAGACATTTTTGCTTCTTTAGTTAAAATAAGTTTTGGAGCCTTATTAAATACTTCCATAACTTCTGGATTTTGTTCAAAAGTTATAAGTGTATTTGTAACGATCCCAAATTTTTCTTTAGCGATAGCTTGAAGAGTATTTCCTAGGTATTCTGTATGATCAAAAGAAATTGATGTAATTATAGATAATAATTTGTCTTCAGGATCAATAACGTTAGTTGCATCTAATCTTCCGCCCATACCTGTTTCAACAACAGCTATATCGCATTTTTCTTCTTTAAACATTAAAAACGCAGCAGCAACTTCGATTTCAAAAGAAGTAGGAAGGTTCTTAGAACCTTGCTTTTCCATAATATCTCTTTCTTGAGCTACGCGATTAATGTATTTTGTAACTAATTCATCAGAAACGGCTTTGCCATTAATTAAGAATCTTTCATTATATGAAAAAACTGCAGGAGAGTTGAATGTACCAACCTTATATCCTGCAAGTGTTAATATCTTTGTTAAATAAGCACAAACTGAACCTTTGCCGTTCGTTCCTGCAACATGAACACACTTTAAACCTTTTTGTGGGTTGTCTAGTCTAGCCAACAATGCTTTAATTGTATCTAGTCCTAAAACTGTTCCAAACTTTGACATATTTTGCATATATGCAACGCATTCTGAATAGTTCATAGTGTTTCTCCTTTAATAATCATAAAGAATTATACACATTATTATAATAATATGCTACTAAATAATGAATA
>CAMOQV010000040.1 GCA_946623205.1 uncultured Clostridia bacterium
ATGATCAAGTGTACCTCTGATACAAATTTCGCCAACTTCACCTGGCATACAAGGAATTCCATCTTCATTTAGAATTTGAACATCAAATCCTGGTGTAGCCTTTCCGATGAAGCCACATTCTGGAGATTCATATCCTTTTAGCGTTGCTATCACGCAAGTTGTTTCTGTTTGACCAAAACCTTCGTGAATTTCAAGACCAGTTGCTGCCTTCCATGTATTAAAGATTTCTGGATTTAGCGCTTCGCCGGCTGCATTACAATGTACTAAGCTCTTTAAATTGTACTTTGATACATCTTCTTGTAGAAGTAGTCTATACATTGTAGGTGGTACACAGAATGTTGTAACTTTGTAATGTTCAAGCTTAGACAAGATGTCTGCTGCATGGAATTTTTCAAAGTCGTATACAAGAACTGCACTTTCTCCAAACCATTGTCCGTAGAATTTGCCCCACAAAGCCTTCAACCAACCAGTATCTGAAATTGTGAAGTGTAATCCTCCGTCTACAACACGGTGCCAAAATACACCTGTTATAATGTGTCCTAATGGGTACGTGAAATCATGAATAACCATCTTTGGATATCCGTTTGTTCCAGAAGTGAATGCTAATAGCATTGTATCTGTAGCTTTTTGATCTTTAATTCTTTCCCATTCGTCGCTGGCTTGTTCTAGTCCATCTTCAAAGTTTAACCATCCTTTTGCGCGCTTTCCTTTTGTTGTAATCTTAATTCTAACTGTAGGGCAGGCATCGGCGCCTTCGTCAAATCTTTCTACGACGTCGCTGTCGCCCGTAATAATGACTGCTTTAATCTCGGCTGCTTGGCATCTATACACATAATCTTTAGCCATTAACATGTGTGTAGCTTGAATTCCTATTGCTCCAATCTTGTGTAAGCCTAAAAGGCCAACCCAGAATAGATAGCTTCTCTTCAATACCAATAACACTCTATCCCCTTTACCAATGCCTATAGATGTAAAGTAGTTAGCTGCTTTGTTAGATAAAAGCTTCAAATCTCTGAAAGTGAATCTCTTCTCTTCTCCTTCGTTTGAAACCCAGATCATCGCTAACTTGTTAGGTTTTGTTGTTCCTAACTCATCAATAACATCATATGCAAAGTTAAAGTTATCAGGATACGAGATTTTGTAATTCTCTTGTGCGTCCTTTAAACTCTCGAAAGAATCTCTAGTTCTTCCGATGTACTTTTCATAAATCGTCATTATTACGTTCTCCTAATTTTTTTTGTTCTTTATTTTTCGATTACAACTGCTATAAATCTAGCAGGTTTACCTTTCATAGGTTCTTCCTTATGAGGAATAGAAGCGTCGAAATATACACTATCTCCCTCTTCTAACTCATAAGACATATCTCCAAAGGTGAATTTAATTGTTCCTTCAACAATGTAGTTGAATTCTTGACCAGAGTGAGAGTGTAAAACTAAATCACTTTGGTTTGGAAGAACAGTTACCATAAATGGGTCAGCTAATTTATCTTTGAAAGTAAAAGCTAAATGACGATAGTCATATTGGTTATCTTTCACAATCTTGAAACCTTGTCCTTTTCTAGCAAGCGCGCATCCTGTTAGTTGAGGAGTTGTGTCTCCGTTTAACAAAGTTACTACGTCAACATTAAAGATCTTAGCAACATTGTACATTGTGCTGAATGAGAAATCTTTCTCGCCACTTTCATAAGCACGATATTCTTCTTCTGAAATTCCAAGTCTTTCAGCAACTTCAACTGCTGTGTAGCCCATAACTTCACGAAGATCTGCCATTCTCATACCCATTTCTTTTAATTGTTCTGTCATAGTTAAATTCTCCTTATCTTTTTGTTTAGAAATTGTATCCTAAATCTAATGCTTTAATGTTCTTTTCTAACTTATCTGCATGCTTTGCTGATACAACTTTCTTTAGGCCTTCCATGATTAAATCATAAGAAACAGCCCCGCTTTCTTTTACCATCTTTCCTAACATAATCATATTAGCTAATCCAGTGATTCCATTGTCGTTAGCCATTTGTGTTGCTGGGATTGGGAATGCTTTAACATCTTTTCTTGTGATTTCTTCATCGATTAATGAACTATCATAGAAAACATATGCATCCTTTTCTGCAACAGCAATGTACTTATCTAAAGATGGTCTATTCATTGCTATTACTACATTTGGTTCTGCAATAATTGGTGAACCAATTGGAGTATCTGAAATGATAACGCTACAGCTTGCTGTACCTCCTCTCATTTCTGGTCCATAAGATGGCAACCAGCTAATTTCCTTATCTTCTACTAATCCAGCTGTTGCTAATACTTTTCCTGAGAAAAGAATACCTTGTCCACCGAATCCGGCAAAAATAACACTACTAGTCATTCTTTGTTGCCTCCTTATCTTTGTATACTCCTAATGGATAATATGTTGCCATATTTTCATCTAACCACTTAATTGCGTCTGCTGGTGATTTACCCCAGTTAGTTGGACATGTAGATAATACTTCAATTAATGAGAATCCTTTGCCTTCGATTTGGTTTTGGAATGCCTTCTTAATTGCCTTCTTTGCCTTCATAATGTTCTTAACGTTATTTACAGCAACTCTTTCTACATAAGAAGCACCATCTACTTGAGATAACATTTCGCAAACTTTTACTGGATAACCTACAACTGTAACGTCTCTTCCATATGGAGATGTTTGTGTAATTTGATTTGGAAGAGTAGTTGGAGCCATTTGTCCACCAGTCATACCATAAATCGCATTATTTACGAAAATTATCGTTATGTTTTCGTTTCTTGCTGCTGAATGAACTGTTTCAGCTGTACCAATAGCGGCTAAATCGCCATCACCTTGGTATGTGAAAACGATGTCATCTGGTCTAGCTCTCTTGATACCTGTAGCTACTGCAGGAGCACGTCCGTGAGCAGCTTGTACCATATCGCAATTGAAATAGTTATATGTAAATACACTACATCCAACTGATGCTACACCAACAGTTCTATCTAAAACTCCTAGTTCTTCTAAGCTTTCTGCTACTAATCTATGGATAATACCATGAGTACATCCTGGACAATAATGAAGTGGAGCGTCTGTTAAACCTTTAGTTTTCTTAAAATCCATTTTCCTTACCTCCTACATCTTAGAAACTTCTTCAATCTTAGCAACTACTTCGTTTGAAGAAACGATTACGCCACCTGTTCTATTGCATAGATAAACTGGCTTTTTGCAATCGATTGCAAGTTTTACATCATCTATCATTTGTCCCATAGATAATTCTACAGAAATAAATGCTTTGCACTTTTCAGCTGCTGCCTTTAATGCCTTTGTTGGGAATGGCCATAGAGTGATTGGTCTAATCATACCTACTTTTAATCCCTTCTTTCTTGCTTCAACAATAGCATTCTTAGAAACTCTTGCTGCAATACCAAAAGCTACGATACAAATTTCAGCATCGTCCATCATGTATTCTTCATACATTTGTTCCTTTTCTTCAATAACTTTGTATCTAGCGTATCTATTTAAATTCCATTGCTCTAATTCTTCTGGGCTTAAGCTTAAAGAGTTGATGATATTTCTATGATCTCTGCCTCTTTGTCCACATGCTGCCCATGGCTTATCGAATTGCTTAACTTCTACTGCATCTAGAGATACTGGTTCCATCATTTGTCCGATTGTACCATCTGTCAAAATCATTGTTGGAACTCTATAGTTATCAGCAAGTTCAAATCCTTTAATTGTTAAGCTATACATCTCTTGTACTGATGCTGGAGCTAAAACGATTAAATGATAGTCACCATGACCGCCACCCTTTGTTGCTTGGAAATAGTCTGATTGAGATGGTTGAATACCACCTAAACCTGGACCGCCTCTTTCTACGTTAACGATAAGTGCAGGAACTTCACAACCTGCCATATAAGAAATGCCTTCGCTCTTTAGTGAGATACCAGGGCTTGAAGAACTTGTCATAGATCTTACACCTGCAGCTGCAGCGCCTAATACCATGTTAATAGCGGCAACTTCGCTCTCTGCTTGTAAGAATGTTCCTCCGATCTTTGGCATTCTCTTTGCCATATATGCGGCTACTTCTGTTTGTGGAGTGATTGGATAACCGAAGTAGTGTCTACAACCTGCAGTGATAGCAGCTTCTGCTAATGCTTCATTACCTTTCATTAAAATCTTTTCTGCCATATTCCGCCTCCTACTTCATTTGAACCGTAATAACAGTGTCTGGGCACATAATTGCGCAGCTAGCACAACCAATACATGCCTCTTGGTTTGTTATTTCAGCTGGATGATATCCTTTCGAATTCATTCTGTTAGATAGTTGAACTATCTTCTTTGGACATGCAGTAACACAAAGTCCACAACCTTTGCATCTGTCCTCGTTAAATGTAACTTTTGCCATTTCACATCTCCTTATACTTAGCACCAAACGCCGTAATGAATTACGTCAATTGGAACTAGATTGTTTATCTTGTCTTTCAAATCTTCATAAAGCCCCCTCTCGACACAGGTGAACTTTATTGGCAAGCCTGTTTGCTTAGATACTTCGTTTGCGAAGTCTAAACTTGCAAGCACAGTTTTTGTTGTTGTTTCTCTTCCTAGATTTGAATCGTTTACGATTCCAGTAAATGGAATTCCACAAGCTGCTTCGATTTCGTTCATAATCTCAATAGTATCTTGAGCTGTTTGTGTTTCAAATCTATATTTGTTTATTACAAGTAGCATATCGTAATTGCCTTCTTCTTTTAAGGCCGTTTCGAATCTACCTAAAGCTAGCGCTCCTCTATCATCTCCGCCTACGTCTACAACAGCAAGCTTTGATTTATCGTGAATCATTCTATATGCACCGCTATTCATAGCAGGAACGTCTACGTTCGAATTAGCATAGTCTGATACTACAAGAGGAATGTTATGTTGATCCAACATATCTTTTCCGTCTAGCGTTCTAAAATATGGGTTTACAATGTCCATGTCGTATATTTCGACGTCTTCACCTTTTTCTTTTAGGTAGATTGCATAGTTTAAAGCTACATTTGTCTTACCAGAACCATAGTGTCCAGAAAAAAGTGTTACTCTTTTTGTATCCATTATCTTTGTCCTTGTATTCTTGCCTTAGCGTCTTCACGCATCTTGTACTTCAAAATCTTTCCAGCAACGTTCATTGGGAATGATTTTGTGAATTCTATATATCTTGGAATCTTATGCTTAGCAATTCTTTCTGCCATATATTCCTTGATTTCTTCAACAGTTGCTTCTTGTCCATCGTTTAAGATTACAAATGCATATGCTTCTTCGCCGTACTTTTCATCAGGTACACCAACAACTTGTACATCCTTAACCTTTGGAATTGTATACATGAAATCTTCGATTTCTTTTGGATACAAGTTTTCACCACCACGAATGATCATATCCTTCAATCTACCTGTGATCTTGTAGTTACCATCTTCCGTTCTCATAGACAAGTCGCCTGTGTGTAACCAACCTTCATTATCTATAACTTGGAATGTTTCTGTAGGTAATTTGTAGTAGCCCTTCATTACGTTATATCCTCTAGCTACGAATTCACCGACTTCGTTGTCGCCCAAGAATTCATTTGTTTCTGGGTTAACGATGCCACATTCGATATATGGCAATGGTCTACCAACAGTTTCTACTCTAACTTCCATAGAATCGTCTGTAGATGACATTGTGCATCCTGGAGATGCTTCTGTTTGACCATAAACGATAGTGATTTCTTTCATGTTCATCTTGTTTAGAACTTCTTTCATAACTGGAACTGGACATGGGCTTCCAGCCATAATACCTGTTCTCATATGAGAGAAATCTGTCTTTGCAAAATCTTCATGAGATAGCATTCCAATAAACATAGTAGGAACACCATGGAAACAAGTGATCTTTTTATCGTTAACGCATTGTAATGCATGATTTGGTCTATATACTGGAAGTGGATATAATGATACGCCGTGTGTCATAGCAGCTGTCATAGCAAGTACCATACCAAAACAGTGGAACATAGGAACTTGAATCATCATTCTATCTTCTGTAGATAAATCCATTCTATCTCCGATGTTCTTACCGTTATTAACTACGTTAAAGTGAGTTAACATAACACCTTTTGGGAATCCTGTTGTACCAGATGTGTATTGCATATTACATACATCATTTACATTGATGTTTGCTGCTCTTTTGTATACTTCTTCGATATCTACGTTTTCTGCTAAGCCCATAGCTTCGTTGAAGTTATAGCATCCAGGCATATCAAAATCGATTGTTATAACGTTTCTTAAGAATGGCAATCTCTTAGCGTGTAAGTGTTCACCCTTTCTTGTTGTTGCCAATTCTGGACATAATTCATTAATAATTCCTGCATAATCTGAATCTCTAAAACCATTAACGATTACAACTGTATGTGTATCTGATTGCTTTAATAGATATTCTGCTTCATGGCTCTTATATGCTGTATTCATAGCAACCAAAACTGCACCAATCTTGATTGTTGCCCAGAAAGTAATATACCAAGCTGGAACGTTTGTTGCCCAAATAGCTACGTGATCACCCGGTTTAACACCCATATGGATTAAAGATCTAGCAAATGTATCTACATCCTTTCTAAATTCTACGTATGTACGCTTGTAGTCGTATAATGTGTAGTCAAAAGCGATTTGATCTGGGAATTCTTTACACATTCTGTCCAAAACTTGTGGGAATGTATAGTTGATTAATTTTTCCTTTTCCCAAACATATTGGCCAACACCTCTCTTGCTCTTATACAATTCACCATTGTTTTCAGCAAAATCGATTTGTGTCTTCTTTTCAAACTTTCTAATGAAATCAATTGAAGTAGATAATAATCTCTTTCCATCAACATTGAATAAGCTATGTAGCTTGATTTCTACAGATAAGTAATTTCTATAATCGATACAACGTAAAGCATCAAAGATTAATTTAAAAGGAATTTCGCCTTCGCCCATTAATGAGTATTTGTACTTTCCTTCTTCTTTCTTAATATCTTTAATATGAACGTGCTTAATGTATGCGCCTAAGTTTCCAACTGTCTTTGCAGGAGATTCGCCGCCGAAGTTTACAGTGTGAGATGGATCCCACAATGCAGCAATATGGTCGTTATTGAAATATGCCAAGATTGATCTTAATCTTTCTGTGTTAGAATAAACGCCCATTGTTTCAATCAAAAGCGTTACGTTGTTTTCTTCTGCACAAGCAACTACGTTATTTAAAAGTTCAATAACCTTTTCGTCGATAGCATCATCAATACCAAACTTAACTTTTAAGGCACGTAATCTAACGAATTGACAATTAAAACGTCCTGCAAGCTTGATTGTTGATTTAATCTCTCTAATCGTTGCGTACAACTTTGAATCATCTGCAATATTACCAATAACATCAAAACAAGAAATTTTCAGAGAATGATCACCAAGTGTCTTTTGTGTCTTTTCTAAGTTCTCCTCAGCAAAAGGCTCTTCTTTAATAAAAGATTCTTGGTACGGATTGTGGATTTCGATGCCGTCTAATCCATATTCACTTGCCAATTCGACAATTGAACTGAAGGACTCATCCCATCCATTGTTTGAAAATGATAATTTCATCTGTTTCTCCTTGTTTTTTGTTATATTTATTTTTCTAGCGCGCTTTTATTTATATATTTATTACACGCATTATGTCAAATGATTGTTTAGTGATAAAAAAATTCGGTTGCCTTCAATTTCTTTGGGCAACCGATTTAAATCAACTATACATTTAGACAATGTGAATTAATTTAGCACCGCGCCCCTGTTCCTAATTATTAGCAGGTCTAAAGCACGAATAATGAGACTAGCAATAATGCTAATCTCGTTAATAATTATGCTAATTATTCTGTTAAATGTTCTATTCATTGTCTTTTTTATCTTCTTCATCCTCTGAAGTTTTAACCACTGTTACTGGCTCAATCTTTTCTTCAAAAGGATTATCTTTTTCTTCTACGATTTCGATACTTGGATTTACATCCTTTTTCTTATATTTTTCTTTTGCTGCTTCTCTTTCATCTATAGATGAAATAACTTCTTCAGCACTCTTTCCGTCAAACAACATTTCAACATCTTCTGTATAAATTGTCTCTTTTTCGAAAAGAACTTTTACCATATTATCTAATATTTTTCTATTCTTTGACAAGAGATTTTTAGCAATTTCGTAATTTTTGTCTATAATTCCCTTGATTTCAGTATCGATCTTTCCTGCCATTTCTTCAGAATAGTTGTGTGCTGTTCCGTAATCTTTTCCTAAGAAAACTTCTTTATCTGCACCTAAGAACATATTACCAATAACATCACTCATACCCCATTCAACAACCATTCTTCTAGCGATTGAGCTTGCGCGTTCAATATCATTAGATGCACCTGTAGAAATATCTTTAATAACGATTTCTTCAGCAGCTCTACCACCAAGCATCATAGCGATTGTATCGTTAAGCTTATTCTTTGTTACGTGGCTATCATCTGTTTCTGGACGAGTTAATGTATATCCTGCTGCTTGTCCACGAGGAATAATACTTACTTCTTGAACTTCGTCACAATTTGGCAATAATCTAGCAACAATAGCGTGTCCAGATTCATGGTATGCAGTAATTCTCTTATCTGAATCTGTTACAACTCTACTCTTCTTTTGTGGACCAGCAATAACCTTGTTGATACCTTCTAAGATATCTTCCATAACGATTACTGATCTATTATTTCTAGCTGCTAATATAGCAGCTTCGTTTAATAAGTTCTCAAGATCTGCACCAGAAAAACCTGTTGTCATTCTTGCAACTGTCTTAAATGTAACATCTGGAGCCAATGGCTTTTGGCGAGAGTGAACTTTTAGGATTTCTTCTCTGCCCTTTACGTCTGGCATATGTACATAAATTTGTCTATCAAATCTACCTGGTCTTAATAAAGCTGGATCTAGAACGTCAGCTCTGTTTGTAGCTGCCATTACGATAATATCTGTGCTTTCTTCAAAACCATCCATTTGAACTAATAATTGGTTCAATGTTTGTTCTCTTTCATCGTTACCGCCGCCAAGACCAGCACCACGTTGTCTACCTACAGCATCGATTTCATCGATGAATACAATACATGGCTTGTTCTTTTGAGCTTGATCAAATAAATCTCTAACTCTCGCAGCACCAGTTCCGACGAACATTTCTACGAAATCTGAACCAGAAATTGAGAAGAAGTTAACATTACTCTCTCCTGCTACTGCTTTAGCAAATAAAGTCTTACCTGTTCCTGGAGGACCTACCAATAAAACGCCCTTTGGAACTCTAGCGCCAAGCTTTTTGAATTTTTCTGGAGATTTTAAGAATTCTACAATTTCTTGTAGTTCTTCTTTTTCTTCCTCTGCTCCAGCTACATCTGAGAATCTAACTTTAACGTTTCTTGTTAATCTTGCTCTAGTTTTGCCAAAAGATAAAGCTTGCTTATTTTGTCCACCAACTTGTCTAAACAAGAAGAATGCCATACCTACCATTACTAGCAAACCAAGAACTGGTACTATGTAAGATGTCCAAGGTGTAGTGTTAGATGGATTGTCGTATGTAACAATCTTTGTGTAACCTGCAGCCTTTAAATCATCTGCAAAAGATGTTCTTGATGGCACTTGAGCGAAATTTTTAGCGTAAGACGCTGGATTTTTATTGAATTTAGTCAAGTCAGCATCCGTAGTGTAATAAACAGTGTATCCGCCAGAAACGTATATACCTGTTACTTGTCCTTCTTGGATTTGCTTCATCATTGCATCGTATGAAACTTCAACTGGCTTGTTTTGTTGTCTGTATATAATTAGCCACAACATTACAATTAACAAAATTGCAACGATAGATATGATTATGTATCTCAATGCGGCTCTTTTATTTTTATTATTCATAAATAATACCTCGATTTAAGTCAATATCAATAATAAATAACATTTCTTAAAAAGTCAATAAATATAAAAAGCGCGCGAA
>CAMOQV010000041.1 GCA_946623205.1 uncultured Clostridia bacterium
TTTCAAAAGGAACAAAGATATGAGAGTTCTGTTTATAGAACCCTGCCATTGCTTTCCCGTTTACTTTTCTAATTGGGATTTGCTCTTTGTTTCTGTATCCAAACTTCTTCTCGCCATGAATAACATCATCAACGTTTGAATCAATTTTGCATGCCCTATCTATACAGTTTTTGATATTGGCTTTTTTAACTTGAAGAGAATATTCATAATCTACGTGCTGCATATCACAACCGCCGCATCTAAAGAAGATTGGGCAAAGGGGTTTAATTCTATGGCTTGATGCCTCTAAAACTTTTATAACTTTAGCTCTTGCAAAACTCTTTTTAACTTCAATAACCTGGGCTTTTATCTTTTCGCCTAAAAGAGCGCCATCTATGAATATTACAAGATTATCTAACCTTGCAACGCCTTCGCCCGCCATTCCGATAGATTCTATTTGGACTTCGATAATATCGTCTTTCTTCATATGATATTATTATATCATACTAAGTCTTTATTATCTTCCTTTTTCTTTTCCGAAAATGCGGCTCTTATGCCTTTTATATATGGAATTTGAATTAGTCCTAAAGATATAGCATACGCAACTCCTACACTTACTCCAAATTGAATAAAGTTAGAAGGGATATCTATTAGTGATATTTCAAAACCAAGAACCATGTTCTCTTCTAATATTCCAAGCAAAATACCACCTCCGACGTAATAGCCTAATACCATCTCAAGACCGCCGATGATAAATCCAACTATGAATGCTACATAATCTGACCATTTATATTTTGAGGTAAACTTTCTAATAACATTAATAACTAAACCCGCGAGCAAACCTTCTAGTCCTTTAACTATTAATGTTATTAGCGCATACTCAGGCGCAAATATAAGGTCAGCTATAACAGAGCCCACAGCCCCGCTAACTAAACCACCTATTGGACCTAATATCGCTGATGCCACAAAAATAATGGTGTCCCCGAAATTGATATATCCTCCTGAAGAAGATACCATTGGGATTGTAATTGCAATTGTTGCCACAAATGTTAATGCTGCGAAAACAGCAAGGTATGCAACGTACCTAATTTTGTTTTTTCTTTCCATTTTTCCTCTCTCCCATTCGGACTCTACCGGCGGTTCTGGAATCTCACCAGATCAGCTGTTGGGGCTGTCGGACTAGTCTGCTTAAAGCAGCATTACCCACGGTCTGGAATTTCACCATGCCCAGAGTATATTTTATTTTATTTCCCTACCTTTTCGGTAGGTTAATAGTATTATATCACTTATTGCACTAAATGCAAGTATATTTTCAATCTTTTTTTATGTCCTTTTTCGTCCTATAATTATATATGGTAAGGGGGCTTATATGGAAACAAAAACTATAACTAAAAAAATGTGGTTTATTTTAGTCCTTTTTGGACTTATTGGACAAATAGCTTGGGCCGTTGAAAATATGTATTTCAATCTATTTGTCTATAACACAATTGCTAAAAGCACATCAACTGTTACTCTTATGGTTCAGCTAAGTGGTATAACAGCAACTGTTGTTACTCTATTTGCAGGAATCTTTTCTGACAAGATTGGCAATAGACGACACTTCATTTCTATTGGTTATATAATATGGGGCCTTATAATTGCTTCGTTTGCTTTTATCTCAACTAAAAACACAATGGCAACTTTCCACATTGAAGATACTGCAAAAGCTATATCTATAACTTGCATCATTGTAATTATTATGGACTGTGTGATGACATTATTTGGATCAACTGCTAACGATGCTGCATTTAACGCTTGGGTCACAGATAACACAGAAACTTCTAACCGTGGCAAGGTAGAAGGTATTTTGTCCATAATGCCATTATTTGCCCTACTTATAGTTGCTGGTGGCTTTGGTATTTTAGTTGATGCCATTGGATATTCAGGGATGTTTATAGCGCTTGGCTCTCTTGTTGTTATTTCAGGTATAGCCGGACTATTTACAATTAAAGATGCACCACACCTTACTAAATCTAACAATGTATTTTATAAAGATTTGATATATGGGTTTAAGCCATCTGTTATAAAAGAAAATGTCAACTTCTATATAACACTAATAGCAATGGTAATATATAGCACCGCTTGCCAAATATTTATGCCTTATTTGATCATCTATCTTCAAGAATATCTACACTTTAGCGTTATCGAATATAGCATCGTTCTTGGCTCTGTAATATTGCTTGGCGCAGCAGCTGTTGTATTCATAACTCGCGCATCAGACAAATTTAGAAAAGATAAAATGTCATACATATTTACTGGCGTATTTGCTATTGGGTTAATTGCTATTTATTTTGTTAAGTTTGAAAGTAAAACTGCTAATCTAATATGCCTTGGTATATTTGGTCTTATTATGATTATTGGATACATATCGCTATTATCTTTGCTTGGAGCATTAGTAAGAGACTACACTCCTGAAGAAAACGCAGGTAAGCTTCAAGGTATTAGAATGATATTCTATGTATTGATTCCTATGTTCGTAGGACCAGCAATTGGACAAGCTTTAAATGAATCTCAAGGACTAACATATGTAGATCCAGATACAGGAGCTTTGGCAAACGTTCCAGCACCAGAGATTTTCTTGGTTGCCGGAATTATTGCATTATTGGTATTTGTTCCATTGATATTCCTAACTAGAAGGATAAACAAAAATTCTAATAAACCAATTGAAGAATCTGAGCAACAGTAATAGCCCATTGCATTTCGTTTGTTATACTAGCTTCCCCATCGCCCTTTTGAGCGCCATATGCGCCAAATTGAGCGTGATTTCCACCTTCTATGACAAACTCTTTTGTTGATATAGGACACTTTAGCTTTGCGGCTTCATACTTATTCATTTTTAGAACCTTATCGCAACTACCATACATTTGAAGGCACTTAATATTTAACGATGACAAGTCCGCCTGTGGGTATGAGCCTAAGAATACTATGCCCTTATATTCAGATGGATTTTTCGAAAGATATTTTGAAGCAACTGTGCCACCCAAAGAATGACCGCCAATATACCAATTGTTAACATCTTTATAATTATCTTGAATTCCCTTTGGCGCATTTTGATCTAATATAGCTAGATTAAACTTCACTTCTAACAATAAACATAAGATGCCGTTTTTAGCTAGCTCGTGCATCAAAGGAGCATAAGCTTTTGCTTCTACTTTGCCACCTGGGATAAACACAAAGGCTGAATCATAACTGCTTGTTGGCTCAAAAGAATAAAACTTTCCTTGGTTGTGATATTCAACACTTACGCTGTCATCTGATTGAATATACGCTGATATGATACTCTCGTCTGCATGATAGTACACAGCAACATCAGTAAAAAATGCAATAGTAAAAAGTGCTACTACTGCAATTATTGTTAATATAACTATTAATGAAACTTTTCTAGCCTTATTCATATTGCAAATTTGAGCCTCCCATTTAGGAGGCTCAAGTTTTTACTTATTAAGCTTTTTTACCAGCTTGAACTTTCTTTAGTCTTGCGAATCTTGGAAGACCATCTTCAAGTGGAGCTTTGCAATCGCCTTGGATTAGTGGTAAAGCGTAATCAATGTATGCTTGAGATAACATTGTTCCGTTATTAATAATCCATTCTTGTGGGATCTTTTGTTCTGTGTTAGCAGCTAATTTTAGAGGAACTGCACTCATCTTGCCCTTATACTTGCCAGATGTCATATCTCTCTTGATAACTACCATCTTATCTGTTCTACCTGCAAGTGCATATTTAACAGCTTGAGCACCAGACTTGAAAGCTTCTTCAACGTCAACCTTAGATGCTAAATGAGCACCACATCTTTGCATTAGAGAGAATTCAATACCTCTTGTCTTGCATCCGAATGTATCTTTACATAAATTAGCTAGCATTTGTCCAACACCACCTAATTGAACGTGACCAAAGCTATCTTTAGCAACGTTTTCATTCATCTTTTCAGCAACAAGAACTCCGTCTTCTCCTGAAATACCTTCAGATACACAAATCATAACCTTACCCTTGTTAGCTTCAAATTTAGCTTTAACATCAGCAAGGAATTTTTCTTTTGTAAATGGAACTTCTGGAAGATAGATTAGATCTGGTCCTAATCCCTTTGTGCAAGCTAAAGCTGAAGCAGCTGTTAACCAACCAGCATGTCTTCCCATAGCTTCTACAACTGTAATCATTGGAGTATCATAAACTGTAGCGTCCAATTTTAATTCCATCATTGTTGTTGCAACATATTTAGCTGCTGATGCATATCCTGGGCAGTGATCTGTTCCAAATAAGTCGTTATCAATAGTCTTAGGAACACCCATAACTCTCATTTCCCAACCAGACTTCTTCATAAACTTAGAAATCTTGTTACATGTATCCATAGAGTCATTACCACCATTATAGAAGAAGTAACGAACATTGTATTTCTTGAATACTTCAAGCATTCTCTTATAATCTGTATCATCTTTCTTTGGATCTGCTAATTTATATCTAACTGAACCTAAAGCTGAAGATGGAGTGTTCTTTAATAATAACAATTCCTTTTCATCTTCTTGTCCGATATCATAGAAATCTTCGTCTAAAAGACCTCTAATACCATGAGCTAGTCCGTAAACTTTTGTAATACAGTCGCTGTGCTTTAAAGCTTCTGTAAATACACCTGCTGCGCTTGCGTTAATAACTGAAGATGGACCACCTGATTGTCCAAACATCAATGCACCAACTAATTTTTCTTTCATTGAGTAAATCCTCCGTTTTTATTTCTAAATTATTTTCCTAGAGTTAATGCGTATTTGTATAACTCTTCGTTGAACTTTCTTGGCATTGCTAATGCTTCAGAAATATCATCATCAATTATTTGATTTTGTCTAATACCTACAACTCTTCCGCCTTTGCCTTCGATTAATAGGTTAACTGCTCTAATTGCAAATTCTGCAGCTAATAATCTATCTTGCATTGAAGGTGTGCCACCTCTTTGAATGTATCCTAATGTTGTAGTCTTAATAGAACCTGTAACTCCACCATCTTTTAGTTTTTGCTTTAAAGCTTCTGCCTTGCAAACGCCTTCTGCTAAAACTATGATATCTGAAGTCTTACCAATTCTTTGGTTTGTTTTAATTTTTCTTACTAATTCTTTTTCATCAAATGGCAACTCTGGAACCAAGATTGATTCTGCACCGCCACCGATACCTGCATATAAAGCAATATCTCC
This sequence comes from uncultured Clostridia bacterium, assembly GCA_946623205.1. GTDB lineage: Bacteria > Bacillota > Clostridia > Christensenellales > UBA3700 > UBA3700. The sequence goes on from CAMOQV010000041.1 coordinate 5,196, forward strand.
ACACTTTCTACCCATAACTTCAATAATACAAACTCTATCATGAGATGTCATTGTATCTCTTAAGTTATTGATTGCACTCAATACAGTGTTTACTGTTGTATCGAATCCTAATGTGTAATCTGTATATGATAAATCGTTATCAATTGTTCCTGGGATACCAATTGTTTTAACGCCGAAATCAACAAACAAATCTTTTGCACCTCTAAAGCTACCGTCACCACCGATTACTACTAATCCGTCGATTCCGTATGCTTCTAAGTTTTCTGCAGCGATTTGTCTATAATCTTTTTGTATAAATTCTTCGCATCTTGAAGTTTTTAAAATTGTTCCGCCTCTTTGAATGATATCTGAAACAGAACGTCTATTCATTTGGAAAATTTTATTATTAATTAAACCAGTATAGCCTCTTTCTACTCCATATACTTCAAGCCCTTGCTCGATAGCATATCTAGTTACGGCTCTGATTGCAGCATTCATGCCAGGGGCATCGCCACCACTTGTTAATACAGCTATTTTTCTCATAGATTAATAACTCCTTTCCCCTTAACCTTGATAATTATATCAAAGTAATTTGCTACTTCATAACAAAATATATATATTTTTGCTCAAATATATGGCATTTTTTAATAATTTTACTTTATTCGAGCTCTTTTATGAAGATTTGGTCAAATCGCGCTTCTAGCTTTGTTTTTATAACATCATCTAAAGTAAAGTGCACATCTGGCAATACATAAACTTTATTCTTATATTTGTAAGCTACAGAATCCTTTCCCTGCTTTCCACTACCAATCAAAATACGAATAGTTTGAGCATTGTCATTTGCTGAAATTGTATCATCAGCTTTTACATATACTCTCTTTGGCAATTCTTCTTTAATTGGAGATTCTTCATTAACTTCTTCGTCTGTATTTAAAATTCTCATCTTATCTACAGATAAAGATACAGACATATCATCTTTAATTTGAAGTGTACCCTCAACTTCGATTACGATATCGTCTTTTAGAATTGTTTTATATTGCTCATATTTTCTAGAGAAGAACAATACATCTAATGAAGCATAGTCATCTGTTAATCTTCCTGTTCCCATAACAGATTTTTCGTGAGTTCTCTTATTTTCGTAACTCTTTTTAGCAAAGCCTTCCAAAAGACCCATCATCTTGATGTGCTTGCCACCATATTGATTCTTGATAGCTTGCATTTCCTTAGCTTTTTCCTCAGCTTCTTCATTTTCTACAACCGCAGTTTCTTCTTCGTTTTCTTCTTCATCTTCTTCTTGATTTACTAAAAGTGGAAGAATCTTGCTTAGATTAAAGTCATAATTTGGGATAATTGCTTTATATTCTTCTAGCGGATGGCCAGTCATATAAGTATTTAAAACTTCTTTTTCCATCGCCAAAAGTTCTAGCTTAGCGAATTCCTTAACCTCAATCATGCTATCTGCTGAAGCTGGATCTGCTATTGTTCCCATATCGAACAAAGACATTTGCCCATTAACTTCACGCTTTTTATCCTCTTGAGCCTTTTTAATTATTGCTGGATAGTTTTGCATGATTGTCGCTCTTGTATGTCCAAAGCAGTCCATAGCCCCTGCTTTTGTACAGTTTTCAATAGTTGTCTTGTTTGCAACTTTTTGATCCAATCTATTTACAAAATCTGCAAGCGATTTATATTCGCCGCTCTTCTCTCTTTCTGCAACGATTTCTTCAGCAACTTGTTCACCAATATTTTTAATAGCAGTAAGACCAAATCTTATTGCACCATTTTCAACTTTGAATAATACGTGGCTCTTATTAACATCTGCTGGCAATATTTCTACACCATGAGATTTAGCTATATTAATATATTTCAATAATTGGTCAGATTTTGTGATTCTATTATTCAAGATAGCGCAAGCAAGTTCTACATAATAATATTTCTTTAAATATGCAGTTTGATAAGCAATGTAAGCATATGCAGCGGCGTGAGATTTATTGAAAGCGTATGTTGCAAATCTTTCCATAATATCGAAAGTCTTATTAGCTGCATCTGCTGGAATATGTCTAACTTCTACAGCACCCTTTAAGAACTTCTCTCTTTCCTTTGCCATAACATCTGCCTTCTTCTTACCCATAGCACGACGAAGGTTATCAGCTTCTCCTAGAGAATAAGTACTCATAGTTCTAGCTGCATTCATAACTTGCTCTTGATATACGAATACACCGAATGTTGTCTTCAAAATTGGCTCTAAGCATTCGTGTGGATAAGCTATCTTTTCTGGATGCTTTCTAGCCTCAAGATATTGAGGGATACAATCCATAGGGCCTGGTCTATATAAAGAAATAGCGGCAATCAAGTCTTCAATATTGTTTGGTTGCATTTGTGTCATAAACTTTCTCATACCGCCATTTTCTAGCTGGAATACGAAGTCTGTATCACCTTCTGAAATCATTTTATATACACCTGGGTCATCTACGCCCATCTTATCGAAATTAACTTCTACACCATAATCTTCTTTTACATACTTTATTGCATGGTGAATATCGGTTAAAGTAATTAATCCCAAGAAGTCCATCTTTAGAAGACCCAATTCTTCAACTTCAGTCTTTTGGAATTGAGTAACTACATCGACATGATCCCCTTTCTTTTGAATCAAAACAGGAATAGCATCAATGACTGGAACGTTACAGATAACAACACCTGCTGCGTGCTTAGACATGTTCTTTGGCATACCTTCCAATCTACATGCCATATCTATAACTTTATGCATCTCTTCGTTAGATTCATAAATTTCAATAAATTCATCAATTCCTGGAATTGGATTTCCTTGTTTATCAAAAGCTCTTCCTAAAGCTTGAGGAAGCGTTAGCTTTGGGTCGTTTGGCAATGTCTTTTTTGTTTTATTAACCAAATCCAAAGGAACATTATATACTCTGCCTACATCGGCAATAGCATTCTTTGGCTTTAGTGTTCCTAATGTTAAAATTTGACAAACCTTTTCACGACCATATTTTTTAACAACATATTCAATAACTTCGCCACGACGCTCTGTACAAATATCAATATCGAAATCTGGTGGAGAGTTTCTTTCTACGTTTAAGAATCTTTCGAAGAACAAATCATATTGCAAAGGTTCAACGTTTGTAATACCAATTGCATAAGCAACAATACTTCCTACACCACTACCTCTACCTGGTCCGATAGGGATATCTACTGATTTTGAATAGTTGATGAAATCCCATACAACCAAATAATATGAATCAAAGCCCTTATCGTGGATAACTTTCAATTCCATATTTGCTCTATCTATTTGTTCAGAAGTTAACTTATCTCCATATCTATTCTTCAAGCCTTTTTCTGTTAATTCTCTTAAATATGTTTCTGGAGTATAACCTTGTGGTGGTACGTATGTTGGATACAAACGTTCGATATCTCTTTCCTTAAACATAACGCCCTTACACTTATTCATAACTTCAATTGTGTTTGTTAACGCTTCTGGACACCACGAGAATAGTTTTTGCATCTCCTCATAGCTCTTTAGATAGAATTCTTGAGTATCGAATCTCATTCTCTTTTCATCTGAAACCTTAGCGCCTGTTTGAATACACAACATTACATCGTGAGCTTCAGCATCAGATTTTTTAATATAGTGAACATCGTTTGTAGCAACAACCTTTGCTCCAATCTCACCTGCTATCTTATATAGCAATGGCAATATCTTTCTTTCTTCTTCAATTCCGTGATCTTGAAGTTCTATATAGAAATCCTCTTTTCCAAAAATGCTTTGAAGTTCAAGTGCGTATTCTTTTGCCTTTTCATATTCGTCATGAACCAAATATTGAGGAATAACACCTGCAAGACATGCAGATAAACAAACTAAATCCTCTGAATATTTTCTTATTGTTTGAAGATCAATTCTTGGTTTTCCATAATAGCCTTCTATGTATGACAAACTAGTTAGCGCACTTAGATTATCTAATCCCTTCTTAGTTTTTGCTAAAATTACCAAGTGGTTATAGTCATATCTTCTAGTTGATTCTTGTCTATGCATATCATCAACTGTATAGAACTCATTACCATAAATAACGTTAAATTCTTTTCCTTCTGGAACAAATTTTTTATATGCTTTTAAAACTGTATATGCAGGATATGCGCCCATCATATTACCATGGTCAGTAATAGCAACACCTGGCATACCTAATCTTAGACATTCATCAAACAATGGAGAACAACTGCCTTGTTGAAGTCTTGCAGCTCCATCTAATAAGCTATATTCTGTGTGCAAATGTAAATGCACAAATGGCACTGCATCTAGCATATCTTCAGGTTTAATTTTGCATTTTAAATCTGCCATTATTTATCCTCCAATGAATCTCTAAGTTTTAGAATCTTTGCAAATATTCTATTTAAAGAACTCTTTGTCATATTCAATTTTGCACTTAGCACACTTAATGATGA
>CAMOQV010000042.1 GCA_946623205.1 uncultured Clostridia bacterium
AGCACTATGGGGATTCTTTTGAAAATAGTTCATTAAAAATAGGCCATAGTGCTTTTGCAAATTGCACGTCTCTAGAAAAAATTGAATTATCAAAGATAAGATATCTTACAATTGGAACATGCGCATTCTCTGGGTGCAAGAATTTAAAACGCATTAGTCTTCCAAATTCTATTACCGAATTTGACGAAGATGTATTTTGTGGCTGTAGTTCTTTAGAAGATATATTTATACCAAATAGTGTAAAAAAAATTAAAGCCAATGCATTCGCTAGGTGTGAATCATTAAAATCAATAACGATACCAGATAGCGTTAAATCAATTGGAGAAAATGCTTTTTGTGGATGCATTTCTTTGGAATATGTGGACATTCCTTCTAGCGTAAAAAAAATAGCAAGTGATGCTTTTGAGAATTGTCCTGCTTTAAAAGATATATATTTTGATGGGACAAAAGAACAATATTTATCGTTTGGAATTTGCGATTATTTATATGTAGAATCGCAACGAGGTAGAAAAGCACACTGTAAAGATGGTGATATTCCAATTTATATAAAAGAATAAGATAGGAATAACCTTGTGTTAGTAAGACTCAGAGCAATCTGGGTCTTTTTTTATGCCCACTTTCATCTCACCTTTATACCCATATATCTCACTTTTAACTCACTTTTAGTACCCATAAAACTCACTTTTACTCCCCATTTACTCCCACGCAATCTCCCTTTTATTCGCCATATATTGTAAGTGCTGAAAGGCAAGTGAACATTTACATCAGACAATAAGCTACAAGGAAACGAGTGGCGAATTGAATAAAAAGAGGAGGTACAAATCAATGGGCATGATTTTCGATCTAGAACAAGTGTCTAAATTAGTTGGTCCATGCGATTTTATCGTCGGGAACATTGACAACATCTATAGAACCAAAGATTTCATAATTGCACAAAAATTGTCAATTAGAGATTTAAATGGTGAAGCACAATTAATGAGCTCGGATACATTCTATCGCAGAACACAACTTAGAGATATGCAATACGATAAGATCTTCGAATTTAGAGGACGAAAGATTAATGGAAAACGTATTGTATCAAACATCGCAGTCAGGAAACTAGCATAGCTAGAATCCAAATAGAAATATACCCACAAAGGAGGTGGTAAACCAAATGTTTAACGTTCTTCTGAGTGTACATAGGAGGAACCAAATGTTCCACGTAAATCGTGAAGATTATATAGGGTATATACATAAAACATTAATTACATAACCAATAGTTTCTCAAAGTTATGCTGGGGCAACGGCAGATATACGGCCTAATAGATGGAGAGAGGCAATAAAAAATCAAAAATTATGGAGGTACATAAATGGCAAATTTATTAAGACGTTGGTTAACACCAAACAAGAGAGCCGGCAGATACGCTGAAGAACGTAAGGCTAAGGTTCATACTCATGGCGCCAAAGAAGGCAAAGAGTTAACAGATTTCGAAGCAGGTATTAGAAGTGGTTATCTTCAATGTCAATCAGATCATGCTGGATTATACAAGTATAAGAAGGCTATGGCTGAAGGTAAGTCAAAGAAAGAAGCTAAAGAAATCTCACGTGCCAAGAAGGCAAAATAGCAGGCAAATCCTGCACGAAGATGTGGGGTATGTCGAACCCCTATACATCATCAAAAATAAGTTTTGGGAGGTATTAATCAATGGCAAACGCAGTAGTTGTTGAGAGAGAACCATATGTAACAAAAGATGGTAAGTCATTCTTCTCATATTTCGTAAAAGGCGTAATTAGAGGAAGAGAAGTTAAGGCATATGTTAAGCCACAAGATAACGGTGGATATCAAGTATTAGAAATCGTATTTAATGGTGAAGACAAAGCTAATCTAAAGATTACTCCATTCGAAATGAAGGACGAAACAGGCAACATCATCAATGGTAATACTTATGAAGTAGAATCAACCGATGAAAATGGCGAAGTTTACACATGTAAAGTTAAGCCAGACAAGCAATCAGACAAGATGTTATTAAAGATGCTTGGTAGATAAGCATAGATAATATCGAAAACTAGGCGGCTCGAAAAGGGTCGCCTTTTAACATTTAAATTCATCAAATAGGAGGTATTAAATAAGATGGATAAAACAAAAATTAAATGGATAGCATTAGCTATCGTGGTAGTCTTAGCATTTACTGGTATTGGTATTGCAATTGGATTAGCAATTAAGATTAATAATCCACAAATGTCATTCTCAGCACCAGGATTACTAGATTACGAAATTTTCAATGATGAAGGGCATATTACATTGTCCTTAGCAGCAGCTGGAGATCAAGATTCTTATACAAAGACTATTACAGCAACAGTTCTACCTTCTGATGCTCCAAACAAGAGCGTTAGATGGTCAGTAGTATGGGATGCAGCAACGGATGCCCCATCAGAAGATGGTGTGGTTTCTCACTACATTACAGTTACACCAAGTTCAAACGATAGTAAGGTAGCAACAATTCAATGTTTAAAACCTTTTGAAGGATATAATGTATTAGTTCAATGTAGAACAGATGTAGGTGGATATATGGCAACTTGCGTAGTTAAATATGTAGGTACACCAAATTCATTAAGCATTAATACAAATGGATATACAACAAAGACTCTTCAAGGTTGGAACGTATCTGGTATTGAGTTATCTTGTGGAACAACAACAAGTTTGGATTTAAATCTAGATAACTATATGCACGCAGTAGGTTCAGGTTATGGCACATATAATATCAGTATGGAATGCCATGGTGGTATTACATATCACGCAGTTAACCATAATAATTACACAGGGGCTGATACTGAATCTGATGGTACCGTTCAATTAGCATCTTCTGCTGGCGATATTCCAGAATCTCATACTAATTATTATGCATTCTTGACTAAAACAGGTGGACATTTAAATATTCTTACTGCAAAGATCGTTGATGGAAAGTTGCAATTAACAGCAGGGGATTCTTTCAGTGCTTATTCGTCACATGGTGCAGATAGATCTGGATATTCAAATTGGACATTTACTGGATATATAGATGGTAAAAAGCCATATATTACAGTAACTGTTACAGAAGTAAATTCTGGAGTTTCTCAATCTATCAATATCACAACCCAAGCTACAGTATCTAGTCTTTCTTTAAGTGCAACTTCAATTGAATTCTAATGGAGGTAGCTTATGAGAAACGCAAGAGGCAAAAGTAGTAAGATAGGTAATGCTATTGTCTACATAGTAATCATTTTGGTTGTAGTAGCATTAGGTGGCTTCTTTGCGTTCTTTACAAATGGTTTCACTGGAGATTTTAAAACATTCTATGTTTCTATGGGAGATGAGAGTATTTTAACAAACACTGGTGGATTAGTATTGAGCTGGGATAGTCCAATAACTATCGATGTTAAATACACATTTGGAGCACTAAGCAAAGAGGTTTCAGGTTATGATGTCATAATAGTTCCAAACGCAGACAATGACTTTGCTTTTTTAGTAGATGGTGAACCATATTCATTCTCGGCTATTGATGACTGCACATCAGCTTTCGATATCCAAAGAGAAGAAAATTCATTCACTATAAACTATAAATCTTTAAGAGAAATCTTAGACACGTTGTATGAGGAATCAGTAGTTGATTTTAATAAATCAGATGTAGATTGGGAGAAAGACCTATTTACGATGATTATTACTTCATATAATGGCGAAAGTTCAATATGTATAGGGTTTAGACTAGAAGACACCATAATAGACAAAGTAACGCTTGATATGGAGGTAATTGAGTTTTGATGGTAAGAAATAACAATTTAACCATCAGGCTTGTTGCCGTAATCTTAATACTCTGCATAGGTATAATGCTTGTGCAGAGCACTTTATTCACATCCAAAATTTGTTTGGCGGAATCTAATAGTTTCAAAGATACAAATGTGTTGGATGATCTAAGAAGTGCGACAATAAATGGAGAGCCTTTTGATATAAAGTCCTTTCCATTTACGGAGCAAGGCAATATAAAGATTGTGCAAGTAATAGAATACTGCTATTCGTTTAGAAAGAATAAGCAAAGTAACTTTGGTCTTTATTTCTATGTATATAATCCACAGGGCTTAGCCCTATCTGAAACAAGTGGACAAAATAAAGTACAGATAGCTGTTGGAGATGAAGTTAATTACACTAAATACAATTTGGAGTATTGTAATAAATCTCAAGAAGCAGCATATAGAGGACTTTTCTATAAATATAGGATAAAGAATCCAGAAGGGTTATTAGAGAAACTAAATAGTAATGAACGTATTTACAAGATCTCTGGTATAGAACTATTGCGAGTTGGTAATAAGAATGCCACTGAATACACAGTTGGTGGAAAGTATACATTTACTGGTTATGCTAAAGGATATGGTGCTAATGCAAATGATGAGGCAAGCTTATCTTGTAGTATAGAAGAATTAGAGACATTGTTGTTGAATGTAAATCATACAACGTTTAGAACAAACATGTCGGATAAGGGTGCAGGACACTATAACCAAATTAGTTCAGTATATTTTAGTATTCCAAATTACATCTATAACACATATGGCAATTTGCAAAAGATTAGAGCTGAGTGGTGGGAATATAAGACCAAGATGGCCTTAGTTACATCAAAGCAAAATCTATATAATGCATTCTTGCCATATACAAAGATAGATGTAGGGCAACATAGTGATTCAGTTAATGGTAATTTGTATATTGGTCGTACAGCTATGGATACAGGAACAAATCTATTCACAACCGAAAGGACGGAATATGATTGGGCGTATAACATAGCAGATGAAGATAAGAGTGGGTTTGGTACACATATCATAACAACCGTTAAGTCAAGAACGACTCAAATACCATTCGCATTCTATTCAGAAAAAGCTAATAGTTTAGACGGAGTTTTTGATTTCTTTACGGATACGCAGAATGTAGGGGATGTAACATCCAATGAAGTATTGAACTATATCTATAATTTCGATGGAACGTCAGGTTCCTATGTCGATTGTAATGGTAGGGATATCAGCGCTGATCTGTTTGAGGCAACAGTAGATGAGGGTAGAACTAGAGGTTACAACGACAAGACAATAGATTTAGCGGATACCTTTGATTTAAAGTCATATGATTCAAACCATTCTTGGTGGGATAAATTATTAGATTTCGGTTTTAGTTGGCCAGAAACAGGTGGGGACTATTCTAATGTAGCTCCTATCTATGAAATAAGTGCTGACGATTTATTAGGTACGAAATCTGACATATCCACAAAGTTATTGGTTAATGAAGACGATATCGACAGTGTTAGAGCAGTATATGTCAAAGCACAAGCAAGCGGAGAGCATTTAGTGTTATTCAGATTTGCTGTTACGGATTATTATACTCAGAACGTAAATGGTGTTATTAACGGCATTGAAGTTAAAGAGAATGATAAAGACACGTACGTAGCGACAGAGACATGCTTTTTCGATTTCGATATTATCGAATTGACATTTAATAAAGAGGGAGAATATTTCGTTATTCCTGTTGTTTCTAGTCCAATAGACATAGTAAGTGGATTTACAGCACCAGCAGATGAGATATCTATATGGAAACTATTACTTGGCGTTTTGCTAGGCATAATCTTAATTATTATCCTTGCTCCTTTGCTTCCAGTAATTATAAGGGCAATATTCTGGGTAATAAAATTACCTTTTGAATTAATAAAGCTCATTGTAAATGGGATAAAGAAAAAGCGTATGAAAAAAGCGGGAGGCAAAGATGATGGTGAAAAGTACACGTATAAGTAGCAAATTAATAGCATGCATAATGTTAGGGGTAGCCATTGTTCTTATCTCAATCTTGAGCTTAAGTGTTAGTGAAGGTGCAAACGCAGATGTAGTATTTGCTGAAGTTGGGGATAGTGCAGAAATATATGCCTATGTAGAACCAGTAGATGCAAATCAAGAAGTGACTTGGGAACTAGCTTGGGATCCAGTCAACACATCTGAAGGAGAGTATAATCGTATTAAAGATTATCCACCAACTAACAACGTCGGAATGTTGGTTGAAGGAAACAAATGTACTATATGGTGCATTAAGTACCATACAGTTGTTTGGGTAAAGCAAACGGTATATTTAACACTTACAGCAAAGAGCGTTGAAGATGAGAGCATATGTGCAACATGCCTTATTAAGTTAGGGTAAAAAGGAGAATTAAATATGAAGATAGCAAAAGGAATTTTAGCGATCTTCGTGTTAATAATCTTAGGGCTGTTTATTTCATATCTTGTTCATACAGGAGTGGAGTTGACGGCCCTTTATTCATTAACGGGAGGATAGCAAATGTTAAAAGATAAAAAATTAAATATAATTTATGCGATATTATCGCTGGGCTTATTAGCAGCATCAATAGTAATAGGAATATGGTTATTCTATATATCTTATTGTAGAACAGAAGAGTCTTTATACAATTTGGGTGAAGCGTTATGCTTCTATTTCATGAAGTTAGCAAACATGGAAGTAGATGGAACACTTGGGGTCAATGATTATTCGTTGAATATTCAATGGAACGATTTCTATGCGCCAGATATAGACAGCGTGAAGCCGCGATTTGTAGATTATTGGAATTTGTTTATAGACAAGAATAATTTCCTTTCTTGGGCTGAAAAAGCAAGTGTAGTAATGGGTAATATTGGTAAGGTAATAGTCATTGGTTTGCCAGTTGTTCTTTTGATTTGGTTTTTAATAAAGAAGCTATATTTCAAAGAAAATAACAAATACAATGAGGATACATTGCCACTAAAAATATGGAAACATATCGACAAATTGGCATTTGAGCCAACAAGAAATTTTATTTACGGGTACATTAGGTACCTAAAAGATAATGGTCCGTTTATGGCATTGTTTACAATAGTATGGCTTATTAATCTTAATGTAGTAACCATTATATTGGAGTTTCTTGCTTTCTATTTTTATTTCGTAGTGACATTCAAGGTTAAAGATATATATGTTCAAATAGTGAAGCTCGCTATGGATTGTCAGTATGTAGTAAAGCAAGTTCCAATACTCGCTCCAACAATAGGTCTTATTGTTTTCTATAAGATTAGACGTTCAAGAGCATTAGATAAATTAGATCATATGGAGCAGAAGAATAGAGGGTTCATAAATTCTTTACCAATAGTTTCTATGACATGTGGGTCTATGGGTAAGAAGAAAACAACAATAATAACAGATATGGCTCTATCTCAAGAAGTTATGTTTAGAGGAAAGGCTTTAGAGTTGTTAAAGAAGATAGATATGAAGTTTCCTCATTTCCCATGGATTCTATTTGAAAAGGATATCCAAGCGTGTATGCAGTATAGACAAATATATAATCTAGCAACAGCAAAGCATTGGGTTAGAAAGAAAAGAGAACGTTTTGAAAAGAAGCCAGAGAACGAAAGGCATATTTACAACTATGACATAGAGCGTTATGGATATGAGTATGATGATGCCTTAAAGGTTATATCTATATGGGATGCTATGGAATCTTATGCTCAATTGTATTTCATATATATTATTCAGAGTTCTTTAATTGTTTCGAATTATTCAATAAGAGAAGATAACCAAATTATGGATGTAGGGAATTTTCCTCAATGGAATAGCAATTTCTTTCCTAGTTATACAAAGAGAAATAGCAGATATGCTCATATCTTAGATTTCGATACATTAAGACTAGGAAAGCAGGTTATAGAGAACAATATTAATTCAGGTAGTTTTGAATTTGGTGTTGTTAATATATCTGAAGTTGGGAAAGAGAGAGGAAACACTCTTGAATTAAAAGAAGTAAAGAAAGGTGAATTTGTAACTAACCAAAAGAACGATTTATTCAATTCTTGGTTAAAGATGTGTAGGCATTCAGCAACGGTAGAGAATTATCCATTCATTAAAGTATTTACGGATGAACAAAGACCAGAGAGTTGGGGAGCTGATGCGAGAGATTTATGTGATGTATTAAACATTGTAGAAACATCTGAGCAAAGATTAGCTGGTAGTTGGTTTTGGATAGAGGATATGCTCTTTGAACTAATATCTCGTAGTTTCTATAAATTCTATGACGAAATGAGATTCTTAAGAGGAGATAATACGTTGTTAGTTCATATCTTTAAGAGTATTGCTGCATTTGCTTTCAAACTACAATTGAGGATTTATAACAAGTATGGTTATTCAGTAGCATTCATAGAAAAAGAAAGAGGGACGATGGATGGCGATAGAGAAGAAAAGCAATATTATGTCCTAAACAAAAAGATATATTCAGATAGATTCTCTACAGATTGTTTTAGTGATTATTTCAATGATAGAGCAAGAAAAACAACAATAGGTCTTGATGATTATGAAGAGTATATGACAACTAAAGCTAGTGTAGAAGAATTGAAGAAGCAAAATAGTTATTTCATAAATTCGTTGTACAAAGATGAATAATAAATGCGTTATGCAAAGGAGGTGATATAGGCATGTACGCAGCAGCGAAAGTATACCACGATGGAAGTCACTATGTGGCAATACCATTTATTCCAGGTCATAAAAGAAAGAAGCCAGGGAGAAAGGGACCACCAAGTGATCTTTTCCAAATGATTGAAGAAAGAGAAGTTGAAGAAAGAAAGAAGCTAGAAAAGCAAACAGTGAAGCAAGTATTCAACGATATCAGTGACCTTAAAGGGCAAGATAAGGTAGATGCCGCTGTAGAGAAATTAAAAGAATATTGTATGCCTGAAGCAAAGGCAAGAGATATGGTAGAGAAAGTAAAAGAGAATGACTATAGAGCTAAGGTTGTTAGAAAACAAAGGTTTATGAGAAAGGCGTTTTTGAACCACTTTAATTATTTCGTAACATTCACTTATGATGATAAGAAGCATACAGCAGAATCTTTCAAGAAAGCATTAATTGTTAAGTTATGCAAGTTAAAGAAAAAGTATGGATGGAAATACGCAGGGGTATGGGAACAATCTCCAAACGATAGAGTTCACTTTCATGGGTTCATATATGTACCAGAAGGGAAGATGGTTGGAGATATAGTAGTAAGAAGAGATTTTTCATTGAAAACTCATCAAATGCAAGAGACAAATGTTAACACATATTTTGAAGAAAGATTTGGAAGAAATGACTTTAGAGAAATTATTAATCATAAGCAAGCATATGAGATGGGATTATCTTATATCCTAAAATACATAACGAAGTCTAATGAGAAGTTGGTATATTCAAGAGGATTACCAATGTATCTTGTTTCGGATATAAATGAAGATGATGAGTTATGTAGAATGGGTAAAGATGATAGAAAGATAGTATTGCCAGATGATTTTGAATGTTGGGATGAAGGTGAATTCTTAGGAAATATGAGTAAAGAAGT
>CAMOQV010000043.1 GCA_946623205.1 uncultured Clostridia bacterium
TATTCAATTGGTAATGCTGATCAAGATGCAGCTGATACAGAATCTCCTAGTGTAACATTGACAAGCGAAGAATATGATGGTACAAAAAGATCTACACCATTAATTTGGTTGTTTAATGATAAAGAAAAGGAAAACCCATATAGTTCAGAAGGGGTTCCTATTGATAGTATTTGGTCTGTATATGAATCAAAAACAGAAGGTAGACTAGGCCTAGATGCTACGAAGAATGTAGGCGAATATACGTATAAGATTTATAATGGCGATAAGAATTCTAAATATGAATTCTTGGATACTGAAAAAAATATTGTTGCATATAGAGAAGATAATACTGCAGTTCAAGTATATAAATTTACTAGAACACAAAGAGTGTTAGATGCAAGCCTTGTTAATTTAGAAATAAGCGAAGATAAAACATTTACATATGATGCAATAGAGCATACATATAATCCTTCAGACAATGGAGCAAAAATTGGAAGCGATGTTGTAAATCTAGCATCAAAATATTTAAAGATAACATATGATTTAACATATGATTTGCAACCTAATGTAGATTACTATAAAGAAGTTGCTGGTTCATATGTTCTATTAGGACAAATCGTAGTAACAGACAATGTAATTACTGGATTTACAAATTCTGCAGATTCTTATGATATAAACGCAAAATATTATGCAAAGACAGCAACTGTTGTAGATAGTATTAAGAATGTTGGTTTATATGAAGTAAGTTTAGATGGTAGTTTAAGGAATTCAAATTACAAATATGATAGCGATTTCTTAGCTGGAAGTACTCATACAGTTACAATTACTCCAAAAGAGATTGTTGTAACAAAAACAGGAATAACGCTTGAAGATAAGGAATATAAAGGGTCTGCTTATGAATATGCGGTTTCTTATACAAGTGGTGCTGTAGTTGGCGATATCCCTAATGTTGAAGCTAAGAAATATAGAATCATTTATATTAAAGCAGAAGGCTTAGTAAGAGACGTTGAATATTTTGTTAAGAATAGCGATGATACATATTCATCTGTTGGAACAATTTTATATTCAGCAAAAGATGTAATCTCTGGCTTTACAGGTGGTTCATATGATAGCACAAAAGATTACTATTATAGAGGATATAGAGAAGTCGGTGATTTAAAGAACGTTGACGAATATCTTGTTCAGCTTACAGCTCTACAAAACTATAAATATGCTTCAACTGTTCAAGAAGAAACAATAATGAAGATTACAGCAAGCACTATTAAAGTTGAATTTAGCAACTTGCACAATATTGAATATGCAGCAAGAGCTCAAAAGGCAACTTATGGTGTATGGGCTAACACTTTAACAAAATCAGATGAAAATATGATAGAAGGTACTGCTACAGGCGTAGATGGTGCACAAATTCGTATTTACAATGTATATGAGCAAGGTGCTATTGAAGTTACATGGGATGAAAACTATACAAACTTCACGACAGCTGGCGAATATTATGTAACAATCAAGATAGTTGATACAAAGAACTATAGATTGCCAACAGTTGCTGCTGGTTATGTAACAAGTGCAAATGGAGAAACACCAATCTTTGATATTCTAGAAGATTATGTTTACTACCTAATGACAAAAGATTCTTCTATTACAAATGCAGAAACATTTGCAACAGCAAAAGCTTCTCATACTAATATTTATGAATTAAAAGATGGAGCTTATTTAGAAATTAATGCTTATAATGAAAATGTAACAGATTATTATTACAAGACATTAGTTTCTGGATTGAATGCAAATGAATTTGCTTTATATGTAAATGCAAAAGGCATTTATGATAAAGTAACAGATACAATTTATGTAAGAGCTACAACATTTGATTCAAGCGAAAGATATTATTTCTTAACACAAGATATAGATTTAACAGATGAATTTAATTTCGTAGATAATGCAAGATACATTGCAAGCGATGATGGATATGTAAGAGCTACAGAATATGCAGAAAATGTTAATTACTATGTAGTTGCTGAAGATCCAACAATCGTAGATCAAGAAACATTTAATAGCAAAGAATTATATGTTGCTATAGAAGTTGTTACATATAAAGAACATGAAGAAGCTGCTGCTGGAACATTCTATATCGCAACAGAAAGAAGATTTGCTTCAGAGGCTGCATACGATAGAATAACAGAAGACAAGTTTGTAAAGAACACAGAAAGTGGCGTGTTAGAACTTGCAACTGGTTATGTTGTAGGCGAAACATATTATCTATTAGAAGAAAGAGTGATCGCTTCTATTGATGAATTTAATTACATTAAAAATGTAACAAAATTATATGTAGAAAACGATTCTTCATATGTAGAAAAGAAAGATTACGAAGAAAAGTATGTTGCAACAAGAGGTGTTGCTCAATTCGAAACACTTGGCGGTGAAAATGTAGGAATTACAAGAAGAGTAAAGATTGACAAGGCTACAACTGAACTTCTAAGACGTGTAGAAGAAAAGATCTCTTCAGATAAAGTTAATTATATCAACAATGGTGAAATCTATGAAAAGTATACTGCAATTACAGCTGCGTACCAATTAAAAGGTAGAAAAGATACTTTAGATAGTATGGCATCTTCTATTGGCGGATTAATATTCTATAGAAAAGCCAAAGCAGATGATGTTCCAGCAGATATTAACGCGGATGGATATGTACAAGTTGGCACATATGCTGATATTTGTGAATATTATAAAGATGACAAAACAACATACTATTATGTGAATGATGCTTATAGCACTGTAGATATAGTATGGTTAGATGACACTGTAAAGACTGTATATTATGAAACAGATATCTATAATGGATATAATTCAACACCAGTTATTATCAAGGGAACACAAGATGTTGGCAAAAAGACTTTCGACGTAGTATATTTCCAAGAGACATATTACAAAGCTCAATTTGATTCAGAAACAAATAAGTTTAAAATTGTTGATGAAAATGGAAGCGAATATGTTTCAGCAAAGGGATTGTATATTGTAGAAATTGCTCCTTATGAAAACATAGCTATCAACTATAAGGCAAGTAAGTATTATCTTGTTTATAACCTAGAAGGTGTTAGTGCTACTATCACAATCGATATGGTAAATTATGTTGATAGTGTTGAATATGATACACAAAGCTATGAAGATGCTTACAAGACATCAAAAATTGATGGTTTAGTAAGAAAAGATGTTAAAGATAACAAGGATGTTAACTACAGATATTATGTTGAAAATCCAACATATACAGAAGCAGACAAGTTAGAAATCGAAACAAAGACATATGCTCCAGTAGATGAAATTAGAGCAGCAGGTAATTATATCGTTTTAGTTGCATATGATTACATCTCTAGTGATAGCTATGAAGTTGCATATATTGTTAAGCATGATGATACAAATGCCGTTAAAGAAATTACATTAGATGGCAACAAGTATAACTACTTTGAAGTTGAAGTAACACCAATAGATATCTTAGTATCTGTTGATGATGCTCAAAAGACATATAAAGATACATTTGAATACAGCGCTGAAGATGCAAATATTACTTATGAAGTATTGACATCTGAAGAATATTTAACTCCAGCAAGAAAAGCTATTTATGATGCAGAAAAAGCTTCAATTGTGATGGGATTTGAATCAGCAGGATTTGCTAAAACTGCAGCCGCTGGAAAGTACTTTATAAGAATTGCCCCAACAGGAGCTAATTCTCAAAATTACAACTTCATTATTAAGCAAGAAATTGATGCTAATACATTCTATTATGTAGAAGCAGCAGCAATTGCCTCTCAAGAAGATTATGATGCTATTGAAGATGCTAAATATGTAGCTAAAGCTGGTGGTGGTTATCAAGTAGCTACAGAATATGTAAGTGAAACTCAATACTATATTGCAACTAAGCTTACAATTACATCTCAAGGCGAATTTGACGCTCAAGAAGTTGCTCATACAACATTATATAAGGCAAATGAAAATCTATTGGTTGAGGCTGAGGAATATGTTGCAGGAACAACATTTACAGTTAACAAATATACATTGAATTTAGTTGTTAATGAAAGTGTTGAAACTCAAAAAGAATATGGTACAGAATTTAATATCTCAACAGTTACTTATGCTGATGGTTATTTAGCTGAATTATTGCCAGGCGATAATTTAGGTAATATTACATTATCTTCATTAGCAGTATCAGATACAGCTAATGCTGGTGAATATGATATAGTTGCTACAGCAGATGGTCCATCTGCAGGTAACTATGAAATCGTAGTAGATAAGAAGATAGTTGTAAATCCTATTCATATTAGCGTAAGCGCAATTTCAGCTACATCAAAGATCTATGATGGCGAAGAACTTCTTCCAACAGTTACATATTTAGGTTTAGCATTTGAATCAGATGCTGCTGGCATTATTGCAGTATTCACATATGGTGAAGACGGCTTAAAGGCTATTAACGTTGGTAATTATGTTGGATATGTATCAGCACTTTCAGGAGAAAAGGGTGGTAACTATATTCTAGATGTAAATGAAGAAACAACAGTTGAATTTGAAATCACAACACGTGCAATTACTATATCTACTGAAAATATGGAAATTGGCTACGGCGCTTTAGAAATTCTTCCTGAATCTGGAAATGGATTTGATTATGAAATTGGATCACTAAATATAGTAGAGAAAGATTTAGAAGGTATGAAGTTCGTTTCTGATGATCAAGCAAGCGCTCCAGGCGAGTATGCTTATAGAGAAACAGAAGAAGGCTCTGGAATATGGATTGGTGGTATTGAAATTGCATTGAATGATGAAATCGCAGGTAACTATACTATCTCATACACTTCAAAGGGAACTTTAACAATTGTTGTTACAGATTTAAGTTCAATCAATCTAAAAGTTACAGAAACAACATTTGATGGAACAAATCAAATGGCTTTAATCGAATTAGACACTCAAGGTGAAGGCGTTGAAATCACAAAGGTTTACCTAAAGGGTGTAGGTGAAGAAAAGACAGAAGTTTCTGAAGTTGTAAATGCTGGTGAATACTTAGTATGGATTAATACAACAGACGATTCTCACTATACAGATTCAACAGGTGAGGGCGCATACTTAACATTTATGGTTAATAAGGCTCAATGGACAGATGAACAAATTACTGTAGATAGCGGAGTTGTAGCATTCTACAATAGGGTTGAATTCACAGGTCCTATCGCTGAATACATCGATTCAATTATGGTAAGAATTGAAGGTGAAACAGAAGCTCTTCCATATGCAGATAGCATACTAAATAAGAAGTTGAAGTCTATGACAAAATACACATTCTATATTCAAATGGCAGAAAGCGCAAATTATGAAGCTACAGATAAAGAATATGTATTTGAAGCAACAACTTCATTTGACCCAACAAAGATCAATTCAAGATTAAATAGTCTTGGAACAAACTTTGGCTATGCTAAGATTAAAGATTATCAAGATATTATGAGTGACTATCAAAAGGTTGGCGAAGCAGATAAGGCTATCGTAGATTCTACAAAGCTAAGCCTTGCAACACAAAGATACAACACTCTAAAGAGCGCAGGTTCTAAGATCGTTAAGATTACAAAGGGCATTGCTGCAAAAAATACAAAACAATCTTATCAAGTAGCAACAGCTGCAGTAGCATCAGGAGCAGGTGTTATAGCTGTTGGACTATCTTGTTTCTTAGCAAGAAAGAAGAAAGATGAGAACGAAAAGGAGGAGGCGTAATTATGAATAAGAGATTATTAATTGCACTTACAGCTATATTCGTAATAATTGCGTTGACATTTGCATTTGTGGCTTGTAATAAAGATAAAAACGGCGACGATCCAGACCCAAATCCAGATCCAGACAAGTTATCTGAAACAGCATTCTTTACTGCGGTAAGAGAAGTTGAAAATCCAAAGTTTGATATATCAATCGCCGATGCTGATGATACTATCATCTATAGTATAGATTCAAATGGCGTTGTATATAATCCATTTGATTTGGAAGATGGTGGATCTTTCGTTCCAAGTTCTACATCTTTAGATTATGAACATGATTTATTTGCTACAACATCAATTAATGGGAAAGTTTTTACTGGAGAAATTAGAAATCCACTAGAATTTTTAGGAATTGCAGATGATTCAGTTTCAGTATCAAATACTAAAGTAACAATTGAATTACAAGGTAGTGAGAACAAATTAAAGAATGTTAAGATAACATCTAATGCAGAAATTGGTTCAGATGGTTATAAATTAACAGTTACAGTATTACCATAAAATTTATGTAATTAAATCTAAAGGCCGTCTCGCAAAGAGGCGGCTTTTTAAGTTAAAGTATTATATAAATATAAATTTGCGTGCTAAAATAGTTATATGAACAAGAGTTTTGATGTAGCAATAATAGGCGGCGGAATGAGTGGCATCATACTAGCTCTATCTTTAAAAGAAAGGGGAGTAGATGTTTGTATTTTGGAAGCTAAAGATAGAATAGGCAAAAAGATTTTGCAAACAGGTAATGGTAAATGCAATATCTTAAATAGCAATTTAGATATTTTAAATTACAATAATACATTTCCAACATATGCTTTAGAAAAATATAACGTCAATGCTTTGAAAGAATTCTATAAATCTTTAGGACTTTTGTTGAAAGAAGATAACGAAGGAAGAATATATCCTTATTCAGAAAGCGCAAACAGTGTTTTAAATATATTTTTAGAAAGAATTGAAAAGTTAAACATTCCAGTATTTTTAAATACAAAGATAGAGAAGATATATAAAGAAGATGGATTGTATAGCATATATTCGAAAAGTGATATATATAATTCAAAGATAGTTGTACTAGCAACAGGTTCAAATGCTACATCTGGAATAAACTCTCACTCAATATATGGCGCTTTTGGGCACAAAATAACAAAACTTGAGCAAAGTCTAGTTCCAATTAAAACAAACGCCCTAAAGGGCTGTAGCGGCGTTAGAAGCAAAGCAAAGGCCTCTTTATATATTAACAATAAGTGCGTATTTGAAGAAAACGGGGAATTATTATTTAAAGATAATTATCTAAGTGGCATTTTAGCTTTTAAAATGAGTGCATTTATTGCGCGTGCGATGGTTAAAAATGACACTATAGATTCATATATTGAAATTGATTTTGTTCCTGAATATACAAAAGATGAAATTGAAAAGTTTTTAAATCAATCTCCATTAAGCAATCCTTTGAATGGGATTTTGCATAAAGCTATTGCTTTAAATTTTAAAGATAGCAATAATTTAGCTTATGATATAAAGCATTATAAATGCAAAGTTGAAGGACTTTATCCAATAGATAATGCACAGGTTGTATCTGGCGGATTAGATGTATCTCAATTTGACGATAAAACGATGGAATCAAAATTGTCTCAAAACCTATATGCGTTAGGAGAAGTTTTAGATGTAGATGGACAATGCGGGGGTTACAATCTATCTTTTGCTTGTGCATCAGCTCTAGTTGCCAAAGATTCGATTATAAATAAATTATGCAAATAAAGATTAATGAAATTAAAGTTCCAATAATTCATACAAAGATAGATATAGAAAGAGCTATATCGGCTTTTTTGCGTATAAAGCCAAGCTCAATTTTGGGTTTTAAAATATTAAGAAAATCTATTGATTCAAGACAAAGAGAAGTCAAATATGTATATTCTTTATCTGTTGATGTTTTAGATAAAGAAAAATCTTCAATTGCACAAAATAAGTATGTGCCATACAAAGAAGAAAATAACACTATTGATGAACTTTTAAAAGGATATAACAAAAAAGCATTTAAATATAGGCCAATTGTTGTAGGCACAGGTCCTTGTGGATTATTTGCAGCTTTAACTTTAGCAAAAGCTGGCGCAAATCCAATTGTCATAGAAAGAGGGGATAGCGTCCAAAAAAGAATGCAACAGGTAAATCGCTTTAATAGCGAGGCTATTTTAAATCCTGAATCTAATATCCAATTTGGAGAAGGCGGCGCTGGAACATTTTCAGATGGCAAATTAAATACTGGTACATCATCTCCTTTAATAAAAACTATACTAAATGAATTTTATGCATATGGAGCAAATGAAGATATTTTGTATGATGCAAAGCCTCATATTGGTACAGATATTCTAGTTAATGTTGTGCAAAGTATGCGTAAAAAGATAATAGAGCTTGGTGGGGATGTATATTTCAACACAAAGCTTGTGGATATTAATCAAAGTGCAGGAGATTTAACATCTATAGTTGTTGAAAAAGATGGAATTAAAGAAACGATTAACACTAATGCTTGTATTTTAGCTATAGGGCATAGCGCTAGAGATACATTTGAAATGTTATCTAAAAAGGTGCTTATGAATAAAAAGCCTTTCTCTATTGGTGTTAGAGTTGAGCATCTACAAAAAGATATATCTTTTTCACAATATAAAGAATCATATAAATTGTTACCACCAGCGCCATATAAGCTTGCTTGTCATTTCGATAATAATAGAAGTTGTTATTCATTCTGTATGTGTCCAGGTGGCTATGTAGTTGCAGCTGCATCGGAAGAAAATTCTATTGTGACAAATGGTATGAGTTATTCAAAAAGAGATGGAGTTAACGCAAATTCTGCATTGCTTGTAAATGTAGAACCTAGCGATTTCGAAAGCGATGATGTATTAGCTGGAGTTGAATTCCAAAGAAAATACGAGCGTTTAGCATACAGTGTCTCAAATTCATATAAAGCGCCATGTCAAAGATATGGTGATTTGAAAATAGGCAAGATATCTACAGATTTTAAATCTGTAAAGCCAACATATCCAATTGGTGTCGTTGGCGCCGATTTAAGAGCGTGTCTTCCTAATTTTGTTGTAGATACTCTAATTGATGCAATGCCTATATTTGACAAAAAGATAAAGGGCTTTGGAAGTGAAGATGCTTTATTTACTGGTGTTGAAACTAGATCTTCAAGCCCAGTTAGAATATTAAGAGATGATAATTTCTCAAGTTCAATTAAAGGACTTATTCCAGCAGGTGAAGGCGCTGGATATGCAGGCGGAATTGTTTCTGCGGGAGTTGATGGCATAAACGCAGCGTTGCATGTTCTAAATTATGTTCATTAGTAACTTGCAAAAGTAAATTCCTCCATTTAATTAGTAGTTTCATTTTACTAACTGGAATTTACTTTTACAAAATTTTGAAAACTGGAACTTAATACTGGAATTTA
>CAMOQV010000044.1 GCA_946623205.1 uncultured Clostridia bacterium
CTTTCTTTTCCATGGTTAAAGTATTTTTGCTTGTTAAAGTATTTTCCCTTTAATAATAGCCAAAAGTTTAAACTATGTCAAATGATATTATAAATAATAATTATTAGAATAAACCGTCTACGAAATCTTTAGGATTGAATGGAATTAAATCATCAACGCCTTCTCCAACACCACAGAAAACAACAGGCAATTCTCTTTCGGCAGATATAGCGAATACTACGCCACCTCTTGCTGTTCCATCCAATTTATTCAAAATAATGCCATCCATATCGATAATTTCGTCAAAAGCTTCTACTTGAGATACTGCATTTTGACCAGTTGTGGCATCAAGTACAATATATGTTCTATAATCTGCATCTGGGCATTCTTTTTCTACGACTCTATTAATCTTAGCAAGCTCGTTCATAAGATTCTTCTTATTTTGCAATCTACCTGCTGTATCAATAAGAACAACATCTGTTCCCTTTGCTTTTGCTGAAGCTAGTGCGTCAAAAACAACAGCTGCGGCATCTGAACCTTCTTCGTGCTTAATTAATCTCAAATCAGATCTATCTGCCCAAACTTGTAATTGCTCTGAAGCTGCAGCTCTAAATGTATCAGCTGCGGCAAGAACAACACTCTTTCCTTGATTTTTAAAATATCTAGCTAGCTTTCCAATGGCTGTTGTCTTACCAACGCCATTAACGCCAGCAACTAATATGATTAATGGATAAGAATATGGTTCAATATCATAATCAATACTTTCAACCATTATTTGCTTCAATAATTCTTTTGCATCTTCTGGCTTTTTAATTCTCTTTTCAAAACATTTTTCTTTAAAGTTCTCAATAATTTGAGAAGTTGCCTCAGCACCTAAATCCGCAGAAATTAATGCATATTCTAAATCCTCATAGAATTCATCATCTAATTCCTTTGCTGTAAACACTGTATATATAGTTTTTGAGAAAGCCTCTTTAATCTTACTAAAAAATCCCATTATTCTTCTTCAACCTCTAACTTTTGAGCGCCAGCCTTACTGTGAGTAACAGCCTCTTCTAAGCTTACTTCTACAACCTTAGATACACCACGCTCTTGCATTGTTACACCAAATAATACATCTGATTTTTCCATTGTTGGTTTTCTGTGGGTAATAACAATGAATTGAGTCTCTTTAGAGAACTTCTTTAAGTACTTAGCATATACACCAACGTTACCTTCATCCAATGCAGCTTCGACTTCGTCTAGGATAACAAATGGTAGTGGTCTTAGTCTTAAAATTGAGAATAGAACAGCCATTGATGTCAACGCTTGTTCTCCACCAGATAGAAGTGTCATTTCATGAACCGTTTTTCCAGGAGGTTGTGCATAAATTTCTACACCAGCATCCAATGGATCTTGTCCTTCTTCTGGTTCCATAATTGCTAATCTACCTGAACCACCAGCAAACAATTCCTTGAATATTGATTGGAAGTTCTCTTGCATCTTAGCAAATTCTGAATTGAATTTATCTAATATCTCTTTTGACAAATCGTCAATAATCTTTCTTAAATCATCTTCAGCTTTTAGAAGATCTTGATATTCTACATTCTTAGCATCGAATCTTTCTTTTTCAGCCTTATATCCTTCAATAGATGTAACGTCTACTGCGCCTAATGCGTTCTTTGATGCCTTTAAAGATTTGATTCTATCTTGAGCTGCTTCGTAATCAAAGTTCTCATCTCTAAATTCTTGAGCAGAATTATAATCAAGATTATAGTCTTCTAAAATTCTTGCTTCAAGGGCCATCATTCTTTCGCTTATAGATACTAATCTCTTTTCGTTTTGAGACTTCTTATTTGTTGCGTCCAAAACCTTTTGAGAGATATCTGACTTTTCATCTGAGACCTTCTTAGCTTTTTCAATAGCTTCTGCCTTCTTATCTTCATATTGCTTAATAACAGTTTCTATTTCACGAAGACGCTTCTTATCTTCTTCAGACATGAAAGTATTTTTTATCTTGTTATCTACAGAAGATAGACTTGTAGCATTTTGAGAAAGGATTTGCTTACAATCCTCAATGTTTTGTTTTGTTGTTTCTTTCTCGCCATCTAATCTTTCAAGTTCTTCTCTATATCTATCTATTAAGTCTTTATTTGTTTGAAGATCAATGCTTAATTGAGCAACCTTTTTATCGATTTCTTCTTTTTCACGCTTTTTAGAATTGAATGCCTCTCTGCCTTCTTTTGCAGCATTATCAACATCAGATTTACTATCTTTAATAGCTTGGTTTTCTTTGTCTACACGAGCTAATGCTTCAACATATAGATTATATTGATCTTCTGCTGTCTTCTTGCCAGACTTTTCTTGAGTCATTCTCTTATTTAAATCTACAAGGATATCAACGATTGCTTCAAATCTAGAATTTTCTGCGATATATTTTTCTGTTACTTCATCAGCTTCTTTTTCGTATTCTTCGATTTGTCCTTCTAGATCTTCGTATTCTTCTTTATCTTCTTTGTACTTAATCTTGATTTCGCCAAATTCTTTAGTAACCTTTGCTAATTCTTGCTTAATCTCTTCAAGTCTTGCTTCTTGAGATAGGATGCCACCCATGCCTTTATTTGAAGCACCACCAGAAATAGCACCAGATGTTTGGAATACTTCACCATCTAGTGTTACTATCTTAACTTGGTTATAGTATTTTCTAGAAATCTCGATACCTGTATCGACATTATCACAAATTACAGTATTTCCTAATAGATATGAAAATACATTATTGTATTTTGAATCGTATTTAATCAATTTAGATGCAACACCTAAGCATCCTCTTTCATTTACGATGCCTCTGCATTGTGGTTCAATCTCTCTTGTCTTAATACTTGTTAGCGGTAAGAATGTAATTCTTCCAATATTATTTTGCTTTGAGAAATTAATAATATCTCTTGCATCATATTCATTATCAACAACAACGTCTTGAATTGAATTTCCTAAAGCAATCTCAATAGCATATTGAATGTTCTTTGGCACGCTCATTAAATCTGCGACAATGCCTTGCATCTTAGATTTTATAGATGGATTATTCTCTGCTGCTCTAAACAACTTTTGTACAGCAACACCTAACCCTTCTTTGTTCTTTACTAATCCTTCATAGATTTCTTTTTGCTTTGTTAAAACGTTAAATTGAGAATTTAATTCTTCTGTTCTAGTTCTTGCATTTTCAATGCTCTCTTCAAGTTCTGAATATCTATTATTTAATCTAGTAACAGCTGCATCTAGTTTTTCTTTTTGTTCTCTTAATTTATTTACATTTTCTTCGAATTGAGCTTTAGTTGCTTCGTTTGAATCAATTTGAGATTGCAAGTTATTTATAGTTTCATTGTATTCACCAATTCTATCTAAGACAGCTTGCTTTTGAGCTTCAATCTTAGAATAGTTAGCCTTAATATCTCCAACAGATTCTAATAACTTATTAATCTCAGAGTTCTTAGACTCCAAAGCTGTTTCTCTTTCTAAGATATCTCTTGTTAATTCGTTTTGTCTCTCAACAGCTGAATTAAAGTCTTCTTCAATATCTACTCTATCTTCTTCAGCCATTTGTTTTTTTGCAAAGAACTCTCTATATTTTTGGCTAATAGAGTCTAATTGATTTTCAAGCTTTGTTAATCTTTCTGAGTAGTCTTTCTTTGTTGCTAAAAGACCATCTTTAGTTGCTGAATAAGTATTTCCCTTACCTAAGATACTTTCTTGTTTAACGGCAAGATCTCTATGCTCTATTTGAATTTTGCTTAATTGCTCATCAATATCCGTTTGATCTTGCATCAATTTTCCAAATTCTTCACTCTTTGCATCTAGTTCTTTGTTTAATTGCGCAATCTCATCTTCTAAGCCCGCAATTTGGCCTTTAATTCTAGTTTCTTGAGCTGCTTGATTATCTTTTTGGAAAATATATGAATTAGCTTCTAATGTTCTTAATTCATCAACAATCTCTAACCACTTTCTTGCTGCTTCAGCTTTTTTCTCTAAAGAGTTAACATTTCTCTCGATTTCTGAAAGCAAAGCCTCTAATTGTTGCTTATTTACTTCGTAATCCTCAAGGTTCTTCATTGCAACACGTCTAGCATTTTTGCTTCCTAAAACGCCTGCAGCGTCTTCAAAGATAGCACGTCTATCTTCTGGCTTTGCATTTACAATCTTAGCGATTTGGTTTTGTCCTACAATTGAGTAACCTTCTCTACCTAAACCAGTTTCTCTAACTATTGCTGCAATATCTGATAATTTAGCTTGAGTATCGTTAATATAATATTCACTATTTCCGCTTCTATACATCTTACGAGAAATAGTAACTTCATCAAAATCTAATGTTTTAAATATTCTATCTGGGCCTTCATTATTGAAATATAATTTAACCTCAGAATAAGACATAGCTTTACGTCTTTCTGTACCGTTAAAGATAACGTCTTGAGATTTCTTACCACGAAGAATCTTTAAACTTCTTTCACCAAGAACCCATCGAACTGCATCAACAACGTTACTTTTTCCGCATCCATTTGGGCCTACAATAGCAGTAATACCATCATTGAAATTCAATGATGATTTATCTGCAAATGATTTAAATCCGTAAGCCTCGATGCGTTTTAATTTCATTAATCTAAAGCCTTCTTGTTAATATCCTTTATATATTTCTTTGCTGCTCTTGGCAATGCATCATCTTCAGAAAATGCCTTGTCTTTTATATCTTTAATAGAAGTTGGCAAATTGATATTCTTTAGCGCTGTGCATTTAGCAAAAGCGTAATAATCAATTGTGCTAATTCCATTTTTTAATTCTACTGTCTCTAGCGCCTTGCATGAATAAAAAGCGCTTTGTCCAACTCTTGAAAGAGTTGATGGCAACTTAACATACGTCAAAGCTTTACACAAATAGAAAGCTTCTTCTTGTATTACTTTTACACCTTCTTGCAAAACAATTGAACGAACTGACATATTGTGATAAAAAGCTTTTGGAGCAACAACTTCTACATTATTTGGAACAACAACGTCTCCGCCATTTCCAATATATGAAGTCAAAACTCCGTTTTCTATTACAAAATCACTCTTTGGAGATACATCAAAATCTTTTGCAAGAGCTTTTCTCTCTTCTAATAAGTTATCTATCTTAAATAGTGTTCTATGAGCAGCCTGTGTTCTAGCTTCGCTCTTAGTTGTCTCTAGAGTTTTGTGAAGTGAATCGATTAATGAATAAACTTGCTCGTCGATTTCTTTTGCCAATTTTGACTTCAATTCTGGAGCATGTTCAAATCTAGTTCTCGTCGTTTCAATATCTTTGAATAATTCGTCATCATCGGCTGCTAATTCTGTGATTAACAAAAAGCGTCTAAGATATCTATTTCTTAAAGAAACATCTTTATCTTCTTTCTTAAATCTATCAAATAGTCCCACAATTTCTCCTTCTCAACCTATACTATATTAACATAGTATAAATTAATTATTCAAACATTATTTTTCTTGAACATATATGCGTTCACGCGTCTTTTCCAAAAAATGTTTAGCGCACAATTGCTCAGCAGACTTTAAATCACTAGCTTTTGCTGTTTCTACGCACTCACCATCAATTCTCAATTCCACAAAATGTAGAGGCTCATTATCCTTACCTTCCTTTCTAATTGGAACGAAGGCAATTCTTTGCTCACCATATTTTTCATATAGTTGAGATTTAGGATCTTTTTGAAGTTTGTTTTCTTCGTGAATAACATCTGCTTCAAACAAAGATATTATAAAGTGTCTTGCTGCTGTATATCCCTTAGCAAAATCTCTTTCTTCTGATGCATCCGCATATATTGCTGCAGATATGGATTCAATTAAATCTGAGATGATTGCATCTGATGGATTTTTGATTAGACTTCTAAAACACTTATCTAAACCAAGTTCTCTAACCTTTTCAGCCAAAGGTGTTTTAGATGTAAATTTTTGTCTTAGAATTGTCATATTGCCTTCTGACATATCTTTGTAAATAAGGACTAATCTTTCAGCAATAACTAGATTTAAAATACTATCTCCTAAAAATTCTAATCTTTCATAACTTTCTTGCTTTGTAACATTTAACTTTTGATCGTTGGCAAATGAAGAATGCGTTAAAGCTCTCTCTAGTAAAGATATATCTTTAAATGTATAGTCACATACTTCTTTTACAATCTTTGCCGCGTCAAATACTCTTTTATCTACAACTTGCATTATTTAATTCCTTTTGCAATCATATCGCATACTTTATCTTGTGCCAATTTAGCTGTTTGTAATATAGATACTTTAAATGGAATCTCTGTGCTTGAACCATGAGTTTTAACTACTACCTTTTGAACTCCAAGCAAAGCAGCTCCACCAACTTCATCTGTACTCATCTTCTTCTTTACTCCACGAAGTGTATCCTTTAATAATAAAGCACCGATTTTAGCCTTTAGACCGCCCTTCTTAACGCCTGCTTTAACAAGGACCATAAAGTTCTTCGCCATACCTTCTACGGCCTTAATTGCAACATTACCATCAAAGCCATCACAAACGATTACATCAACTAAACCAGATACCATATCTGTAGCTTCAATATTGCCAACAAAATTTAATCCAGATTCTTTTAAAAGTTGATGTGCTTCTTTTGTTAAAGCATTTCCTTTTTCTTCTTCAGCACCATTAGATAAAAGTCCAATCTTTGGATTTTCTATTCCAAAAGCACTTCTTGTGTATACATCGCCCATTATTGCGAATTCTTTTAGCATACTTGCTTTACAATCTACATTCGCACCGGCATCGCATACGACAGTATATTTACCATCTATGATTGTTGGAACAATTGGAACCAATAACGCTCTAGAAACGCCATCTATTAATCTTACAATTAATGTTGCTCCTGTTAATAAAGCCCCTGTGTTTCCTGCAGAAACCATACCATCATAGTCTTCTTCATGTAATTTATTAAAAGCAACAACCATTGAAGATTCTTTCTTACGACGAATTGCCATAATTGGATTATCTTCATTTGTTATTGCGTCTTTTGCATCAATAATATCTAATTGATTTTTGTTATATGACAAATTGCTTAAAATGCCTTCAATGGCTTCCTTGTTTCCAACCAAAGAAACAAATAAATCTTTCTTTTCATTAATGGCTAAAACAGCACCTTCGACAGCGGCTTTTGGACAATTATCCCCACCAAAACAATCTACAAGAATTTTCATTTTGATACCTCAAATTTTCACTATAAAATATTATAGCATAAAATATATTATAAATAATATATTATTTTTTTTGAATCATTTAAATTGTTTCTATAGTCTCCTGTTTTTGCCAGCGCACGCAATATATTTGCCTAAATAAATCATAATACTCAAATATTAGATAAAATCATAATAAGGCTAAAAGACGTGACTTGTACATATATTCATGAGGGGGAATTATGAAAAGAAAACAAGTCTATTTAGCAATAATTATTACACTATTGCTTTTAACAATTTCAGTATCATTATTTGCATGTGATGACTTACAAGCTGCAACTAATACAGGCAACAACACAAATGGAGATGGAGCCCAAGATGGTCCACCAACGAACGAAAACTTCGCTACGACATATAGCGCGTTTTTGAACACATCAAATGTCACATTTGACATCGATTTAAAGGAAACAACGGTTTCTACAAATTTAGTAACAGAGCCAAATGAAACCAGAACAAATGGCGTTAACGCAAACTACAAATGCACAATATGCTCTAATGTATTTACTAGATTTGAAAAAGACTACACCTCAATGATGTTAATTACTTTTAATCCTAAGAACCTATATTATAAAAGCGTTATAGCTAGAGAATGGGTGGATTACTCTAAAGAGACTAATGGTAGTCAAATTATTGACAATGCGTTTGAATCTAACTATTGGACTGCACTTGAGGAAGGCGAAACTCTAACAATTCAAAAATCATTTGCTACAAATCCTCAATTTAAAGATCTATTAACATCTTCTGATTTATCTATTAAAAAAATTGAAGGAAACATTGTATTCCTAAACGATATTGAGCGCCAATGCACTTTAGAGGAAGCAAAAGCAATGGCTAACATTACAGAAGAAAGAATCAAACAATACAATATGACTATAAATCAATTAGATCTTACTGTATCTTTCAAAGATATTCAAATAACAATAGAGAAAGGGAAAGTTACAAAGTGTAATTTTACTTTTGGAGCAAATGGCACAACCGATGTTGTGATAAACGGGCAACGCCAAGCTACAAGAGGTCAATCTTCAATAGAAACAGCACTTGCATTTAGAGATTATGGCACAACTACACTACCTTTAGATAATCCAATTAATCCAAATACTGATGCTATAGCAGAAGAGACTTGGAATGCTCAATTAGGCCAATACAAACTAACTAATGTACTAAATTATACAGGAACAGGCAAAGCTTTCTATTTAAGCTACACTGCTAATAATAGAACAAACTATACACGCTGTTTGATTAATTCAAATAACATTAGTTATTACTCATACATTGATAGTCATTCAACAAATGCATATTATACGATTACTTCTGTTACAGATACTCAATTCATATATACAGAATTAAGAGGATATAATAGTGAACAAGATGGCGAACTTTACAAATTACCAGCAACAAAATACTCATATTATTATCCGCAAGAACCTCAAACTGAAGATATTGAAGATTTAAAATCAGATGCATTCATTACAATTGAAACGGTTGGCGATATTCTTGATGCATTAAAATATGATAACTTCACTTATGTTACAGATCACTATGAACAAATCGCAAATGTAAACGTCGAGACTAGCGGTGTTCCAAGCGCTGAGCTTAGCAACATCAAAGTATATTTCAACAATGGATTATTAACAAAAATCACTTGTGATTTTACAGTAAGCGAAAATACAATTCCATATACATTAACATTTGGATATGATTTTACTATGAATCTTCCAACTAAAGTTGAAGCAGATGCAACTGTATAATCCAAACTAAAACAATGAATACGATGTGGTACTTACAGTTCCACCTCGTATGTGATAAACTTAAATCAT
>CAMOQV010000045.1 GCA_946623205.1 uncultured Clostridia bacterium
GAATTAAGTTCTGCTTCTAAATCAAATAGATGTTGAAAAGAAGTCTTTAGATATTCCATAACAGTTTGGCTTCTATCTATATTTGCGTGTTGATCTAAATAACCCCATCTAATACCATTTAACCATTTTACTTCACCATCGTCTTGTGAAAGATTGCCAGCAATAATGTTCATGAAAGTGGATTTTCCAGCCCCATTTAAACCAACTACACCAATGTGCTCACCATTATTTACTGTTAGTGATGCATTGTTGAATAATTGTTTTTCATCAAAGACATGTGAAAGATTTGTAATAGTTAAAATGCTCATGCAATTATTGTAAGATTTTATCAACTAATTATGCAACCAATAAAGAAGTAAATATCGCCATTGAATAAAATATTATAATATGTTAATATTTTAACGGGAGGCTTATATGGCAAGTAAGGTTATCGCCTTTGCAGGAAAGGGCGGAGTAGGAAAAACTAGTTTATCTGCACTAACAGTAAAGTTATTGTGCAACAAATTCAAAGACAAAAAGATTTTAGCAATTGATGCAGATCCAGCCGTTGGATTATCTACAGCTTTAGGTGTTGAAGTAACACATACAGTCAATGATGTAAGATTGAAATTTATTGATGAATTAAAAAAGCCAGATAGATTATCTACAATGGAAATTTTAAATGAAGCTCATTTTGAATTATCTGATATTATGATTGATTGTAATGATTATGCATTTTTGGCAATCGGAAGACCAGAAGGTGCTGGTTGTTATTGCTCAATCAATAGTTTCTTAAAAGATATCATTTCTGAAATTGCATCTAATTTTGATTATGTAGTTATCGATGGCGAAGCAGGAATTGAGCAAGTAAATAGAAGAGTAATGCAAACTGTTACGGATTTAGTTTTAGTATCAGATGGCAGTGCTAAAGGTATTAATGTTGCAAGAACAATTCAAGATGTCGCTAAGAATTTACAAATGTATAACAATTCAGGAATCATCATAAATAGAGTTAAAGAAGAAAAGTTTAAAGATTTAATCAATCTTGATGGCTTGACTTTATATGGATATATTGATGAAGATCCAAATCTTCAATTGTTAGATATTCAAGGCAAATCTTTATTTGAATTAGATAATGATTCAATTACAGTTAAAGGTTTAGAAACAGCACTTCAAAAGGCGGGAATTATATAATGCGTGATTTAAAACATATTCATTTTTACGAGGACTTGCTTGAGCAAGCAAATAATGAATTGGTGCAAAAAGCAAAAGGCGAAGGTAAAGCTTGTGTAGCATATACTTGTTACTATATGCCAGAAGCTTTATTGAATTTAGATAACAGTTTTTCTGTTAGACTTCGCGCCCCACATACTGGTTCTTTGGATATAAGCCAATATTATATGTCAAGTTTCATATGTGGTTATTCAAGAGCACTTTTAGAAAGAGCTTTTGAGGGTGGATACAATTTTATTGATTGTTATTTTGCATCAGACACATGTCAACAAATGGTTAGAGTCGTTGAAAATATACACGAAATGAATCTAATCGACAACAAAAGATTCTATTACAACATCATTGATGCACCATTGAAAGTAACAGAGCATGGTACTGAATTCTACATCAATCAAGTAAAGACAAGATTTTTAGAGCCACTTAGAGATAAGTTTAATTGTGATATTTCAGAAGAAGCTCTTAAAAAAGCAGTTGAGATGCACAATAGAATGTGTGCCATTTTTGAAGAGATCTCTGAAATGAGAAAAGAAGAGAATCCAAAAATTACTCCAAGAGAATTCCATATTTTATGTTTGGTTAGCTATGCTTGCCCAACATATTTAATATTGCCATATTTAGAAGAAACTCTTGAAGATTTAAGACATCGTCAAAAGGATGAAAAGAATAGATGGCGTGCAAGAGTTGTAGTTGTTGGTTCAGAAATAGACGATTATACATTCTCTGAAATTTTGGAATCATGTAATTGTTATGTTGTTGCAGATAGATATTGTTATGGTTCTATCCCAGGAAGACAACAAATTAAATTAAATGACAAAGAACCAATCTTAGATCAAGTTTGTAGAAATTATCTAGAAACAAATCAATGCCCAAGATTTATGTCACAAGACAAGATTCAAGGAAGAAGAGACCTTGTTAAAAAGCTTGTGGAAGAATATAAGGCAGATGGTGTTATCTATGAACAAGCAAAGTTCTGTGACTTCTGGGGATATGAAAGAATGCTTGCAGGAAGAGTAATGCAAGATGAATATAAAATCCCAACAACTCAAATTGATAGAGAATACGTTGTATCAGGGTCTGGCCAATTGATGACAAGAATTCAAGCTTTCGTTGAGAGCTTAGAGATAAAGAAAATACAAGCAAAGGAGGCTAAGAATGGAAAAGAATAAACACATTGCAGATAACTATAAGCCAAAAACTTGTATTTATAAACGACGTGAATGGAGAGGTTTAAAAGATACTCTATATGATTTTGGCCAATGGTTAAAATTATGGGGTATTTTGGCTGGATGGCTACTTGCACATCCAATACAAAATATAAAAGCTCTATTTAGATATCGCTGGATGTATACATATCTAACAGTTGTATCTTTCTTCGATAGATTAATGAGCCAAATGCGTGGAGCTGCCCTAAGAGCTGCAAGAAACAATATGAATACTTTGGCAAAGATTGTCACAAAGCATTTAACAATATTGTTCTCAGCAGATGAGCATTTGCATCCACATTCAAAAAGAGCAAAGAAAAAGTCTGAGCATATTATATTAATTGATGAATTGTTGCCAGGTATTTTTGGTGCTGGATTCAAAGGATATAACACAATCTTATATCAAGTAGCGCCAGTATATTTACCTTCATTAATAAATCAACATGCACCAGTTCATTATATAAGCCAAACAGAAAGTTATGGATTGCCAGCAGATGTATGCCCATTGCCTTCTTATGAAGCAGGTGTCGCAATCGAAGATGACTTCTGCAAAGTTGGAAAATGTTTTATTTCATGTAACATGCCATGCGATGGAAGTATTATGACTTCAGCTGTTCAAGATAGACGTCATGGTTTGCCAACAATGCCACTAAATGTTCCTCTTCGTTGGAAGAGAGAAGAAGTTATGGATTATGCTGTCAAAGAATATAAGTCAGTAATTAAATTCATAGAAGAACAAACTGGCGCAAAGTATGATTATGAAGAATTGAGAAAAGCTTGCGAAATCTGGAATGAGCAAACAAGAATGAAGATGGAAAAGTGGGAATTAAATAAAACAGATATTCCACCTCACACAGGTTCAACATCTTGGTTGTACAGAATTTTTGAATATCAATTTGCCTGTGGTAATGCAGCCGCTTTGAAGAACGATAAGAAAGTAAACGCGATATTAAGAAAGCAAGTTGCTCAAGGTAAGTTCCCAAAGACAGTAAAACATCGTGCTATTATTTGGAATACGCCATGTAATAACTATGCAAACTTCAACGAATGGTTGTTGGATTGCTGGGGAATTGATTCTGTTTGCGAAATGATTGACTTCCAAGGAAGCGAGATTATTGATACATCAACTCCAGAAACAATGCTATATGGTATTGCTAAGATGGCTCAAGGCGCAACAATGAGAGTTCATACAAAAGGCGGATATGAAGTTATTTTGGACGACCTATGGGTTAAGATGGAAGAATTCAACGCAGATATGGTAATTATGTTCGAGCAAATCTCTTGTAAGGGCGTAGCTGCTATAAGCGGTTTGTTTGAAGAGCAAGCAATGAAGCGAAATGTTAAGTTCGTATGGGTTAAACAAGATTTAATGGACCCAACTTCTATCTCAAGAAGAGATATGAGAGACGACATTAATAAATTTATGAAGACAGTAATGAGAGAGGAACCACTAGATGAATCTCTAGTTGATTTTGATGATAGCGAAAGCTGGTAGGAGGCAATAAGATGAAAAAATATTTTTGTGGATGCGACGTAGGTTCAACATATGCTAAATGTGTAATTATGGATGAGGAAGGAAAGATTCTTGCTCACTCAACAATTCGTTCAAAGATTAATCCAGTGCAATCAGCAACAATAGCACTAGAAGAAACAATTAAACAAGTTGACGGATTAAATAGTGCACAAGAACTTACATACCTTGTAGGTACAGGATATGGAAGAAACAAGGTTCCTTTTGCAGATGAAAATATATCTGAAATTTCTTGCCACGCTATGGGTGTACATGTTGTAGATCCAACTATCACAGGTATTATTGATATCGGCGGACAAGACGTTAAAGGTATTAGAATTGATAAAGATGGTACAGTATTAAACTTTGCTATGAATGATAAATGTGCAGCAGGAACTGGTAAGTTCTATGAAGCTATGGCAAGAGCTTTTGAAATGCCACTTGAAGAATTTGCTAAATTATCTTTGAAAGCAAAAAATGTAATTCCAATTACAGCACAATGTACAGTATTTGCAGAATCAGAAGTAACATCATTAGTTGGCGAAGGAAAGCCAATGGAAGAGATTGCTGCAGGTCTTCAAGTATCTATTGCAAAAAGATGCTTTGTAATGGCTAAAAAGGCAGGAACAGATGGAAAGATTACTTTAACTGGTGGATGCGCAAAGAATGAAGGTTTAAAGAAGGCTATCGAGCAAGTACTTAGAATTAAGGTTACTGAATTACCACTAGATCCTCAACTTATGGGCGCATTAGGTGCTGCAGAATATGCAAGACAAAAAGGATTAGCAGAAGGAGCAAATAAATAATGATTACATTGTTTTTGATTTATTATTTCAATCTAGATACTAAGCTTATCTATCTTTTGCAAAAGCCAATGATGAAGCATTATGACAACATAAAGAGAGATAGAAAGTTATAATGAATTTATACGATGGATTAATAAAAGATATTTTCAAAGTATTACAAGATTATCCAATGAAAAAGTTGGATAATCTAAATACATCTTGGGGAATTAACAATAAAAACGTCTTTCTTTTAGATAAAGAGATGGCCTACGAATTAGGAGGTTATCCTAAAGAAAGTGTAAATATATTAATCCAATCTGATGATGAATTTGTAGAACCTGGTGTTTATTTTATATGCCCAAAAGATTTCGATATGAAATCCTTAGAGATAGATAGGCACTTATCGTTTGGTAAAATAGTTTTATTAAAAACTAGAAATCTTGACGAGAATAATATTTACGATTTTACCCAAAAAACATTAATTAAAGATACAAAAGCATATTTCAACGATGTTATGACAAGAGCTTCTTCAAAGCATTACTTTATAAATTATAAGGTATCTAAAAAGGCAGTAAAGGAAGGCTTTGATTTATACAAAATGGCTTCGGCTATTCACTCTTCATATTTGGACTTGAATGAAGTCGAAAATTGTGCTGTTATAATATTAATAGGGGATATGCCTATTTATAAAGATTTATTACCGCTTGCGGAGAAGAATAAAGAAATCTCTATAGCGCTAAATCATATATTTGATGGCGTAAATATGGACTGTAAGTCATGTGATATGACGGAGATATGCGATGAAATAAAGGAGCTACGCTCAATACATAAAAAGCAACAAAAGGGGTAAATGTTATGGTGGGGAAAGTAATAATTAATCCAAAGACACGATGGTATAAAGATGCCGTCGTTTATCAAATCTATCCAAGAAGCTTTTGCGATTCAAATGGTGATGGCATTGGAGACTTAAGAGGAATTATTTCAAAACTAGATTATATCAAATCTTTAGGAGTAAATGCCGTTTGGCTATCTCCAATTTATAAATCGCCAAATGACGATAACGGATATGATATTTCGGACTATAGAGACATCATGGATGAATTCGGAACTATGGCTGATTTTGATGAAATGCTTAAAGGTATGCATGATAGAGGAATTAAACTTATTATGGACCTTGTAGTTAATCATACATCAGATGAGCATAAGTGGTTCTTAGAATCAAAAAAATCTAAAGATAACCCATATAGAGATTATTACATTTGGAGGGAAGGAAAAGGTAAAAAACCACCTAACAACTGGGCAAGTAACTTCGTTGGACCAGCTTGGGAATATGATGAAACAACAAATGAATATTATCTTCACCTATTCTCTAAAAAGCAGCCAGATTTAAACTGGGAAAATCCAAAGGTTCGTCGAGAGGTTGCAGATATTTGTAACTTCTGGTTTGAAAAGGGCGTAGATGGCTTTAGATGCGACGTTATTACATATATTTCAAAAGTGCCAGGATTACCTAATGGCAATTTCTTAAAGGATATGCCGTTAATGGGGCAACATAATTATGTTATGGGGCCTAGATATCATGAGTTTATGCATGAGCTAAACGAGAGGGCATTTTCGCGCTATGATACTATGACTGTAGGTGAAGCTGCAGGTATAACATTTAAAGATGCCTATAAGAGCATAGATGAATCTGTTGGCGAATTGGATTCAGTATTTACTTTTGAGCATGTAAATGCAGATATGTTTATTCAAGTATTCCCACATAAACTATCTCTACCTAAATGGAAGAAAATCTTATCTAACTGGCAAACGCTTCCTTTGACATCTCAACCAACATTGTTCTTAGAAAATCATGACCAACCTCGTTCTTGGCCAAGATTTGTTATGTATGAAAGAGAAAATAGAGATCTTGCTTGCAAGATGCTTTTGGTTGCTATGCAAATGATGAGAGGAACTGCATATGTATACCAAGGCCAAGAAATCGGTATGACTAATATCGAGCTTAAAGATGATGAGTATATTGATATTATGGCTACAAGAATCTTTGGCACAATCAAAAAGAGTGCACCATTTTTAATGCCAGTAGCTAGAAATGCTATGGCAAAAAGAGCTAGAGATCACGCAAGAACTCCTATGCAATGGTATTCATCTGAATTGTGTGGATTCACAACAGGAAAGCCTTGGATGAAAATTAATCCAAACCATGTCGATATAAATGTTGCAAATCAAGATAATGATAAAGATAGTATTTTGAACTTCTATAGAGAATTTATTCACTTTAGAAAAGGAAAAGAAATTATCATATCAGGATCATATGTTCCATATTATGAAAAGAGTAAGGATTTGTTTGTATATAATAGAGTTTTAGGTAAGAGAACATTCTTTACAATTTGTAACTTTAAAAATAAAGAAATTCCATTCAAAATTCCAAAGGGCTTGAAGATAAAATCTTCAAAAGTAGCAATTACAAACTACAAAACACCAGTTAGTGAAAAGCTTGATAATAGAATGATTGCTCCATTTGAAGCTGTCGTTTATGAGCTTGAATTAGAATAGATGATAGAGATAGAAAAATTACAAGAATTAATAGATAAATCTAACAAAATTGTTTTCTTTGGAGGAGCAGGCGTAAGTACCGAATCAGGTATACCTGACTTTAGAAGCCAGGATGGCCTATACAATCAAAAATACAAGTATCCTCCAGAGCAAATAATTTCTCATACATTTTTTGTCCATAAAACGGCCGAATTTTACGATTTCTACAAAGATAGGATGCTTTGTTTAGATGCAAAGCCAAACGTCACTCATGAGGCTCTAGCAAAGCTAGAAGCGAAAGGAAAGATGCTTGGAATTGTAACCCAAAATATTGATGGATTGCATCAACTTGCTGGCTCAAAAGTAGTCTATGAATTGCACGGAAGTGTCCTTAGAAATTATTGTACAAAATGTCATAAATTTTACGATGTGAATTTTATAAAAAATTCAAATGGTATTCCAACTTGCTCTTGTGGAGGAGTTGTAAAACCAGATGTTGTGCTATATGAAGAAGGCCTTGATGAGAGCGTAATTATGGGCGCTGTAAACGCAATTGAAAATGCGGATTTATTAATCATTGCTGGTACGTCTTTAGTGGTGCAACCAGCAGCTAGTTTAATCAACTATTATAACGGAAAAGACATAGTCTTAATTAACAAAACTCCAACCCCAGCTGACTATAGAGCAACGCTTTGTTTGCACGATTCTTTAGGGTCAGTGTTCGGGAAATTGAATATCTAGTCCTAAATTTTCCATATATTTATATATAAATTATAAAATGCGTATTGAATCGCGCATTATTGAATGTTATAATTTTGGTATTAAGATGAAAAGGAGTTGGCACACGATGATCGATACAAAGCAACCGGTTTATTTATTCCACGAAGGAACGAACCACGAAGCATACAAATTGTTGAGTCCTAGCCAAGTAGTTGAAGGGGGAAAGAAAGGATGGGTGTTCAGAGTTTGGGCACCACATGCAAAAACTGTTTCTGTTGTAGGGGATTTCAATTACTGGGATAGATCTTCTAATCCAATGTACAAAATTAGTGATGGCATTTGGGAAGTATTTGTTGAAGGTCCAAAAATTTACGATAACTACAAATATAGCATCGAAGCTCAAGATGGCAGAATTATTATGAAGTCTGACCCATATGCGCTTCATACTGAAACTGCTCCACAAAATGCATCTAAGCTTTATGAATCTTCATACAAATGGGGCGATGCAAAATGGATAAAAGCAAGAGAAGCTGTTAATCCATATGAATCACCAATGAACATTTATGAACTTCATTTAGGAAGCTGGAGAAGACACCAAGATGGCAATGTAATGAACTATAGAGACATTGCAAACGATCTTGTAAATTATGTTAAGGATATGGGCTATACTCACGTAGAGATTTTGCCTATTACAGAATATCCATTTGATGGTTCTTGGGGATATCAAGTTACTGGTATGTTTGCTCCAACATCAAGATACGGAACTCCAGATGATTTTAGATATTTTATCGATACGCTTCATAAAAATGGTATCGGTGTATTTTTAGATTGGGTAATTGCACATTTCCCTAAAGACGAATATGGCCTTTATGAATTCGATGGCGAAAAGACATACGAATATGAAGAAGGTTGGAAATGTGAACATAAAGAATGGGGAAC
>CAMOQV010000046.1 GCA_946623205.1 uncultured Clostridia bacterium
AAAACAGATTAGTTGGTATGAAGTCTCGTGGTGTTTATGAAACTCCAGGTGGAACGATCTTATATCATGCACATGAAGTTCTTGAAACATTATGCTTAGATAAAGAAACAGCTCACTATAAGCAACAAGTTGCTTTGAAGTTTGCAGATATCGTATACAACGGACAATGGTTTACACCATTAAGAGAAGCTTTATCTGCATTTGTTGAATCAACACAACAAAATGTTACAGGTACAGTTAAATTAAAGCTATACAAAGGTAATATCATCAATGCTGGTGTAACAAGTCCATATTCTTTATATGATGAAGACATTGCTACATTCTCTGAAGATCACGTATATGATCAAAAGGATTCAGCTGGATTTATTAACCTATTTGGCTTACCAATCAAAGTTAAGGCTTTAATGGAACAAAAACAAGGAAAATAATAAAGGAATAATATATTATGGATAAGATGTGGAAGGGACGTTTTTCAAAGGAACTAGATTCAAGAGTTAATGATTTCAACTCGTCAATATCATTTGATTCTAGAATGTACAAAGAAGACATCGAGGGCAGTATTGCTCATGCAACAATGCTTGGTAACCAAGGAATCATTGCAAAAGAAGATTCTTTATTGATTGTTGCAACCCTAAAAGACATCTTGAAAGATATAGAAAATGGTTCTCTTCAATTCGATATGCAAGCAGAAGATATTCATATGTTTATCGAAGCTGAGCTTACAAAACGTATTGGAACAGTAGGCAAAAAGTTACATACTGCACGTTCAAGAAATGATCAAGTAGCAGTAGATATGAGACTATATGTTAAGCAAGAATTGAAGAAAATAAAAGCTTTGCTTTTAAAGTTAATTGCAACACTAGTAAAAGTAGCTGAAAATAACACAGAAACAATAATGCCAGGATACACACATTTGCAACGTGCTCAACCAGTTACTTTTGCTCACTATATGATGGCTTATGTCGAGATGTTTAAAAGAGACTACATGAGATTGTCTAACACTCTTGACGTTATGAATTATTGCCCTCTAGGAAGTGGTGCACTTGCTTCAACTACTTACAATATTGACAGAGAATTTACTGCTGCCGCATTAGGTTTTAAAGGCCCAATGA
Source organism: uncultured Clostridia bacterium (assembly GCA_946623205.1). GTDB lineage: Bacteria > Bacillota > Clostridia > Christensenellales > UBA3700 > UBA3700. The sequence goes on from CAMOQV010000046.1 coordinate 1,113, forward strand.
TGAACAGTATGGACGGCGTTTCAGATAGAGATTTCTGTATGGAAGGTGCTGCAGATATTGCCATTGCAATGGTACATTTATCTCGTTTGTCTGAAGAAATTATTTTGTGGTGTTCTTGGGAGTTCAAGTTCATAGAACTTGATGATGCATTTGCAACAGGCTCATCTATTATGCCACAAAAGAAGAATCCAGATATAACAGAACTAGTTCGTGGTAAGACTGCAAGATGCATCGGAAATCTAAACACATTACTTGTAATGATGAAGGGATTATCTTTGGCATACAACAAGGATATGCAAGAAGATAAGGAAGCTATGTTTGATAGCATCGATACAATTAAAATGTGTTTAATTACTATCATCCCAATGCTAGATACAATGAAGGTTATCAAACAAAATATGGAAAATGCTGCAAAGAAGGGCTTTATTAATGCAACTGACGTAGCAGATTATCTTGTTAAGAAGGGCCTTGCATTTAGAGATGCATACAAAATCACAGGCGAGATTGTTAAAGAGTGCATAGATAGCAATTTGACATTAGATTCATTGCCACTTAGCACTTACAAAAAGTATTCAGATTTATTCGCTGGAGACATTTATGAAGCAATCGATCTAAAGACTTGCGTGAACGGAAGAAAGGTTTTAGGTGGTCCTGCAGAAGAAGTAGAGATAAAACATATTGAACAAATTAAGCAGTTTTTAAAAGAAAACGAATTATACGAAAGACTTGAGAGTGAAGATTAATCTTCACTCTTACTTTTTAATAGGCAAATTAGCTTCAAAAATTCAGTATTGACACGATATCTACTTTTTAGATAGAATTATTTTTGGAATTAGTTAAATAATTTCGGGGTTAAATTTTAAAAAAATTATATATAAAAGGAGCAAATTATGAATAAGTTAGAATTAACAGAAATCGTTTCAAACAGCCTAAACGTAACAAAGGTTGAAGGCACAAAGATTGTAGATTCAGTTATCGGTGCAATCGAAAACGCATTAAAGAAGGGAGACAAGGTTGTTCTTACAGGTTTTGGTACTTTTGAAGTAAAGACAAGAGCTGCTAGAATTGGTAAGCATCCAAAGACAGGAGAAGACATTAAGATTCCTGCTTCAAAGGCAATTCATTTTAAAGAAGGAAAAGCTTTAAAAGATTCTCTTTAATTTTTAACTAGAATGCATACTACGCGCTCCAAATTGGGGCGCGTTTTTACTTTATTTATTAATATTTTTATTATTGCGCGTGTATTTTCTTGTTGATATAATAATATGGTAAGGGAAAATAGGCATGCTTTATAAGTTTAATCACAGTTTATATAACAAATTTGAATGCTATGAACAAAACAAATTGGCTCCAAGAGCCTATTTTATTCCTTTTGCAACAAGAGAAGCTCTAGAGGCTACAACTTATATCAATGAGCGCCAAAAGTCAGATGCAGTGACAATGCTTTCTGGCAAATGGGATTTTAAATTATTCGATAAAATATCGGATATGCCTAAAGAAATAGATTCTTTCTTTTACAACTTTGAGCCAATAGCTGTTCCAGGATGTTGGCAATTCCAAGGATATCAAGCACCATTTTATATCAACCAAAGATATATGTTTGATTGTAATCCTCCAATCATACCAGACGATGAAGGATCTTATGGCTTTACTGCATCAATTGATGATAAGTCAATAAAGGGGCACGTAAAGGTATATAACAGCGTTGGTGTATATAGAAAGAAATTCAATCTTACACATAAACAAAAACATGTTATTACATTCTTGGGCGTAGCTTCTGCATTGCAACTATATTGCAATGGTAGATATGTTGGATATAGTGAAGGTAGCCATAACACTGCAGAGTTTGATATTACATCATATGTAATAGATGGGCCAAATGAAATTATTTGTCTTGTATATAAGTGGTGTAATGGTTCATATCTAGAATGCCAAGATATGTTTAGAAATAATGGTATCTTTAGAGATGTATATATCACAAATTACGATAAAAACTACATTTGGGACTATAACGTAAAGACATATGTTGTAGATGAAACATCAAGAATGCTTAGAGTAGATATTGATGCGGCAATGGAAAGAGGCGTTAAGCCTACATATGAGCTTTATTACGGCAAAAAACTAATCGCAAAGGGCGAAGGTGAGAGTTGCTGTGATTTCACGATAGAAAAGCCTTATTTATGGAGCGCAGAGACTCCATATCTATATAAGCTAGTAATTTCTTTAAAGAAAGGAAGCCAAACTTTGTTCTGTGTAAGACAAGAAGTAGGCTTTAAAGATATCCAAATTAAAAAGAGTGTATTTTATTTTAATGAAAAGCCAATTAAGATTAAGGGCGTAAACCATCATGACACAAATCCAAAGACTGGTTATACGATGACTGTTCAGGATATGGAAAAAGATGTTCAATTAATGAAATTAATGAATGTTAATGCCGTAAGAACATCCCATTATCCGCCAGATCCATTATTTATTAAGATGGCAAACTATGAAGGTCTATATATCATTGATGAAGCCGATATAGAAACGCACGGAACTTATGGCAAGAAGTTCCCTCAACCAAATTTGATTTCAAATAATAGAAGATGGGAGAACCATTTCTGGGATAGAGTATACAGAATGTATATGAGAGACAGAAATAACCCATCTATAACGATGTGGTCGCTAGGTAATGAATGTGGTGGCTGGAAGAATCAAGATGTTTGTTATTTCAAGCTAAAGAGCCTTGATCCTACAATTCCAATTCATTATGAGGGCGTATCTAGAAATGTAAGATGGTGCTACGACGTCGTATCTGAAATGTACACATCTACAGAAAAGCTAGAAAAATACGCACAAAGAAGATTGCCAAGCAAGTTCTATAGAGCACCATATTTCTTATGCGAATATGCGCATTCTATGGGCGTTGGACCAGGTTCGTTTGACAAATATTGGGAAATTATTAATAAGACTCCAACAGCACTTGGTGGCTGTGTTTGGGAATGGGCAGATCATGCAGTTTTAGAAAAGGATGGCACATATACATATGGTGGCGACCATGGCGAATATGCACATGATTCTAACTTCTGTGTAGATGGATTGTTATTGCCAAATAGAGAACCATCTTCATCCGCATTTGAGATGCGTTGTGTGTATAGACCTATAAAGGCAAGTTATGTTTCAAACAATAAATATGCTCTTCATAATACTAACTTCTTTGAAGATACTTCAAAGCTTATGTTTAAATGGGAATATTTGCAAAATGGTGAAATTCTAGCAGATGGCGATTTCAAAGTTGTTATTCCACCAGAAGGAACATATACTGTAACTCTAAAACATCCGCTTTTAAATACATCAAAAGATTGCTTTATTAACTTCTATTATATTGATGCAAAAACTGGTGTTGAAATGGCTCGTGAGCAATTAACATTATGCTTGTCAGTTGATAGATTAAAGAGAATTAATTCTGATTCCGTTGCATGTATTGAAGAGAATGGAAAATACAAAGTTGCAACAAATAATGGGAATATCGTATTTGATAAATATACAGGTAAAATCGTTAGCTACAACATAAAAGACCAAGAACTTATCAGCCAAGAAGATTCAGCTCAAATGTTCCAACCAGTTCTATATAGAGCAAATATAGATAACTACATGTTCATTGATAAGAAGTGGAGAAAGATTGGATTAGATAAGGCAAGAGTTGAATTAAGAAGCTTCAAGTGTGAAAAACTTAAAGATAAAGTTGAAGCTGTTATGGAACAAAGAATCTATCTAAAATCTAAAATTAGATTTATTGTTACAACTACATATTCAATTTACGGAAACGGTAATGTGGATGTTAATTCTATCTTGGATATTGCAAAAGAATATGATTTACCAAAATTTGGCTTAACATTAGAACTTCCATATGATTGTAGAAATGTCCTATATTATGGTAGGGGTGAAGCAGAAAACTACGCAGACTTTAAAGAGCATGCGCTAATTGGCATCTTTAAAGATAGAGTAGAGACGATGCAACAAGTATATATAAGACCACAAGAATGCGGTAATAGATCTGATGTTAGATGGGCACAATTGACAAACGATGAAGGTAATGGTATTAGATTCGTAGCTGACGAAAAAACATTTAACTTTACAGCTCAACCATATCGTGATGATGTAATCGCTAATGCAAAGCATTCTAAGGATGTAATTGATGAAAATAGAACAGTTGTAAAGATCGATGCGTTCGTTAGAGGAATAGGTAGTAACAGTTGCGGACCAGACACTAGAGAAGAGTATAGACATACGTCAATCGAATCTATTGAATACACATTTAGAATGGTTCCTGTAATCAAAAATGAGCTTATTTTATAAAAATTTTTGCGCCTTTAATATATAATATTATAATAGATAAAATATTATAATTTTTTAAATATATATTGAATTAGGTGTATTTTCTATGATAATATTATAATAAATTAGAGCACGGAGGGGCTAAAATGGCTGAGTTCAAATTTGATACATTAAAAACTTACGGAGTTTTATCTGAATCTTCTAAAGGTTGGAAAAAGGAGATTAGATTAATTAGTTGGAATACTAAAGATGCTAAATATGATATTCGTGAATGGGCACCAGACGGCGAAAAGATGGGCAAGGGTGTTACATTATCTAAAGAAGAAATTTCTTCATTAAAGAAGATTCTTAACGAAATCAAAGACATCTAATAAAATATATATTTTTGTATTATTTTGAAGGCGAGTTCCTGTATATAGGAATATCGCCTTTTTTTCTTGACTTTTATATACGTAGGGCATATACTTTTGAGGATTTTAGGAGGCATAAATGAACTTCAGATTTTTATTAGATATGGCTCTAATTTTATTAGGAACTAAGGTAGCTGGTATCGTTTTTAGAAAACTAGGCTTACCTCAAGTTTTGGGTTCACTAATTGTAGGCGTTTTATATGGCGTTACAAAAATTATTACTCCATCACAAGAATTAAATATGTTTTCAGAGATCGGCGTTATATTAATTATGTTTACAGCCGGTATGGAAACTAATTTTGAAGAATTAAAGAAAAATGCAGTTCCATCTGTCATAATTACATCGCTTGGCGTTATGGTTCCATTTGGACTTGGCTTTGCTGTAGCATTCATGATTCCAGATATAACAATAAAGATGAGAATGTTCTTTGGTGTTATTTTGATGGCTACATCAGTTGGTATTACAGTTGCTACGCTAAAAGAAATTGGTGCGCTAAAGGGAAAAGTTGGTTCATCTGTCGTAACAGCTGCCGTTTTGGATGATATTGTTGGTGTCGTTGTATTAGCCTTCTTTACAGCAGAAGCAGGGGAAACAACTTTAGCTGCAAGAATATTTAAATTGTTTAATGCCGATTTAGAGAGTTTATCTTTCTTAGTCGTTTTAATAAATGTCATTCTATTTTTTGTTATTGCTATTGCATTTGGTATGGGAGTTCATTATCTATTCAAATACATGGCAAAAAGATGGCCACACACAAGAAGATTATCTATCTTTAGTTTAGGTATGTGTTTCTTGTATGCGTGGGCAGCAGAAGAATTGTTTGGTATAGCTGCAATCACAGGTGCTTTCTTCGCTGGTATGATGATTGCTCACTCATCACAAACAGAATATGTAGAAAGAAGAGTAGATATGGCCGCATATATGGTATTTAGCCCTATGTTCTTTGTAAACATTGGTGTTTCACTTCCATATGATGTTTTAGTAGATTCTTTTAGCTGGTTAATAGTAGGATTTTCAGCATTATTCATTGTAGCCGGATTAATTAGTAAATTTATAGGTGCTGGGCTTGGTGCTAAGCTATGTAAGTATTCTTACTCAGATAGCGCTAAAATTGGTATTGCTATGATGGTAAGAGGCGAAGTTTGCTTGATTATAGCAAACGAAGGCGTTTCATCTGGAATTATGAGTCAACAATTCTATCCAGCAATCGTATTGTTAATTATCATATCTTCAATTGCGACACCACTATTATTAAAATTATTATTTAAGAAATATCCTGCAGAGCAAACACAATTGCCATTGGAACCAAGTTATGCAATCAATTTTGCGCTTGAAAAGCATGAACTTAGAGATGAAGTTCAATGTCCATGCGAAAAACAAATGCAATGCCAAGATAATAAAGATAATAGCCAAGCATAGTTTAAGTTATTTTATATTTTGAAGTCATATATTATAATTGTTAATATATGAGTATGAAGAGAAAAGCCTTAGCAATTATAATCGTTTTACTTTTGGTTTTAACTGTACCAACAATATTTGCGTGCAATAAATACGATTATGAAATTTCTCCAGAAGATGTAACATATTCTTATGTAAAACTAGTACAGCAATGTGTCATTTCTTGGCCAGCTTACGAAGGTATTAGTTCTTACACTTTACAAGTATATTTAACCGGTGATACCAAAAAATGTTTAAAAGAAGTTGAAATAGAGCAAAGTGATACAGCTATAAAACTTCAATACACTTTAAAAGAAGACATTGTATTATGGCAATATTTAGATGTTTACTTAACTGGATATAGCAAAAATAAGAAAAAACAAACAAACACTATTAAAAAGACGATTGTATGTTCAGTTGAGGAAGAAGATTATTATATTGCCGAAGAGCAAGAAGCTGGTATTCTACCTGGCTACGAAGAATCTCCAGTGTATTATTACGCTAAATTAAATCAAGATACGTACATCGTAAAATCTTTAGAGAATAAAAAATATGCTTTAGTAGTTGATGATGTATCTTTAATTGATTCTGTTGATTTGCCACTAAATTACGATGGAGCATATACGCTAGATCAAGATTTAAACGCAATAGTTTTGGATAATAGTGTTTTGTCCCCATATACAGTAGGTTCGTTTGTAGAATTGAATGTTAGTTACAAAGATGGACATAAGAAAGAAAGCCATATTCATTTAGTTAACGTATTAACTCCACAAATTGATCCAATTAATGTAACAAGAGGCACCACAAAATCTTTAGTAATTGATTGTTTGAGTGAAGACACAAAGTGGGAAATTGAGAAAGTATTAATAGATAATAAAAAATCACCATTGTATTTGATTACTGATTCTGCAGTATCATTTACAGCGGCAAATTTAAATCAAATCCCGGTTGGGGAACACAATTTAAAAATTTATTATAAATACAACGACAAAATGATAGGCTATAGCGAAACAACGCTAACAATAAATGTGGGAAATAAAGTTCCATATAACGTTAGCATTACATATGATGACACTTATCCAAAAGTTAAGGTCTCTTGGGATGCAGATTATGAATATGAACATGTAAAAGTCATGGTTAATGCAAATGAGTTAACAGACGAATTGCAACCAAGTTTATTTGCAAAGAATAGTATGTTATCCCAAAATTACATCACTAAAAAAGATGATGATGTAACTGTTACATTAATTTATGCGGATGGGACAGAGTATACATCTGGAGTCGTTCATTTAGATAGAAACCTATCTGAATTTTACGGAAAGGATTCATATTTTATAGATAAAGTAAATTATCTAGGAAAAGATATCAACAAGTACATTTCAAGTGAAGACGAGTTGAATGAATTTATTGCTTATCATATTATTCACTATGGGGATTCGGATTATTATAGAGAGGAGCAAACTTCATTAAGAGAGACTTATACAATCTTCTCTCCATATTTGGTAGAAAAATATAAAAATGTAA
>CAMOQV010000047.1 GCA_946623205.1 uncultured Clostridia bacterium
TTCTGGGTAGATTATGGAATGAAAGAACGTATAATTACGGACTTAGCATTACAAAAAGACTTACATAGAGTATGGGTAATATTCAATGGTAAGGAAGAGATTTATAAGTATAGCGATAAAGCTGAGCCATCAATTCAACTTTATGATGATACATCTCGTAGAAGTTTAACTGGTGATACATATACAAGATGGGATTATGGTGGAATGAAGTATCAACGTAAGATTCGTGCTTCAGACTATCTATACAGAGCTCAAGATTATGGAGAACCAGAAATTAAGAACATGCAAGTATATGTAACATATAGAATTGCTATCAAGAACCAAGGTGGAACTAATGTTACATTAAATGAAGTAGTAGATTACTACGACGCAGATATGTATTCATTTGATGGTGACGGAATGTCTCCAAAACAACATACATCTAACTTACGTTCAGGACCATTTGTATTATCTTATATAGTACATGATTCTGGCGGATATGATGCAGATAGTGGAGATTCAATCACCGTAAGTCAAACATCTAGAACGGGTGAATCTGAAACTGTAAATGGATTATCAACATTATATCTTTCTGGATTTGGTGAATTATCTCCAGGAGAATTAAAATATGCATACGTAACATTTAAAGTAAACAATGATGCAGCTGGTAGAATTAAACTAGATCAAGACTTATATTCTGGAGCGTTAAAAGGTGGAAAGAGAAACATTGCTGAAGTTAACAGTTATTCAACAGCAGAAGGTATAGTAGATGTTGACTCTAACCCAGGAAACTTAATGCCACCAGACTTTAATGGTGAAGATATTGATTACAGCAAGGTTGAAGACGATACAGATCAAGCACCAAACTTCCAAATCATTATCTTAAGTGAGGAAGAATATATACGTAGATTCAAAGGATACGTATTTGAAGATGAAAGAACAGTAACAAGCTCTGGATCAGACCGAGGAGATGGTATTGATAACGGAGAAACAAAAGTAAATGGTGTAACTCTAGAATTAGTTGAGTTACTTGCCCAAGTAAATGGTGAAGGTATCTTTACTGGTAATTATTTAGGAGAAAAGGTATGGGCATCATTAACATACAATGACTTTATGAGTGCACCAAGTGTAGATTTAAGTAGATACTTCTCAGGATCTGGATTAATGAAGATTATCATTAACGGACCTGGTATTACTGAAGTTGCACAAGAGAGCTTAGGTGAAGGAGAATACGGATTTAAGAGTATTCCAGCAGGAAACTGGTTCATTAGATTTAAGTATGGTGATACAACACAAACTGTATTATTAACTGATGAAGCAGCTACTGAAAACACAGCTAAATTAAGCTCAACAACAGACTATAGTGAGCCATTACAATCAGTAAATGACTTATTAAAGACAGGCTTTACAAGAAACGATACTAAGGGCTTAATGGCAACATCTGGACTAAACAAAAAATCATATAATGGACAAGATTTCAAGAGTACAATTTATCAACCAGGATTATCACAAGCAAAGACATACAATGGAATCCTTGGATATCAAAACTATGAAACACAAAACTATACAGATGCAGCAGGAAGAATAAATAACGGTACTGATAAGACAAGTATGTACTATTACGATATATCTGAAGGTAACACAAGTGCTGTCGTTAACGACGCAAAAGATGTTGATGCAAGAAGATTAGAAGTAAATGCATACAGTAAAGGTGTAAATAACGATTTAGTTTCAAGCACTCAATCAGTATTAAACAGAAGAGCGGAAGTATTAGATTCATTCGAGAGAGTATTAACACACAATTCAACAGATACAGACGTATCTCAAAGACAACAAGAAGCTTTAATTGAAATGATGGAAAATACTTATATGACTGCACAAACAGGTGTAATTAACACTGAATTAGAAATTGAAAGAACAAATATCGATGGTATCTATGATCCAATAGACTACAACGTACCAAACATATTATTAGGATTACAAGAAAGACCAAGATCTCAATTAATTATTTCTAAGAAGGTTGCTAACTTTAAGTTAGTCTTAGCAAATAACCAAGTGTTATTTGATGCAAACCAAGCAGTAAATGATTTAATTTACACAATACATGAAGAACATCAACCAGAAGAACCAGCATATACAGCAAACAAGAGACTAAGCGGAGTATTACTTGCTCACAAGAGAAAATTAACACCAGAATTAGTACAAGCAGCATTAGATGACGAGTTAATGGAAGGTTCAAGAGTAGATGTAACATACAAATTTACTGTAAGAAATACAAGTGAAGTAGACTATGTAGACAAGAAGTTCTATTATATGGGTATAGAAGATCACCCAGCAATTAACATTGTAAAGACAGCAGCAAACGGTGTAATCGACTATGTATCAAATATGATTAAATATGATAGAAACTATCAAGAAGAGAATACCGAATGGACTCTTCGTGGACCAGAGTATCTAATTGGATCATTATCTGGCCAAGACATAAATCTAGACTATGTAAATAGTAAATACTATGACTTAGTAAAAGATTACAATGCAATATTAACAACAAATAAGCTAGGAACAGAACTTGTTCCAGAGAAGTTTGAATATTCAAGTGGAGATCCATCTAGCGTGGATACAACGCTTATCCTATCAACATTAATTTCTGTAAATAACGGAGCAAACAACTTAGTATACAACAACTTAACAGAGATAATCTCATATGCAAACTCAGTTGGTAGAAGAATGCAATATTCAGTTGTTGGTAACCAACCAATGGCTGATCAAACAGAAAGAACAGATCTATCAGAAGACTATGTAACATTACTTTCAAGAGTAACACCAGAAGAAGTCGATGCAGATTCTGCTCAAAGAATTGTATTAATGCCACCAACAGGTGAAAATAAGGATTACGCACCGGTTATCGCAGCAATAACAGTTGCTTTAGGTATAGTCGGAATTGCAATATTCGAAATCAGAAAGTTGTTAAAGAAATAATAAAATAAAGGCGGATTTCCGCCTTTATTTTTTATTGGATTTTATTATTGTTCTTATTTAATTATTAGTAGTTCGTTTTTTGGATTTATTTTTGTTAAAAATAGCCTTAATTTCTTAACCAAAATGTAATGCAAATGTAACCTATAAATGCTTATTTTATGCTAAAATTAAGCTGCTAAAAGTGGAGTTTTATGTCCATTTTTAAGAAATACATTTAAAAAGTTTACATATTTCACAAAAAAGCTTGAAAAATGGCCAAAATGAGTGTATAATTGAAAGTGAATTATGTAAATCTATCTTAGGAGGATTTATAATGCAAAAGAAGTTCTTAAAAGTAACAGCAATATTAACAGCAATATTTATGTTAGCAATGAATGTAATACCAGTATTGGTATATGCTGCTGATGAGATTCAAAACACATTAACATCAGAAGCAAATGTCGAATTTAATGCTAGTATAAATGGAGCATATGTAACAAAAGCAGAAAGTGAAACAAATGCAAAATTAGACTTAGCTCTTAAAGTATCTAACACAGGATACGTAAAAGATGCTGTAGTTGAAATTGAAGATGCAAACTTTGATCTAGTAAAAGAAAGTGCAACATCAATAAACAAAATTGATGGAAACAAACTTTACTTAAATGAAGTTATAGCAGGAGAGGTTTTAAATTCTAGCTTAGAATTATCATTCCCAAAAGGAGATAGTTTATCAAAGGACGTTTTAAGCAAAGATTCTAAAGTTTCTTTAAAAGCAACATATGTTAATGCTGAAGGAAACGAAAAGAAGATTGAAAAAACAATCAAGACTAACTTAACATGGGAAGTTAATGCTAAAGAACAAATTGCATTAGAATTAGATAGATATCTAAAGTATGATGACAAGACAATGATTAGCTTTAGAATTGCAGATGGAATTGAAGACAACAAAATTCCATTTGAAACTAAAGAAATCAAAGTTAACATTCCAAAGGTATCAGGAAAAGAACCAACAAGCGTTATAGTAAATGGCGCAAAAGATTATTCTTATGAAGATGGAGTAATTACATTAACACAAGAAAATAATCCAGTTGATGGTTACTATTCTAGAAATACAGTTTCTGTAGAAGATATTATTTTAATTTATGATACACAAGATGATATTTCAGAAATTAAGATATCAGCAGAAGCAATTGTAAAAACAATTTCAAATGAAGAATTAGAAGCAAAAGTAAATGAAGTATATGAAGTAAATGGTGAGATTGGATCAATAGTAAGAACAGAAGGTTATCAAAATTCAATCAGCAAAGGATACTTATATACAAACTTAAATGCTAATCACAAATTAGAGACAGCATATGAAACTAATTACTCAGTAAACGTTGCTTTAGAAGGATTAGTTGATTCTATAGTATTAGATGAAGTTGATCATAAGTTTAATGAAGTTCAAACACAAGCAATTACATCAAAGAAAATTACAATAGACGTAGAAAACTTAAAAAGCATTTTAGGTGAAGATGGAACTATAGTAGTTAAGTCATTAGCTGATGAAGAACTAGGAAGACTTTCTAAAGACACATCAGAGTTAGAAGTAGAAACAGATACTTTAAGATTTGAAATTTCAAAACCAGAAAAAGCTGGAACATTAAATATTAAAGTATTAAACAAAATAAAAGACGATGTAAGTTTTACAAAGGAAGATATAGCATCATTTAAAACATTAACAACAGATGTAAAAGTTACAGGAATAAAAGATAATACAGAAATATCAAAACAAGAATTAGCTATAACAAGTAACTTAGAAGAACCAACATCAAAAGCAGAAATCTTAGCTAGTCAAAAAGTATTATCTACAGTAGTAGAAAACAAAGATTTAGTATTTAACATAGTACTTAAATCTAACGAAATAGAAGATATGCTATATAGCAATCCATACATTAAATTAGTAATGCCAGAAGGTGTAAGCAGAGTTGATGTAAAAGATGCAAAATTAGTATATACAGAAGAACTTGGAATTGAGAATGTAGTAACTGAAGGAAATGAAGTTGCAGTTCAAATTTCAGGAACACAAACAACATATAGTTCAAAAGAAGCATCAGTTGGACCAGTATTAAGAATTGTAGCAGATGTTGCGTTAAATGACTTAATCACATCAGCTGATACAAAAGGAACATTAGTTGTTATAAACAATGCATCAGGCGAAGAAGTTTCAAAAGAATTTGACATGAACATAGTTGCACCAACAGGATTCATTACAGTAAATAGAGTTTATGCAGATGATACATACGCTGAAGCATTAGAAGAAAACAAAGAAATTAGAGTAAACAATGGCACAGCAAGTGCAACATTTACTCAAACGATAGTAAACAACATTGAAGGTGAAACAGATGGATTTGCTATTCTAGGAAGAATACCATCTAATGGAAACAAAACATTAGAGGGCTCTGACTTAGGATCAAATGTAGATACTCAAATTGTAGAAGGCGTTCAAGTTTCTGGTATAGATGCAAAAGTATACTATTCAGAAAATGCAGAAGAAGCAGTAGATGGAAACAATTGGAGTGAAACATTAAGTGCAAATTCTAAAGCATATAAAATAGAAGCAGTTGGAAATGTTACAAAAGGAACAAAAATTGATACAAGTTACACAGTAGCACTTCCACAAGATAAAGAAGGTATAGTTGCAAGAAGCACATATGGTGTTTATTACAACAACCATTCAACAGAAGGAATTACAAGAAACTTAGTTGAAGCAAAAGCAGTAGGAGTAACAACATCAGGCAAAGCTTCAATTGAATCAAAAGTAGAAGCAGTAAATGAACATTCAAATGAGGAAATAACAAATAATTCAGAAGTAGGCGAAGGCGAATACGTTAAATTTAGAACTGTAGTTACAAACAACGGTACAGACAATCTAGAAGGCGTAAGAGTAAATGTAAGCTTACCAGAAGGATTAAACTTCGTAGATTTCTATGAAGCAGATTCAAGTTCAATCTCAGGAGAATTTTCAAGATACCAAGAAGACTTAAGCACTAGAACAAAGATAGGATATATTGGAAAAGTACTTCCAAAAGAAACAAAGACATATGAAGTAATTGCAAAAGTTTATTCATCAGAAGAAAGCTTAAAAGCAACATTCGAAACATATGCAGAAAAATTAGATGAACCAATATATCAAGAATTTACAATTAAACCAGCCGCAGGAACACTAAGAGTAAACTTAGTCTCAACAGCTGGAGAGATTGTGGAAAAAGATCAAGAAGTTACATACAGATTAGAATTAGTAAACAACACTAAGAATAATATGGATAATGTAAAAGTCACATTATCACTTCCAGAGGGAGTTGAATATGTAACATCTAGTGATGAATCAAAAACAAATCACCAAAAGAATCAAGCAACAATAAATGTTGGAACAATAGACGCTGGTGATAACCAAATATTTGATATAACAGCAAAAGTTACAGCAGGAGTAGATAAAATATTTACAGCAAGAGCTGTAGCAACTGCAAATAATGTAAGAGAAGTTAAATCAAATGAAATAAGCTTTAGAGGTCAAAAATCTGAAAATGGTTCAAGTATAACAGCTAGTCAATCAACAAACATAAACGGAAGCAGTTCAGATAAAGATAAAATAGAGTTTTACATTGACATAGTAAATAATGGAACAATAGAAAAAGAAGTAAAACTTAAAGATACTATTCCAGATGGATTAACAGTAGAAAGTTATACATTAAGAATAGATGGAAAATTAATTTCAGAAAACACAACATCATATATAGAAGATACATTTACTTTAGGAGCGTCAAAGACAGCAAGAGCTACAATAGTAACATCAGTTGAATACTTAACTGAAGGTGAAACAGCAACATATACAAATAGACCTGCTATCTTAGATTTAACATCAAAAGCAGAAGTTAAAGTAAATGAAGTAACAGTAACAGTAAATGGTTCAGGTGCTACAACAACAAACGTTTCTTCAGGACATTTAAGAATTTCAGGAACAGTATGGATAGACAAAAACAAAGATGGAAGAAGAGACTATGATGAAGGAAAAGTTCAAGGACTTGAACTAATGCTATATGATTTAGATAATTCAAGATTAGCTAAATCAAGTAAAGACAAAGAGTTAAGATTAACAACAGATGCATCAGGAGCATACACATTCGAAGATCTTAACGCAGGACATTACATAGTAGTTGCAAAATATGACACAGCAAACTATGTATTAACAAGCTATCAAGCAGCAAACTTAAGCTTAGCAGAAAATTCAGACTTCATTGATGCTAAATTAAATGATGAGCTAGTTGCAGCTTCAGATACAATTACATTGCAATCATCAAACGTTTACAACATAGACTTAGGATTAGCAGAAAGATCAATGTTTGATTTAAAACTAGAAAAATCAATCACAAAGATTACAGTATCTAATCCAATCAATGGAAACAGAGTTTATGAGTTTAACGAAAATGATATTGCAAAAGTAGAGCTTTCATCTAAGAATGTTGAAAACACAACAGTATTAGTTGAATACAGAATCAAAATTACAAACGAAGGAAAGGTTCAAGGCTACGCTAAACAAATAGTTGATTACATCCCACAAGGTATGACATTCAATTCTGAATTAAATACTACATGGTATGTAGCACAAGATGGCAATGCCTACACTACATCCTTAGCAAACACACTAATAAAACCAGGAGAGACAAAAGAAATAACATTAGTTCTAACAAAGAAAATGACAGGCGAAAATGTTGGAACATACAGAAACACAGCAGAGATTGCTCAAAGCTATAATGAACAAGGTTTTGAGGATGCAGATTCTACTCCAGGAAACAAAGTTGACGGAGAAGATGATATTTCATCAGCAGATGCAATCATCCTAATGAACACAGGACGTGAAGCACTTTCTATAACAGGAATTACTTTAGGTTCACTTGCAGTTGTTGCTTTAGCAATATACGAGATTAGAAAACATGTTATTTACAAAGTATACGATGATATGTTCTAAAATAAGTAATTAGAACAATGCACATCGTATTAGAATTAGAAGGGAGATTTAAATGAAGAATTTTAGAAGAGTACTTAGCAAAATTAGTTCTATACTTCTAGTTTCTTTTGTGATCCTTGGAACATTGTGTGCATCAATTGCTATGAACACAGAGCCGGAGGTTACAGACAGAAAGGACATTCAAGTTCCATTCAAACCTCACCAAGCTCACGCTTATGAAGTTACAATAAATGGTAGAACAGTTTATTGTATGCATCATGGAGATGTTCTAGGTGGAGAACTATTTATCGGAGGAAACTTAATCAAGGAAGATGATTTTGTTACATTCGGTGTAGTAGAAAGTGAACAATTAGGTGAAGTTGAAGCAAGTACAGGCTATGCAATGTGGCTAGAAAAAGTTTTAGGAGTAGATCACCAAGCTGTCCAAATCACAATTTGGAACTCTAAAGACTTTGATGCAAACTCTAACGTAGTTTCTAATAACTCTAAAACAGAAGGTAGAGCTAATACAGAAATACAACAAAGAGCGATGCAATATGGTTACTTCTATCATGGTGTTGCTAAAAACTTAAATGGAGATCTATTTAAGAACAACACAAATAAAGATGACCTAAAAGTCATGGTTAACCAAGATGATAGAACATATACTGTAGGTCCATATAAGATAGCATTAAACTTAAACTCAACAAACCAATTTACT
>CAMOQV010000048.1 GCA_946623205.1 uncultured Clostridia bacterium
AACCGAATTTAGCAGCTCCTAATCTTTCTTCTTCTAAGCAGTCTAATTGAACGTGATATGGTAATACGATTACTGCTCTATCACTAATCTTTAAATTCTCTGGTGTAATTTTAACGCCAGCTGCAATTAGTCTGTCCATTTCGCCGCAAAGGTGTTTGATATCGATAACCATACCATTACCCATTACGTTGATGATGTCTTCTCTTAAAATTCCTGATGGAAGTAAATTTAAGATAAACTTTCCTAAGTGGTTAATAACAGTGTGTCCTGCGTTGTTACCACCTTGATAACGACATACGATGTCGTAATCCTTTGAGATAAGGTCGACCATTCTGCCCTTTCCTTCATCTCCCCAGTTAATTCCTACAATTGCTGTTAACATATCTATATTTCTCCTAAATTATTTTACTTTTTTAACCTTGAAGACCACGTGATTGTCTATCCATGTCCTCAACTACAATGTCATAAATTTCGCCAAGTGTTGAACAGTATTCCAAAACTTGCCATGGTTCGTCTGTGTGGAAATGGATTTTGATTAAATCAGAATCCCCAACAACTAACAAACACTCGCCATCTAGATCGTTTTCGAAATAATCAATGATTTCTTGTTGATCA
This sequence comes from uncultured Clostridia bacterium, assembly GCA_946623205.1. Taxonomy (GTDB): domain Bacteria; phylum Bacillota; class Clostridia; order Christensenellales; family UBA3700; genus UBA3700. The sequence continues at coordinate 616 of CAMOQV010000048.1, forward strand.
AGATCTTTTCCTTCAATCAATAGTTGTGTGTCGTACTTATGTATCATTAGATAACTCCTTTTATTCCCACTCGATTGTTGCTGGTGGTTTTGATGTAACATCGTATACTACTCTGTTTACATGTTTAACCTCATTAACAATTCTCGTAGATATTTTTTCTAAAACATCATATGGAATTCTAGCCCAATCTGCTGTCATTCCATCTACACTTGTTACAGCACGAAGAACGATTGTGTAATCATATGTTCTTGCGTCGCCCATAACGCCTACGCTCTTCATATTAGTTAATACAGCAAAATATTGCCATATCTCTGTATCTAAATTATTTAGAGCGATTTCTTCTCTTAAGATATAGTCAGCATCTTTTAAGATGTCTAATTTCTTCTTTGTTATATTTCCAAGTATTCTTACAGCTAAACCTGGTCCTGGGAATGGTTGACGCATAACGATTTCTCTTGGTAATCCAATTTCAAAACCTACACGTCTTACTTCATCTTTAAATAGATTTCTTAATGGCTCAACAAGTTCCTTGAAATCTACAACGCTTGGAAGACCACCAACATTGTGGTGAGATTTAATCTTAGCGCTTTGTCCTAAACCAGATTCAATAACGTCTGGATAAATAGTTCCTTGAACTAAGAAATCTACTTTACCAATCTTCTTTGCTTCTGCTTCGAAGACTTCAATGAAGTCTTTACCAATAATTTTTCTCTTCTTTTCAGGCTCATGAACATCTTTTAAATCACCTAAGAACTTCTTTGAAGCATCAACCTTAATTAGGTTCATGCCCATCTCGTCCTTAAATACGTGCATAACTTGTTCTGCTTCGCCTTTTCTTAATAGACCGTGATCTACGAATATACATAGCAATTGGTTACCAACAGCTTTATGTACAAGTGTTGCTGCAACTGCACTATCTACACCGCCAGAGAAAGCACATAATACTTTCTTATCTCCAATCTTCTCTTTTAGAGCAGCAATGGTTTCTTTTGCGAAATTAGACATTGTCCAATCGCCAGATACTCCACATACTTCGTATAAGAAGTTTCTTAGCATCTTATTTCCGTCTAATGAGTGAACTACTTCTGGGTGATATTGAACGCCATAAATCTTTCTTTTTTCATCTTCCATAGCAGCTACTGGACAAGTATCTGTATATGCAGTTACTTTAAAGCCCTTTGGAAGCTTGTTGATATAGTCAGTATGGCTCATCCAAACTTGGCTCTTATTTGCAATGCCCTTGAACATTAATGATGGTTCAATATTTGCTTCTTGCTTACCATATTCACGTGTTTCAGCATGCTTTACTTCTCCGCCTAATGTATAAGCAATTAATTGACAACCATAACATATTCCAAGAATTGGAATGCCTAATTCAAAGATTTCTTTATCAATATGTGGTGATTGTTCATCATATACGCTATTTGGTCCACCTGTGAAAATGATACCTTTTGGGTTATATGATTTGATTCTTTCGATAGAGACATTGTAAGGCAAAAGCTCACAATATACGTTAAGGTCTCTAACTCTTCTTGCGATTAATTGGTTGTATTGCCCACCAAAGTCAAGTACTAATACTTTTTCGTTCTCCATATGTTTAACCTACGCTTCTTTCTTTAAAAATTTTTTTACCGTTTTAATGTTCTTATTGAAGAATTTCTTAACTTCCCTAATTAGGTTAGTTACAGCTTCAATTTCTACACGCATGAACAACATTGTAGGTACAACACAAACTAAGCAGATAACTAATTTTATAGTCATACTAGATGTCAATGAATACAAGCTGAAGATTGCTGCCATAAATGGAGTTGAAATACACCATATGAATGCGACTAGCATAATTGCCATCAAGAACAATCTTTCTTTCGTGTATGGAAGACATACTTGCGCAAGAACGACAAATGATACCATTGCGTAAATGTATGTTGCCATTGTTCCAACTTGAGATGAAACAGTATAACCGATGTTGCTGTATGTATAACTTATCAAGAATACTAACAATGTAATTGTAAAGCCCGCAGGCAGTGCCTTTTTAAAGACTTTGGATAGGAATCCGCCCGTGACTTTGTGATTATTTGGCTCAAGAGCCAAGAAGAATGATGGAATACCAACGAATAGCGCACTAACTAAAGTTAAGTGAATTGGTTCAAATGGTGATTTAATCATGAACGCAATACATAAGATAGATAGAAGCGCACTGAATGTTGTCTTAACCAAGAATAGTGATGCAGCTCTTTCGATGTTATTAATAACACGTCTTCCTTCGGAAACAACTGATGGAAGTGAAGCAAAGTCACTATCTAAAAGTACTAATTGAGCAACAGCTCTTGATGCTTCTGAACCTGCAGCCATAGCAATTGAACAATCTGCCTCTTTTAAGGCCATAACGTCGTTTACACCATCGCCTGTCATACCAACTGTATATCCCTTAGATTTTAGGGCTTGTACAAGTTGTTTCTTTTGCTTTGGAGTTACACGGCCAAAGATTGTATATTTATCACAAGCATCATATACTTTTTCTTCTGTATCTAATTCTGTCGCATCGATATATTTATCTGCGCCAGTTAATCCTGCTCTTTCAGCTACTTTAGAAACTGTTACTGGGTTATCACCTGAAATAACCTTTAGAGTAACACCTTGTTCTGCAAAATATTCAAATGTAACTTTAGCATTTTCACGAATCTTATCACTCAAAACTACTAAAGCTACAAGAATCATTCTATCTGGATCCATTGTTTCAGTTAGAGTTTCTTTTGTTGTAACTAATGCTAAAACTCTGTAGCCTTCTTTTGCATATGCTTCGCAATCTTCCTTAACTTCTTTGAATCTATGCTTTAAAACGAATTCTGGAGCACCTACAATAAATGTTCCATTTATGCCGAAGTTAACAGCTGACCACTTTCTTGCTGAAGAGAATGGAACCGTCTTTATAACTTCAAATTCGTTCTTTTGTTTATAATGCTTTTCAAATGCTTCAAATGTTGCGTTGTTTGGACCTAAGGCTTTTACCATATTTCCTAAGATATCTTCAACATTGCCATATTTTTCTGAGAACATTTGCTCTTTTTCGACTTGCATAGAACCTTCTGTTATTGTTCCTGTTTTATCCAAGCACAATACATCTACTCTAGCTAGTGTTTCAATTGAATACAAATCTTGAACCAAAGTTTTTTTCTTAGCTAACTTATAAACACCGGCAGCTAGAGCTACAGATGTTAATACCATCAAGCCTTCTGGAATCATACCAATGATAGAACTTACTGTCTTTGTAACTGTTTCTGATAAAACACCATCTGCAAGTTTAAAGTTATTTAAGAATAACAATATACCAATTGGGAAAATCAAAATTGTAACGATTCTAATAATCCAGTTAATTGATTGCATCAACTTACTCTTTGTCTTTTTAAACTTCTTAGCTTCAGCTAATAACTTTGCAGAATAAGAATTTTCACCAACTGCTGTTACTCTACAAGTAACTTCGCCGGCTTGAATTGTTGAGCCTGAATATAATGCATCCCCATTTGTTTTATGGATATCATCTGATTCACCTGTTAATAAAGATTCGTTTGCATCACATTGTCCGCCAACAACAACGCAGTCTACTGGAACTTGTGCGCCTTGTTTTAAAACGATGATATCATCTAGAACAATTCTATCAGCTGGAATTGGAAATCTAGATGTAACGCTATTTTTGTTTCTTATGACATCAACCGTAGGAGCTGTCGCAATTGACATCTTCTCTAATGTCTTTTTAGATCTAATTTCTTGGAAAATACCAATAATCATATTTGCTATAACGATAGCTAAGAACAACGCATTTTTTAATTGACCAAATACTAATACGGCACAACCTAAGAAAAAGTTGATGATATTGAATAGTGTCAATACGTTTGATCTAAAGATTGAGAAATATGATTTTGTTACTATGCTCTTTTGTACATTTACATGACCTTTGTCGATTCTTTCTTGAAGTTGCGCTTCAGTCAAACCAACATTTGGATCTGTATCTACTCTATTTAATGGCGATCTTAAATATTCTTTGCTTAATTTTTTCTTTTTTTCTGGTTTTGGAGCTTCTTCTTCCTCTTTTGGCGTAGAAATAACTTCACTATCTAGAGGAATATCATTTTGTTTAATCTCAACATTTCCTTGAGGAATTATAGCAGTTTGAACTTCTTTAGCTTCTTCCTTAGTTTCCTCTTGATTATGTTGTGTGTATTTTAGATCCATAGATTCTTGAACTGGATTTTCTAATTGCACACTAATTGTTTCTTCTGCCTTAACCTCAGCAACTTTAGTATCTTTTGCTTTTGCCTTTGTTTGCTTTGGCGCCTTCTTCTCAGCTTTTGGCTTTTGAGGCTTTGCCTCAACTGCTACTTCTACCTTTGGCGCTTCAACCTTTTTTGGCTCAACCTTTGGTTCAGCTTTCTTTTGAGGTTTTACAACAACATCTTTTGCTTTTGCCTTTGCTGGCTCAGACTTTTTTGCTGTTGTTGCTTTTGGCTTAATGTCTACCGTCTTTTGATCTTTTGTGTTTTTCGCCATCTTTTGCTCCTATTTTCAACGCGTATTATATTAACACACGCGCAAATGAAAGTCAAAATATCTTTTTAGATAAATAACCTTACATTAGTTTGTCTATTGCTTCTAAATATCCATCAAAGCCCTTGCCTTTTATTTGTTCAATACAAGCTGGGGCTATTACTGAATTTTGTCTAAACGCTTCTCGCTTAGATATATCTGAAATGTGAACTTCAATCGTTTTTATGTTCACTCCCTTTATTGCATCATGAATTGCATATGAATAATGCGTAAATGCACCAGGGTTTATTATTATTCCATCAAACTTTTTGTAGTAGCATTCTTGAATGCAATCTACAATATCTCCTTCGTGGTTAGATTGGAAGAAGAACACCTCAACGCCCTTTTCTTTTGCATATTTTCCAATGTACTGAATTAAATCCTCATATGTTTGAGATCCATAAATCTCTGGCTCTCTAACTCCTAACATATTTAGATTAACTCCATTTATAACCATTATTTTGCTCATCCCAAAACCTCCACGAGTTTTTTCGTATCTAAATCTAATTCCCCATAAGGAACAGAAATATCGCATATCTTCAAATAAATTGGATAACGTTCATTATAGATTTGTATCAAATCCTCTTTTGCATTAATTGTTGGGTTCAAAGAAATATCTATCGTAGATAGTATTCTATCTAAAGATCTATCTCTAAGCACAATTATTCCCGACAACTTCATTGTCAAAACGTTATATTCATTCAAAATAGCACCACTTCCTAGGGCTACTATCTTATTCTTTTGGAAGGCAATCTTTTGTATCGCCTTTGTCTCCCACTTTCTAAATACTTCTTCCCCTTCATCTAAAAGCTCTTTCATGCTCTTTTTTGCAAGCTTTTCTATATATTCGTCTAAATCTATAAATTCTCTCTTTAGTGCCTTTGCAAGCGATTTGCCAAGTTCTGTCTTTCCGCAGCCCATCATACCTGTAATGTAAACATTACCTTGAGCTTTCTTTTGCTCAAGTATGGTGATTTCTTTATATACTCTTGAAATCATATAATCCATCTTTATTCCTTGCCAGTACGCTTGAGACGTTATGCCTTGAGATACAAGCATATAAATACCAGGGATACACTTCTTGCCTGCCTTAACACCAAGTTGCATCAACTTTGTAAAAATTGGATTATATACTAAATCAATGATGTACTCGTAATTTTCAATTATAGATTTATCTACGATGCATTTATCTACATTTGGATACATTCCAACTGGAGTTGTATTAATTAACACATCCCCTGAAATAAAAGGCAACTCGTCGTAATTAATCATCTTTACGCCATCGATAACATCTTTGTCTTTTTCTCTTGCTACAACATAAATTTCTCTTGCTTTATCTTTAAGATAATAACAAGCACTTCTAGCCGTACCACCAGAGCCCATTATGACAAATATCTTTCCTCTTGGCTTTATACCATTTCTAGATAAAAGTTCTTTGAAGCCTTCAGCATCTGTGTTGTACCCAATCAATTTTCCATTGATGTTGTTAATTGTATTTACAGAACCGATTTCCCTAACTTCATCAGAAACAGAATCAAGTGTACTTATGATTCTTACTTTATATGGTGAAGAAACATTGGCCCCTTTAAAGCCAATCAGGATTTCGTGAATATCTTTGTTGTTAAAATCTTCTAGCGAAACATTTACTTTTTCAAACACACCATCTAGCGAATAAATGTTAAAAAACATGTTATGCACTTCTGGAGCTAATGAGTGATCTAGATTGTTTCCGATAACGCCATATTTAATCACGCGTAGCACCTCTCACGCATATATTATAAACTAAATATTTAACGAATGTTGAAAAAGTTTTTTGAAAATTTTTAAAAATCAGCCAAAATTATGGACAATTTAGTTTTTATATAAAGCGAAAATCATATTCTGTATATGAGAAAATTGCTTTACTGTATATATGATTTTTTCTTGTCCTTCTTCATCTATTATTTCTTCTTTTTGATAGTTTTCTTTTGAGATATAAGAATCTATTCCATCTTGAGAATTAGATTTTAAATATAGAGAATTTATCCACTCCCCAAGCTTTTCCATTACGCCCTTTTCTTCCCAATATGAAGCGGCCTTTTTCCTATCTATATAAGCAACGTGTGGAATATATATTTCTTCTGAATCATTAATAAGGCGAATAGCTCTTACCATATATGGATAAGTATATAAATAGCCAACGTATTTTAGATATACATCATCTGATGTCAATAAAAGGTAATACGCAACCTCATTTGCATCGCTTTCTCTCATAACTCCCTTAGTATGCGCTAGCTCATGCATTATTGTTGCGCACTTTTCAAATGTAAACATTTGGTAGTTATATCCGGGCTCTATTGATGGAGTAAATGTAATGCCAGATATAGAAAAGGCATTCATTATATATGAAGATGCAATTTGCTTTGGATTTGCTGTGTAAGAAAGAAAATAATCACTATCTAATCTTTCGTATTCTTTTTTAATCTTTTCTATTAGTTCTTTTTCTGTATATGGACATACACTTGAACCATCATCATCTAATCTTTGCATACTTGCTACATATTCAAAATCTGCAAAGTATTTACTATAGACAGCTTTAACCTCATCATATGTTAATAAAGATTGCTCTTCTTTAATATCTAAAGGTTTTCTATTGTACATTGAAGATCCTAAAGATACATACAAAAAAGATATCATAGAAATTAGCAGTGCTGATATAGAAATAAGTGCTAATCCCTTTTCTGAATTTTTATGGACAAAATAGTATATAGAAAAAGATATAAGAATTATAAACGCTAAGACAAATAAAAACGCAGATACTTCAAATACCGCAAAACCTAAATTTGAATATATAGGCCCAAAGACCTTTGCATAAGGAAAATAGATATATCTTGTTACCCATTCGGATACAGATTCTATCTTAGTTAGAAAAAACATAGCGACCGAAGTTGCTATAAAAACTAGGGTCGCTATAAGTATGTTTTTTGTTGTTTTAGTCATTCCTTATAGAATGTACTTGTTTTGCTTTTGAGGAGCGTTTGCTAATTCTGCTCTCTTTTCATCGTATCCTGGACGACCAAGAAGCGCATATGTAGCATTCTTTCCTTCTTCAACTCCTGGTTGATCAAATGTATCAATGTTTAACATTGCACCAGCATAAGCTGTTTGTAACATGAATAGATACATTAATTGTCCAAGTGTGAACTCATTTAGAATTGGAAGCATAATTGTGTAGTTTTGCTTTCCAGCCTTTGTAATAGCATATTCTGTAGCCTTTCTTTCAGCTTGGATTAATTCGTTCATTGTATGACCGCATAGGAAGTTAACATTTGGATATTCTTTGCATCCTTCTGGAATCTTAACTTCTGTTCTATATTCGTCAACTCCGATAAATGTAATAACCTTATCGAATGGACCAGCTGTATATAATTGAACTTGAG
>CAMOQV010000049.1 GCA_946623205.1 uncultured Clostridia bacterium
TAAAATTGCGCAAATTTTTGATAAAACAAGCAAATAATTATAAAATTGCGCAAATTTTTGGTCTAATAGTATGGCATGCGCATAAATTGACTATTAATAATTAAATAGATATAATCTATACACAAAGAGGATTTATGGCTGAATCAATTGTAAGTTTTTTTAGAGATTTGATTGGAAATGATTACATTACAGTATTTATTGTTTCTATGATTCCATTTGTAGAAGTTAGAGGTTCAATCCCAATAGCAATAGCAATGGGAATGAATGTATTTGCTGCATTTGGTCTTGCATTTTTAGGATCAGCTATATGGTGTCCAATAGTTTTAGCAATCTTAAGACCGATTATTAATTGGCTTAAAAAGTTCAAGGTATTTAGAGCTATAGTTGAAGCTATAGAAGATGGATTTAAATCTAAAGCAAAAGGCGTTGAAGATAAGGCAAATCAATTTGATGCATCTAAAATTGAAAGAAGAAAGATGCTAGGTCTTTATGCATTTGTAGCATTCCCAGTCCCAATGACAGGAGTTTGGACAGGTTCAGCTATTGGTGCATTTTTAGATATGAGTTTTTGGAAGGCTATGCTAGTAGTAATCGTTGGCGATTTGACTGCTTGCATAATTATGTCTATTTTGTCTTATTTTGCAGCTGCATATATCGATATAATACTACTTGTAGTATTCATAATTGTTATATTAGCAATTGCGTATTTTATTGCAAGAGTTATTTATAAGGCTGTAAAGAAGTCTAAAGAAGCAAAAATCGAGGGTACAAATGATACTGAAGGAACTAACAATTGAATCAACACATGAGGCTTCAGAATTAGTAGCCGATTTGTTGTGGGATATATCTGAGCAAGGTGTAAATATTTACGACAAGCAAGATTTAATGGATTTAATCCAAACACAAGGCTTTTGGGATTATGTAGATTCAGAAGCGTTTAATTTAGACGATAAGGTTTATATAAAAGCATATTTTAAAGCAGACGAAATAGATGAAAAAGTTGAAGAAGTAAAAGCAAGACTTGCTGAACTAAAATTAAGATCTTTATATCCATTAGGCACTTTAGAGATGACAATAAACGATGTGGATGATAAAGCTTGGTTTGAAAACTGGAAAAAGACTTATAAGCCAATTGAATGCAAGAAAATCATGATTGTTCCAAAATGGATCAACGAAGAATTCAAGGACAAGATTGTTATAAAGATGGATCCTGGAATGGCATTTGGAAGTGGTGAACATGAAAGCACAAAGATGTGTTTAGAGTTCTTGCAAGAGATTAAAGTTGAAGGGAAAAGCGTTGTCGATGTTGGATGCGGTTCTGGTATATTAGCATTGTCTGCAAAAGCACTAGGCGCAAAAGATATTGAAGCTTATGATATAGACGATATTGCCGTATCTGCTGCAAAGATAAATGCAAAGGAAAATGGCTTTGAAGATATAAAGATAGAAAATTCAAATTTGCTTGAAAAGTCTAATAAGACTTTCGATGTTGTGCTTGCAAACATTACATCAGAAGTTTTAAAGATGCTTGCAAAGAGTTTAAGAAAGTATGTCAATAAAGATGGCATAGTAATTATAAGTGGAATACTAGAATCTTTAGAACATGAAGTTTTAAAGGCCTTTACGGATTTAGATTTTGAAGTAATGGATAGAAAGCATAAAGGAGAATGGGTAGCATTTAAGCTAAAGGTTAAAGATGGAAATTAGAAGGTTTTTTGTCCCAAATGAGGCAGCATACGACAACTATATAACAATTGATGGTGACCAATTTGTTCATATGACAAAGGTATTGAGATACAAAGTTGGCTATCAATTGATTATTTGTTTGGATGATGGCTGCGATTATCATTGCACAATTATGGAAATGGATAAAAAGTCTGCTAAGGCTAGAATTGATTTAGTTGAAAAAAACAATGCGATGCCATATACAAAGATTACTTTATACCAAGCACTTCCAAAGGGTGATAAGTTGGACTTAATCACTCAAAAGTGTACAGAACTTGGAATTTATGCTATAAAGCCATTTTTATCTAAATATACAAACGAGACTAAATACAATAAAGAAAGAATGCAAAAAATTGGTATGGAAAGCTGTAAGCAATGTGGACGTGGTAAATTGCCAATACTTGGCGATTTATGTAACTTTGATGAAATGCTTGAAGATGCCAAGAAGAATGACATTCTTATTATGCCTTATGAGAATGCTACAGTTGGTAGAATCTCATCAATTAGAAATTTAAAGCAAGCCAAAACTATTGGTATCATAATAGGATCTGAGGGCGGTTTTTCTGAAGAAGAAGTCAAGAAAGCTAAAAAAGAAGCTAAAGCAAAGATTGTATCACTTGGAAATAGAATACTTCGTTGCGAAACTGCAGCCATAGTTGCAAACACACTTTTGATGTATGAGTTAGGAGAGCTTTCAAAATGAAAGTAGTCGTTTACAACCTTGGTTGTAAGGTTAACCAATACGAGTGCGATTCAATTATTAAATCCCTAAAAGAAAAAGGATATGATGTATCTTGTGATTTAGAATATGCAGATGCGTATATTTTAAATACTTGTGCAGTAACAAACGAGGCAGAAAGAAAATCTCGTCAAGCAGTTGAAAGATGCATTAAATTCAACGAAAATGCAAAAGTATATATTTTAGGTTGTGCATCTCAAAACAACCCAGATCAATTTATTAAAAAAGATAATGTGCAATATGTTATAGGCACTGCAAACAAAATGAGCATTGTTGATTCATTTGAAAAAGTTGGACAAGATGTCCAAGAATTGCCAACAACATATGAAGATGATTTTTCGCCAGCAATAAATAGGACGCGTGCATACATAAAGATACAAGATGGATGTAATAGATTTTGCACTTATTGTTTAATTCCTTATGTTAGAGGAAGATCAAGATCTAGAGATATAAAATCTGTAGTTTTAGAAATTGAAGAACTTTCAAAATTCACAAAAGAAATTGTTATAACAGGTATAGATTTATCTTTCTATGGGAAAGATATTGGTTGTACATTTACAGATTTAATCAAGGAATTAAAGGATATAAATGTAAGAATAAGATTAGGCTCTTTAGAGGTTAGCTTAATTAATAAAGAACTATTGGATGCACTTAAAGATTTAAAGATGTTCTGTCCACAATTCCATTTGTCTTTACAAAGCGGTGATGATGCTGTTTTAAAGAGAATGAATAGACATTATAAAACTAGTGATTTTAAAGCAGAAGTTGACCTAATAAGAGAGTATTTTCCAGACGCAGGAATATCTACAGATATAATCTTTGGATTCCCAAAAGAAAGTGAAGAAGAATTTGAAAACACACTTGAGTTTATGAAAGAGATTGGCTTTATGCAAGTTCATATATTCCCATATTCAAAGCGCGAAGGAACAGTTGCTGCTAAGATGGAACAGGTGGATGGAAATATTAAAAAACAAAGATGCAAAAAGGCAGAAGAGTTAGCTTTAAAACTTAAACAAGATTATTACAAGACAATGCTAGGCAAAACTTTAGAGGTTTTGGTTGAAGAAGAGCACGATGGATATTTCGAAGGATATTCAAGAGAATATATCCGTGTTAAGATAAAGAATGCTAAATGCGGTGAAATAATAAATGTAAAAGCAAAATCTATAGATTATGATACAATAATTGCGGAGGCGTAATATGGACGATTGTTTATTTTGTAAAATGGTTAAAGGTGAAATTCCTTGCACAAAATTATATGAAGATGAAGATATGATAGTAATTAAAGATATATCTCCAACTCCAAAGATTCATTATTTAATGATCCCAAAAGAACATTATGCAGATATAACTGAATTAAATGATGAAAGAGCTCAAACTCTTGGAAGAATGTTAAAGAAGGGTGCTGAGCTTGCAGATAAGACTCTAAATATGAAAGATGGCTTTAGATTAGTTAACAATAAAGGGGCGCATGGATGCCAATCAATAAAGCACCTACATTTCCATATTATTGGCGGTGAACAACTACAAGATAGAATGGGTTAAAAAATAGCACTTGTTTTTTTGTGATATAAATGCTATTATAATAGTGTTATTGCCTAGGGCAAGACATAGGGAGAAGATAAAGGGCTGTCAAATGCCCTTTATTTTTTTTGCTTTCATAATTCAAAAATGTTGGAAAAGCGTAAAAATCAACGGTCAAAAATGTTGGAAAAGCGGGAAAATTGATGCCCAAAAATGTTGGAAAAGCGTAAAAAATTATAGTAAAAAATGTTGGAAAAGCGTAAATTTTGATGTATAATATTGTTGGAAAAGCGGAGGAAATAAGGCTATGTATAGAAAAATATCTACTTATATAGAAGAATATTTGACAGGCGATGAAGATAGAATATTATGCATCGATGGGGCAAGACAAGTAGGAAAGTCATATGTTATTAGAGAATTAGCAAAAAAGCACTTTGCTAATTATATTGAACTAAATATGGCAGATGATAAAGTTGGAGATAGATTATTTGCAAACGTTAAGACTGTAGAATCATTTTATATACAATTAAGTGTAAAGTATGGAGCAAAATTACACGAGAGAAAAAACACAATTGTGTTTATTGATGAAATCCAAGAATATCCAGAATTGCTAACTTTACTTAAACCATTAAGAAATGATAATAGATTTAAGTATATATGCAGCGGTTCTGAACTTGGGTTAGCTTTGTCTAAGACCACATTAATTCCAATGGGATCTATAATTGAAAAGAAGATGTACCCTATGGATTTTGAAGAATTTTTGCTAGCTAATTCGGTAGGTGAAGATGTAATAAATTATTTAAGAGATTCTTTTTTAAAGAAATTGTCTTTAGAAGAGTCTTTGCATAATAAGATTTTAAATTTATTTAAGACATATTTATATGTAGGTGGAATGCCAGATTCTGTTAAACAATATGTTGAAACCAAAAATGTTTATAAAATAAGAGAAACGCAAGAAAATATTATTAGCTTTTATTCAGAAGATGCAGCTAAATATGATAAAGAGAATAAATTGAAAATTAAGCGTATATATGAATTATTACCTTCAAGTATTGAGAATAAGGTTAAAAGAATTCAATATAAGGCAATTGAGAATATCGAAGATGTGCGATATACAAAATATATTAATGAATTCGATTATCTATTGTCGTCAGGCATAGCGTTGGATACAAAAGCTGTTTCAGAACCGAAGTTCCCATTAGTGCAATCAAGTAGCAAGAATTTAATAAAACTTTATATGAACGATGTGGGATTGTTGACTGCGCTCTTGTATAAAAGCAACATTAATGCAATTACAGATAAAGACAGTGGCATTAATTTGGGGGCTGTTTATGAAACAGTAGTTGCACAAGAATTAAAGTCACATGGGCATGAACTATATTATTATGATAGAAAAAAGATTGGAGAGGTTGATTTTTTAGTAGATGATTACGATAGTTTAAATGTCCTTCCTATAGAGATTAAGTCGGGAAAAGATTATAGAAACTTTAGAGCTTTACCAAAACTACTGGAAAACGATAACTATAAGATGACAAAAGGGTTTGTTTTAAGCAATTCTCGAGAAGTGGTTGTTGATGAAAAAATAGTATATTTGCCAATTTACTATATTATGTTTATTTGATAATAAAGGATATGGCATTTAGAGTGAAATTATTTGCTACAATCTTGACTATGCTTTGTCTCTACTCTATAGTAAATAAATGAAAAATAGTGATATAATTTTTATAATTAAAAAAAACGAGGTAAATTATGGCAAGAGGAAGAAGAAGTCCATTAGGAACATTAATATTAATTTTATTTGTTCTTATATTAATTGCAGTTATTGTTGGTGGTGTATTTGAAATTGCTATCGCCCCAGTTCCAAGCAGCATTAAATCAACTCTAGAGAGCGACAAGATTAGTGTTGAAGTGTATGATCAAGATTTAGTTCTTACAACTTCAGGAAGAGCTGCAGCAGTAGCTGCACTTGCAGTGTATGGTTATACAAATACATCTTTAACAGATAAAGTAGATATATCAGTTGAAATTGCATATACGCAAGAAAAAGATGGAGCAACAAATACATATAGAGCAATTGTTATTTATTTTGATTCTATGAGTGATGCTATTACAGCTATGAAAGGCATAAAAGATAAAGTTAAGGAAGATCAAAGAGTAACAATGTTTAGAGGTAATACATTAATCATTGGTCAAAAGCCAGCAGTATTACAAACTTATAGAGTAATTCATTAATCTAAAAGGGCGTTTTAAACGCCCTTAATTTTTATGTTTGAAGTAATAAAAAAAGATATTAATATTTTTGATTCGCTACTTTGCGGTCAGATATTTAGATTCAATAAATTAACTAAGAACACATATGATGTGTGCTCAATTAATGAATATGCAAAAATTGAAGACATAGGCGATAGATATATACTTCAAACTACAAATGACGAATATTTTCAAAAATTCTTAAATTTAGATGTTGATTATAAATCAATTTTAAATGAACTAAGAAAGAATATATATCTAAAAGATATAATCCCTCAAGATTGCATTCCGTTAAGGATATTAAAACAAGATTTGTTTGAGATGATAATATCGTTTATTGTATCAGCAAATAACAATATCCCAAGAATAAAAGGAATCATAGATAGATTGTGCAAAGGTGATGGGGAAAATATGGGAACATATTATGCTTTCCCAACCGCTAAAAAGTTAGCAAATAGATCTATTGAATATTATGAAAGTATAGGACTTGGATATAGGGCACCATATATTTTAGATACTGCACAAAAAATTGCTAGCGGGGAATTTTCTCTAGCTAAGCTAGAAGGTATGGAAACTGAGGCTCTAAGAAAGAAGCTTTTAAGCTTAAAAGGTGTTGGCCCAAAGGTTGCAGATTGCATACTATTATTTGGCCTAAATAGATACGATGTATTTCCTGTAGATACCTGGATAGAAAAGGTTTATAAAGACATATTTAAAAAAGACAATACGCCTCAAAATATGAGGAAAGATTTAATTAATTTATTTGGCAAGTATTCTGGAATTGCCCAACAATATTTATTCTACGCAAAGAGGGGATAGAGCCCTAGAGCGTATTTGTAATATGCTACGCATATTGACTAAAAGTTAATTCCAATGTATCATTATTTATGGTCGGAGGCATAAAAATGGAAAATTTTATGGTTTGGATATGGTTGTCGGTCGTGATTATTTCACTAATAATTGAGCTTTCTACAACTCAATTAGTTTCGATATGGTTCACATTGTCTGGAGCTATATCTTTAGGACTATCTTTTATTCCTTCATTCCCATGGTGGGGACAAGTATTAGTATTTGCAATTTTGTCAGTTGTATCATGTTTTACTTTAAGACCATTAATAATGAAATGGCAGAAAAAACAAGATAGAGCAACAAATACAAATTTGGACCTAATTGTTGGGATGTATGTACGTGTACTAAAAAGAGCAGATTTTGATAATCTTGGCGAAGCCAAAATTGGCGACGTTGTATGGAGTATAAAGAGTCAAGATGGCTCAACACTTGAGGAAAATGAAATAGTTAAAATCGTTGCAATAGAGGGGAATAAGCTTATTGCAACAAAACAAACAAAGGATATATAAGGAGAATTAATTATGGTATATTTATTAGCAATGAGCGGTGGTGCTGTATTTGGACTAGTTATTGCAATTATTTTCTTGCTAGCAGCATTCATCTTTATTGGAAGCGTAAAAATTGTTAGACAAGCAAATGCTATGATAGTTGAACGTTTAGGAAAGTACAATCGTACACTAAACACAGGTTTTCATTTAATAATACCTTTCTTTGAAAGAGCTTCAAGACCAATTTCTTTAAAAGAAAAGGTTGCAGATTTCAAACCACAACCAGTTATTACAAAGGATAACGTAACAATGCAAATAGACACAGTTGTTTATTTCCAAATTACAGATCCAAAGTTATATGCATATGGTGTTGAATCTCCAATCGCAGCTATTGAAAATTTAACAGCAACAACACTAAGAAATATTGTTGGTGAATTAGAACTTGATGAAACATTGACTTCAAGAGATACTGTAAATAGCAAGATGAGAATCATCTTGGATGAAGCTACAGACCCATGGGGAATCAAGATTAACAGAGTTGAGTTAAAGAACATTCTTCCACCAAAAGATATTCAAGAAGCAATGGAAAAACAAATGAGAGCTGAACGTGAAAGAAGAGAATCTATCTTAAAAGCAGAAGGTGAAAAGAAGTCAGCTATTTTGATTGCAGAAGGTGAAAAAGAAAGTAAGATCTTAAGAGCTCAAGCAGAAAAAGAAGCTAAGATTTTGGAAGCTGATGCTAAAAAGCAAGCAAGAATTATGGCTGCTGATGCTGAAAAAGCTGCATACATCGCAGAAGGTGAAGGTAAAGCTAAAGCCATTGAATTAATTAACAAGGCAGATCCAAGTGCTAAATACATCACACTTGAAGGCTATGAAGCATTAAAGAAAGTTGCTGATGGACAAGCTACAAAGATTGTAGTTCCAACTGAACTTTCTAACGTTGCAGGTATTTTAACTAGCGTAAAAGAATTAGTTACAGATAAAAAACCAGCAGAAAAGAAATAAATTTTATAGCTT
>CAMOQV010000050.1 GCA_946623205.1 uncultured Clostridia bacterium
GCTGACGTGGAAGGAGATGGTAAATCATGCTAAAGATGGATGAATTACAATTAAGAATGCTAAAAGAAGTAGCAGATTTACATAAGGTTCCAGAAGGGGCATATAATATCCGTTCTAATGGTAAAGCTATTGGAAGACAGTCTAGTGCAAATATTGATATTGTTCCTAAAACTGATGTTAGCGGTATAGATATAAAGATTAAACCAGGCACAAAGAATGAAAGCGTTCATATTCCAGTTATTATGACTGAAAGTGGTTTAAAAGAAAATGTATATAACGATTTCTATATTGGTGAAGATGCAGATGTTGTTATCGTTGCCGGATGTGGAATAGATAATTGTGGTAATCAAGATTCTGAGCACGATGGAATTCATAGATTCTATGTTGGAAAGAATGCAAAGATTAAATATGTGGAAAAGCATTATGGATCAGGCGATGGAAAAGGTAAGCGAATTTTGAATCCAGTAACAGAAGTGTACATGGAAGAAGGTTCTTATGCTGAAATGGAAATGGTCCAAATTAAGGGCGTTGATGATACTACAAGAACAACTATTGCAAAATTGGATGCTAATGCTAAATTGATCGTTAGAGAAAGATTAATGACGCACGGCAATCAAAAGGCTGTAAGTGTTTATAACGTTGAATTAAATGGCGAAGGATCTAGTGCGGATGTTGTGTCTAGAGCTGTTGCTAGAGATAATTCATATCAAGAATTTAATGCAAAGATAGTTGGAAACAAAGAGTGTCATGGCCATAGCGAATGCGATTCTATCATTATGGATAATGGTAAGATTTTAGCTGTCCCAGCACTTGAAGCAAACTGTGTTGATGCTGCGCTTGTTCACGAAGCAGCAATTGGTAAGATTGCTGGTGAGCAAATTATAAAGCTAATGACTCTTGGTTTAACAGAACAAGAAGCTGAAGAGCAAATTATCAATGGTTTCTTAAGATAATGGGAATTCAAACAGTTGCAGTTAAAGATTTTAAAATCAATTATTTACACTTTGGGGATGTATCAAAACCTAAATTAGTTTTAATGCCTGGATTAAGTATTCAAAGCGTTTTGAATAGTGCAGCTGCAATTGAGAAACAATATGAACTTTTAGCAAAAAACTTCGATATGTATTTGTTTGATAGAAGAGAAAATGTCCAAATGGGCTATTCTATTGAGGATATGGCTAACGATACAATCGGGGCAATTGATGCATTGAATATAGATAAAATTAACATTGCTGGTGTTTCTCAAGGAGGTATGATTGCTCAAGTGATGGCAATCAAAAGACCAAATTTGATTAATGCAATGGCGCTATGTTCTACATCATGTGAAGTTAATCCAAAAGATGAAGGGATAACAAATTGGATTAATATAGCAAAAGAAAAAGATGCTCAAAAATTGTTGGATTCATTCTTTAAACAAGTATATACAAACGAATTCTATGAAGCACACAAACGCGCAGTTAAAGTATTTGCAAGATACATTAAAGATGAAGATTTAGAAAGATTCATAATTTTAGCAACGCCAATTCTTGGCTTTAATGTTAAAGAAGAAATTAAAAAGATAAATATCCCAACTCTTGTTTGTGGTTCAAAACAAGATCAAGTAGTTCCTTTTTGGTGCATAGAAGAATTGGTAACACTTTTGAAAGCACAATCATTAATTTTAGAAGACTCATCTCATGCGATGTATGATGAGTCTCCATTGTTTATTCCAACATTGTTAAAATTTTTCCAAGAAAATAATTAAAAATTAAAAATTGCCATCTTTTATATGTCGCGCATTTCCTTTATAATATAAATACATAAATATTTAAGGGGAATAATTGTGCATTTTAAATACGTAAGAATACAAGGAACAGAATTAGCAGAAAATACAATGTACGCAAAAGGTGTGTTTAGTATGGCAATGCAACTTATCCAAAATGATGTTATGGATGAGGAAGATCGAGGTTTGTTTGAAGAAATAGACAGTTGGTTTGCAGAAAATCTTCCTTGGCCACCTCAATGTAAACGTCAAGAAAAAGTAGTTTGCTTTTTCAAAACAGAAAATGCTAAAGAGATGATGCAATGGATGAGACCAATATTGTGGCTATTGGATAAATACAAGCACCCTTATTATGTTGTTTACACAAACACTCCAGGTAAGATTGTTTATGAAGATAAATATCAAATAGCAGTTGAAGTGTCTGGCGAACTAAAAATAGATAAGCTTCAAAAGAGTTGGAGCCCAGAGGATTAATATGAATATTGTAGAAAGAGCTCAAAAGGCTGCAGAATTAAAAAAATCATACAATTGCTGTCAAGCAGTTGTGTTGGCGCTAAAAGATTTGGTTGATTTAACAGAAGAACAGTTGTTGACAATGGCAGCGTCATTTGGCTCAGGTATGGGCAATATGAAAGGAAGTTGTGGGGCGCTAGTTGGAGCAGAGATTATTGCTGGGTTAACAACGGGCGGAAATAGAGCAATTGCAAGACAAATTAATGAGAGATTTGAAGAATTATGCGGTTCTATCACATGCGAAGAATTAAAGGGGATTAAAACTGGAAAAATTTTGTGTTCATGTCCAGATTGCTGTAAAAACGCAGTCTTGGCATATGGCGAAGCGGTAGGACTTAAATAATGATAGAAATAATTGACGTGAAAAATGATGAGATAGAAGAACTATCTCAATTGGCAACAAAAATAGTTAGAGAACATTACGACTCAATAATAGGGAAAGAAACCAATACTTATATGCTAGATAAGTTTCAATCCGTAAAAGGAATAACATCACAAGTTCAATCTGGGTATAAGTATTATTGGGCGATATTCGATGATAAAAAGGTTGGCTTTTTTGCTGTCGTAGACCAAGGCGATACTTTGTATATTAGCAAGTTCTATATTGATAAGGACTATAGAGGTAATAAAATCGCTAGTACAATATTTGCTTATATTCAAAGAATAGCAAAGCAACACGGGCAATCAAGATTGGAGTTAAACGTAAATAAACATAATGATGACTCAATTAATATCTATAAGCATTTTGGTTTTAGAATAATAAAAGCAGAAATTAGAGATATTGGTTCTGGGTTTATTATGGATGATTATGTGATGGAATACATTATATGATGACCGATAAAGAAAAAGAAGAGTATAAGTCAGTCATAGTTCAATACGGATTACCAACAATTGTACTTGTTGATATCGTCTTTCTTGCTGTTGAAATATATGGCTCTATTCAAGGATTTAGTCAAAGTGTTATGATTGCTTTAACAATCTTTTCTTTTATTGGGTTCCATATAACATATAGACCACTTGTAGGACAAGCTGTAGGCTATGCAAGACCAAAGTTTAATTTAGAAAGCAAAATATTTAGAATCGATGAAGATGAAGTAAAATTCTATGATTTTTTAGGGGTTAAGAGTTGGAAAGATAGAGTCCCAGCTTGGAACAAAACTCATTTTATGCTTTCATTAAAAGATATAAGAGATATAAATAAGGTTGATCAAGTTTTAAGATATAATATTTCTGCAGAAATTACTCACCATATTAATTTTTATCTATCACTACTTGGAACATTATTCTGCTTGTTTAAAGGAATGCAAGGTTGGTGGTGGATGTTTGGTGGTGTTTCTTTCGTGTTAGGATTATTGGCGGATGTTCCATTTATGATAATCCAAAGATATAACAGATATAGAGTTCTTCCAATTTATTTAAGATTAAAAGAAAATGCAAATAAAAATGAAATCGCAAAATAATATTTATATATAAATATATTTGTGATATTATTTAATGGCGAGGGCATATGAGCGAATTTGAAAAAATGACAAGTGGACTTTTATATGATTCTTCAAATGAAGATTTGTGGAATAGAAGAGTTAAAGCAAGATTATTAGTAGAAAAGTTTAATCAATCTTCAATCGCAAACCTTAAAGAACGTAACGCGATTTTAAAAGAACTTATCCCTCATAGTGGACGTGATATGTATGTTGAACCAAACATTAGAGTTGAATATGGTGAAAACATATATATAGGAGACAATTTCTTTATGAACTTTGATGGCCAAATATTAGATGTTGCGCCGGTTCATATTGGGAACAATGTTTTGATAGGAGCTAGAGTAACAATAGCTACACCTGTTCATCCACTAGACGCATATGAAAGACGCCCATTTAAAATAGGCGATAGGTTGACAACATATGAATATGCAAAGCCTATCACTATTGAAGATGATGTTTGGGTAGCTTCATCTGTAACAATATGCGGCGGAGTAACAATTGGAAAGGGCGCAATCATAGGCGCTGGAAGTGTGGTTACAAGAGACATCCCTGCAGGGTATTTTGCTTGTGGAGTTCCATGTAAACCAAAAAGATTAGTAACTAAAGAAGATAAGATGTACGCATCTCAAGGAATTAAAAGATAAGGAAAGGAGTTTGGTATGATTAAGGAAATCGCAAATAATGTAACATTTATTGGTATTGAAGACACAACACTAGATTTATTTGAAGGCCTTTATAAGGTTCCAAATGGGGTTACATATAACTCTGTAGTATTTACAGATAAAGTTGCAGCTATTATGGATACAGCAGACAAAAGAGTGTCTGATGAGTGGTTAACACTTGTAAAGAAAGTTTTAAAAGATAGAGTTCCAGAGTATTTAATTATTTCTCATATGGAGCCAGATCACTCTGCAAACATTGATGCAATTCTTAAAGAATATCCAGAAATTAAAATTGTTGGAAATATGAAGACATTCCAAATGTTACCAAACTTCATTAATACTCCTATTTCAGATGACAAGAAAGTTGAAATGAAAGATGGCGACGTTTTAGATTTAGGAGAACATAAATTAAAGTTTATTATGGCTCCAATGATTCACTGGCCAGAAGTAATGATGTCTTATGACGAAACGGATAAAATCTTATTCACAGCTGACGCATTTGGTAGATTCGGTAAGTTCATTACTGATTTAGATTGGGTTGATGAAGCAAGAAGATATTATTTCAACATCGTTGGAAAATATGGTGCTCAAGTTCAAAAGTTATTAAAGACTGTAGCTCCAGTAGAAACAAAGAAGATTTGTCCTTTACATGGACCAGTTTTAGAGAACAATTTAACATACTATAGAAATAAACTAAACATATGGAGTTCTTATGAACCAGAAGATAAGGGTGTAACAATTGCTTGTGCATCTATCCATGGTAATACAAGAGAATATGCAAAGAAGCTAAAAGAAGAATTATTATCTTTAGGTGCAAAGGTTAACTTCTATGATTTATCTAGATGTGATATTTCAGAAGCTGTTGAATCTGCATTTAGATTTAATAAGTTAGTTTTGATGTCATCTACATATGATGCAGATTTGTATCCACCAATGAAAGCATTTTTAAATAGACTATTAGCTAAGAATTATCAAAATAGAGGAATTGCTTTTGTTGAAAATGGATCTTGGGCTCCAGCAGCAGCAAAGAAGATGAGAGAATATACAGACAAGATGGCAAATATTACATATTACGATAATGTTATTTCTCTAAAGACAACAGTAAAACCAGAAAACATTGATGCATTGACAGACTTAATTAACTGGACAAGACAATAATGATAATAAGACCAATAAAAGATACAGACATTCCATATATGTATGACTTCACAAAGAAGGCTTTTTCTACAGCATATGTTTCTGATGGAAACGAACAAGATTATGCATCAAATGTAAGAGCTTCAAATTTGTACATCAAGGAATTAGAACAAGTAGTTGAAGAAGATTCAAGAGTTGTTGGTGATGTTATGCTTTCTAACTTTGTTTTACCATATAACATCAAAGCGCTTTTGTTGAATATTGTTTGTATCGATATTGACTTTAGAAATAAAGGACTTGGCAAAAGCCTAATTGAAGTTGCTTTAACGAAAGCAAAAGATATGGGCTATGAGGTTGTGTTTTTAGCAGGTGATCCAAAATTCTATTCAAAGATGGGATTTAAACCATCAATTGAATTTGGGTTAAAGAACACAAATAATTTTGATGATAGATATATTTTATGCAAAGAACTAACAAAAGGCGTATTAGATAATATCGAAGGGCCTTTTGACTTTGCAGTATAAGGAGATAGCGTATGCTAAAGGATATTGAAAGCATTTTAATACCAGAAGAAGAATTGCAAAAAAGAATTAAAGAGCTTGCACAACAAATTGAAAAAGATTATCAAGGTAAGACAATTACATTTATTTGTATCTTACGTGGGGCATCAGTTTTCTTCTGCGATCTAGTAAGAGAAATTAACTTAGATTGTAGATTTGAATTTATGTCAGTATCTAGTTACGGCGCTGGTACAACATCATCAGGTGAAGTTAGAATTGTTAAAGATTTAAACACTCCACTTGAAGGAAAGGATGTTATTATCGTTGAAGATATTATAGATAGTGGAAGTACACTTCATTATCTAAAGAATATGTTACAACAAAGAAATCCTGCATCTATAAAAGTATGCGCATTATTGGATAAACCATCAAGAAGAAAAGTTGACTTTAAGGGTGATTATATTGGTTTTGAAATTGAAGATAAATTCGTAGTAGGCTGCGGCTTAGATTATGCAGAAAAATATAGAAATTTGAAAGATGTATGCATTTTAAAGCCTGAAGTGTACTCAAAATAAATTTTATAAAGGGTTATTTTATGACAAAAAAATTAAAGATTCAACTATGTTTATTCGCAGTATCATTAGTGTTAAACATCTGGGGAATAATGTCAATTCTACAAGTTGGAATGGGCGTAAATACGGGGCTAAATTATCTAAACACTATTAAAGATTTCCATATCATTTTATGCTATGTAATTATTGTTATTACTATGGCAATTGGTATTATGTCGGCATCTATTAATGCTGGCCAATTGGATAATAAAAAATGGATGAAAGGCCTTACTATTGGCGTAACTGCATATAGTACAGTTTTAACAGTTCCTCTATTATTGGCGTTCATTTCATTTGCTGCATATCCATTAGATGCTGGAGCTAGTTATGGCTCAGGACTTGGCGAGTTTATAGATGGAATGTTTGGAACAATTGCTAAAGATTTAGGAACAATCTTTGGACCAGAGGCATTGGGTGGAGGCGGATCAAATGGCCTATTGATGACAATTTATGTTTTAGGTATTTTGATGAGTATTATCTTCCTTGCTTTCCCAATCTTTAGTGCATGGCTACAAATTAAAGGTATGACAATAGGGGATTTATTTAAGAAGAAGAATATAAATGCTGAAGGAGCACAAGAAAATGAGTAAGTTTTATCATATGACAATTGCAGGACTAGAAAGAGATTTACCTCTATGTCCATTAAATGACAAATTAGACATTGCAGGTTTTGTAATGTTCTCAGATGTTGAATTAACTAAAGCAACAGCAAAAGAACTATTAGCTAAGGTTCCAGATTTTGATGTTATTTTAACAGCAGAATCAAAGGGAATTCCTCTAGCATATGAAATGGCTAGACAAAGCGGTAAGAATTATGTAGTTGCTAGAAAGGGCGTTAAGTTATATATGGTAAATCCACATGAGGTTGCCGTAAAATCTATTACAACAGCAAAAGAGCAAAAACTATATGTTGACGATTTTGCTGTAGCAAGTTTAAAGGGAAAGAATGTATTGATCGTTGATGATGTTATCTCAACAGGAGAATCACTAGCATCACTAGAAAAGATTCTTGAATATGCTCAAGGAAAAGTAGCAGCAAAGTGTGCAGTTTTAGCTGAAGGTGGCGCTGCAGATAGAAAAGATATTATCTTCTTGGAAAAGTTACCACTATTTCCACATAACTAGAAATTCGACATATAACGCCCATAAGGATGGGCGTAGTGTTTTTTATGGGATATACAATTAAAGTTAATAATGAAAAATGTATAGGGTGTGGGCTTTGCGTTAGCGATTGCCCAGCTTTTCATATTAAAGTTGAGAACAAAAAGGCCATAGTACAAAAAAATATGTGTATTGGATGTGGCCATTGCTTTGCAATCTGTCCTCAAGAGGCAATAACTATTGAGGAGTATGATTTAAGTCAATCTGAAAAAGTAGTGCCATTTACAACTTTTAATAGTGAGGATTTTTTAAAAGCTATTAAATCTCGCCGTACAATGAGACAATTCAAAGATAAAGAAATTGAAAAAGAAGTTTTAGATAAAATCCTTGAAGCAGGAAGATATAGCCCAACAGGAGCTAATGCTCAAGATGTTGCATTTACAATTTTAGGCTCAAAACAAAAGGATGCGGAAAAGATTTGTGTATCATTGTTTAGATTTGGCGTTGGCGCTGCTCAAAAGTTTGCTAAAGAATTGTCTGGTATGAATATAGACGATAATTTCTTCTTCAAAAAAGCCCCATTAGTTATTTTGGTTTCTTCAAAATCTCATATAAATGGTGGGCTTGCTTGTGGCTATATGGAAATGATGGCGGCAACACTTGGAGTTGGAACTCTATATAGTGGTTTTTTTGAGACTTGCTTTAATCTTAGCCCAAAACTTAGAAGATTAATTAAATTACCAAAAGGACATAAACTAGCAGCTTGTATGGTATTTGGATACCCAAAAGTAAAATACCAAAGAACTGCACCTAGAAA
>CAMOQV010000051.1 GCA_946623205.1 uncultured Clostridia bacterium
AAATAGGAGTTTAGGAGGCAAAATAAGGTGAAAAAGTACAAATCAATTACGATTTTGACTATCCTTGGAATAATACTAATTTTAGGAACCGTATTTGCTTTTGTTTCACTTAATCACGGTGAATTAGGTTTATATAACTACAAAGCATTCCCTAAAGCAATTAGTTTAGGCCTTGACCTTAGCGGTGGTGTATATGCCGTATATGATGTTGATGATACTCAAGAGAGCTATCAACAAATGTCAGATGACGAAAGAGCTGCTGCTGTAGAAGGAACAAGAGCAGCCATGGAATCTTTGCTATTCAGTAAAGGTTACACAGAAGCACAATTATCAACAAGTAAAGAAGCTGGAAAATATCACATCCGTGTAGAAATCCCAGATGTTGATGATCCAGAAAAGGTTTTCGAATTAATCGGTGACCCAGCTGACCTTGAATTCAAGGAATATGTTGATGGTACAAACGATAAGTCATTAGATGACCAAACAGGTAGTGTAAAACTATCTAGTAAATTAACAGGTAACGATGTAGCTAAAGCTGGCGTTCAATACGATACAGATAACCAATACTATGTTGTTGCTCTTGAATTTACATCTGATGGTACAAAGAAGTTCGCAACAGCTACAACAGCATTAGTTAACAAGCAATTAGCTATTTACATCAATGATCAATTAGTTATTGCTCCAAAAGTTAATGAAGCTATTACAACAGGTAGATGTTCTATCTCTGGTAATTATACATACGATGATGCTTATGCATTAGCAGTTAAGATTACAGCTGGTTCTTTCCCATTAAGATTGAAGATGTCACAATGCTCAACAATTTCAGCTACACTTGGTGTAAATGCTATTAAAGCTGGTGTTATTGCTGGTATTGCTGGTGTTATTTTAATTATGCTATATCTAATTCTTTTGTATAGATTATTAGGTGTTGGTGCTTCTATTGCTCTATGGTGGTATACATTAACATTCCTATTCTTCTTAGCAGTATTCCCATGGGTACAATTGACACTATCTGGTATTGCCGGCGTTCTACTTGCTATCGGTATGGCTGTCGATGCTAACGTTATTATCTTCGAAAGAATTAAGGAAGAATATGCAATAGGTAAGACAATTAGAACAGCTACATCTACTGGTTTTAGAAGATCATTAGGTGCTATCATCGACGGTAACGTAACAACTATCATCGGTGCTGTTGTATTAATTATTTTAGGTACTTCAGCTCTTAAGAGTTTCGGTATCACATTATTAATCGGTATTATTATGTCATTGATTTCATCATTATTGATGACAAGATTGACAGTTGCTTGTATACAAGCATTCACAAGAGAAGAGAACGCACCTCTATACAACTTATATAGAGAAGAAGGCGTTGCTAGAATCGACGTAGAAGAAGTAGACGAAAAGGAGGGAGACTAATTATGGAAAAGAGATTTAAAGTTGAAAGTCTAATTAAGTTCCCAATTGCAAAGAATCTAAAATTCTGGATTATTGCACCTTTGGCTATTATCCTTCTTGCTGGTATCATGTTCGGTGTATTTGCTGGTGTTTACAAAGATGTAAATAAGGGTATGAATATTGGTATCGACTTCGCAGGGGGTTCTTTAGTAACTGTAACTCTTGGAGATAGTGTATTAAACGATTCAACATATTCTGAATATGAATCATTAATCAAAGAAGCTATCGAAGCTCAAGAAAATGCTCAAAAAGTTGTAGATTATTCAACATCAGAAGAATATGAAACAAAATATGGCAAGAAACTAGAAGGAATTACAGTTCCAATCGCTCAAGCTCACGTAACATATGCACAAACAGCTGGAAGCGGTGAAGAATATGCTATCGTATTTAAGTATGATAACGTTTCTAAGACATACGATGAAGACAATACATTGTCTACATATAGAAATGAAGTAATTAAGCAAGCTATTGCTGATACATTGCAAATTAAGTTCCCAACAACAGATCGTGATGAAATTGAATCAATGATTACAAGTGAAAACATTGGTGCTACAGCTTCTGCTGAATTAATTAAGACAGCACTTATCTGCTTAGCAGTATCACTTGCAGTTATCTTAGTATATATCATTATTAGATTCGAGATTTGGTCAGGTTTAGCTGCTGTAATCGCATTAATCCACGACGTTGCTATCTTAGTTGCTATGACAATTATTTGTCATATCCAAGTAAATAGTGCATTCGTAGCTGCTATTATCACAATCGTATCTTACTCAATCAACAACACAATCGTTATCTTCGATAGAGTAAGAGAAAACCTAAAGAACGAAAGAAAGCTTAATGAAAAATATGATTCAGCTGTTATCTTAGATAATTCTGTAAAGCAAACACTTTTAAGATCTATCAACTCAACAGTTACAACAATGGTTCCAATCGTAATCTTTGCAATCTTCGGATCTGCAACAGTTAACGAATTTGCATTACCAGTTATCTTTGGTTTAATCGCTGGTTTCTATTCTTCAATGTTCTTATCTCCATCACTATACTATGTGATGAGCCAAGCTTGGGAAAAGCACAAAGCTAACAATAAGATAAAGAAAGAAGAAGAAAAAGCAAAGCCTAAATATGTAGGTGCAAAACAATAAGAATAATAGGGCTGTTCAAACACAGCCCTTAATTCATTAATTATGGAATACAATCAAGAATTATTAGACTCAATCGTAAAAGAATTAAAAGTTGAAGTTATCACAGCTAAATGTTTAATTAACTGTGGTCTTTCTTCTATAGAAGAATGTAGAGAATTCTTGAATCCATCATTAGATAAATTAACTCCAATTAGTGCCTATAGCGGGCTTATGGATGTTGCAAAAAGAGTTCAAGATGCTATAGACAATAAAGAGCGAGTATTGATATATGGCGATTATGATGCCGACGGTATTTGCTCAACTGCTATGCTAAAAATCTTTTTGGAAGAAAGAGGGGTTGAAGTTAATTATTATATTCCAGATAGACGTGAAGATGGCTATGGTATGAATGAAGAAACTATAGACGAAATCACGGAAGAATTTGATCCAGATTTATTTATAACTGTAGATTGCGGTATAACAAACGTTTCAGAAGTAGATTATATCTATAATGATTTGGGAAGAGATATCGTAATTACAGATCACCACGAACCACAAGAAACACTACCAAATTGTAAGATTTTCAATCCGCATTTAACAAAAGATGGAGCATATGAAAACTTGTGTGGCGCAGGTGTAGTCCTAAGATTAATAGAAGCGCTTTCTTCATTTGAAGAAAGTAAAAAATATTTAGATTTAGCTGCTATTGCAACAGTTGCTGATATGGTTCCTTTGAATGAGGATAATAGAGCAATTGTTAAATATGGACTTGAAATGTTGAATAATAAGCCAAGAGCGGGGCTTGATGCGCTAATTAAGACATTTTCAAGGGATAAGCTAACTTCAACGGATATTGGCTTTAAATTGGCTCCTAGAATTAATGCTGTAGGAAGAATATCTAATGCAAATGCGTTAGTTGAGATATTTAAAGAAACAGATCCGTTTTTAATTCAATCGTTAGTTGAAGACATCGATGAATTCCATAACCAAAGACAAGCATTAACTAAAAAGTTATATGATAGCGTAGAGGAAGCACTAGTTTCGTATGATTTTAATCAATATCCAATAATCGTTTTGTATTCAAAAGGCTGGGATGAAGGTGTTCTTGGAATTACAGCAGCTAGAGTTGCTAAATCATATAATAGGCCAACAATCCTTTTAACAGATGCATTAGATGGCTCTATTAAAGGCTCAGGGCGTTCTATTCCTCAAATTAATATATTTGAGTGTGTTTCTAATTCAAGTTCAAAATTGGCCAAATTTGGAGGCCACAGCCAAGCTTGTGGATTGTCTTTAGCAAAAGAAGATATAGATGCATTTAGAAAAGAGTTAAATGATTATTTTAAAGCAAACTTCTCAAATGATATTTTGTTAGAAAAAGATGAAGTAGCATTTGATTTCCATGAAATTAAAAATCTAACAAAAGTTGCTAGCGAATTGGAATTACTTGAGCCATATGGACAAGGTAACAAGAAGCCTTTATTTGCATCAACAGTTAAGAATCTACATTTTAAACCAATGAAAGAAGGATTGGAGCATATCATATATAAGAGTGGAAACTTCCAAATGGTAGGATTCTTCTTGTTGGATAAATTAGATGTCTTAAATTCAGCAGTTGAAAAGAAGATTACATTTACATTGTCTTTAAATACATTTAGAAATTATGATTATGTCCAAGCTTTGATTCAGGATATAAGTTGTGTATCTTTTAGTGATTTTGTTATAGCAAGTTATGTAATAACTTCGCTTTATCCAGATAAATCAATTTTCTATCCAAAAGCTATAACGATGGACGAATCAATAGATTTTATGAAAAACGAGGATTATGCTACAGCATATTTGTGTTATTCAAAATCTACTTTTGATGAATTCTTAGCAAAATGTCCTAAAAAGATAGTGAAGAATGCATACTTTGTGGAAAGTCCGTGCCCAAATAACGCAATTTATTTTAATATTCAAGAAAGTGCAGATTTCACAAAATACAAACGAGTTGTATTTTTAGATAGACCAATTTCATTAGGCTTTATTGATATTTTGAAGCTAAATAAAGATTGCGAAGTATTTTATGTAGAAAATGGGAATGGTTTAAAACTTTTGAGAAATAACATTGTTCCATATGATATGTTAGGAAGAATATATTTAGAAATAGCTAAAATCCTTGATTTTAATCCTAATACACGCGCATATGATTTATTTATCGATATTGAAAATTTGTTAAATGTAAACTATAATAATTTTATAGTTGCGATATGTATTTTTATGGACTTGGGCTTAATGACAAAAGAGGGAAAATACCTCGTTATTCAAAAAGGCGTTAAAAATCCAATAAAAAACTCTCGTCTCTATAATCTAATTATGGAAGGTTGATAAATTGGATAGCGACATCGAAACAGAGTTTCTGAACAAAATCGCTGATACTTATTTGGAAGATACTGCGTTAAAGATACGCAGAGCTTATTTCTTTGCAAAAACTGCCCATAAAGGACAAAAGAGACAATCTGGTGAAGATTATATTATTCACCCACTTGGCGTAGCTACAATCCTTGTAGATCTAGGCATGGATGCAGATACGATTATCGCAGCTTTATTACACGACGTTATTGAAGATACTCAAATTACAGATACAGAAATTTCAGAAGAATTTGGACCAGAAGTTCTATCCTTAGTTCAAGGTGTTACAAAGTTAAGTAAACTTAACTTCAAAACAAAGGAAGAAGAACAAGCTGAAAATTTAAGAAGAATGTTCTTGGCAATGTTTAATGATATTAGAGTTATTATCATAAAACTTGCAGATAGATTGAACAATATGAGAACTCTTGCTTTTAAAGATGAAGCAGCGCAAAAGAGAATTGCAAAAGAAACACTCGAAATCTATGCGCCAATTGCTGCAAGATTGGGAATCGCAAGTATTAAGGGTGAACTTGAAGACCTTTGCTTGAGATATCTATATCCAGAAGATTATTTCTATATTGCTGAAAAAGTCGCTCAATCTAAATCTGAAAGACAAGCTTTCGTAGAAAGTATAACAAAAGATATTAAAGGCATTTTAAAAGAGCTAGGAATTAAAGGTGAAGTTAACGGAAGACCTAAGCATTTCTATAGTATTTATAGAAAATTAAAACGCGGAAAAACATTTGAACAAATCTACGATTTGGTTGCTATGAGAATCATTGTAGATGATGTAAAGCAATGTTATGCAATATTAGGTGCTGTTCACGCTAAGTGGAAGCCACTTCCAGGTCGTTTTAAGGACTATATTTCAGTTCCTAAAAGCAATTTGTATCAATCGCTTCATACAACGGTTATCGCGTCTTATGGCTCGCCATTTGAAATTCAAATTAGAACAAAAGAAATGCATCGTATAGCCGAATACGGTATCGCGGCGCATTGGAAATATAAACAAGGTATGGCTAACGCGCCACAATCTTTGGATGATAAAAAGCTTGCATGGATTAGGGGCGTTATGGAGTTGCAAAACGAAACTTCAAACACAAAAGAATACCTAGATAACGTAAAAGTCGATTTGTATTCAGACGAAGTATTCGTATTTACGCCACAAGGTGACGTATTTAACCTTCCTGCGGGATCTACTGGTATTGACTTTGCATATAGTGTCCATACAGAAGTCGGAAATCACTGTGTAGGGATAAAAATAAACGAAAAGATGGTGCCAGTTTCTACGAAACTGGAAAATGGCGATGTTGTAGAAGTTATAACTTCTAATGCATCAAAAGGTCCATCTAGAGATTGGCTGAATATTGTTATTACTCCATCTGCAAAATCTAAGATTAAGCAATTCTTCAAGAAAGAACATAAAGAAGATAATATCAAGGTTGGACGCGAAATGCTTGAAAAGGCATGTCATCAACGTGGTTATGATATGCAAGCTTTATTAAAGCTTCCATCTTGGAAAGAATATATTAAGACAAAGTATAAGCTAAATGACAACGATGACGTATTTGCTATGGTTGGATATGGCGAATTTACAGCGCAACAAATATTATCTAGATTGTTAGAATGTAAAGCAAAAGATATTGGTATTAATGTAATTCCAGAAAATATCATTGCAAAACCAGTTCGTCCAAGAAAGACGCAAGACAGCGGTATTTTGGTAAATGGTATGCCTGGTATGAAGGTTAGATTCTCACAATGCTGTACAGCATTGCCAGGTGATGAAATCGTTGGATACATTTCAAGATCTAGAGGTGTTATCATTCACAGAAAGGATTGTCCAAATGTAGCAGCATTTGAGCCAGAAAGATTGGTTCAAGTTGAATGGCCAAGTGATTCAACTGGTAAATTTGAGGTTTACATTGATATCTTTGCGGACGATAGAACAGGTTTAGTTGTAGATATTGCTCAAGCAATTAATGAAATGAAATATCCACTTATATCTTTGGATATTAGAAAACAAGACGATAATATGGCCGTTGCAAAGGTTTGTGTCGAGATTCCGAACGCTGATGCAATCAACCATTTAATTAATAAATTTTCAGCCATTAAAGGCGTTAACAGCGTAAAGCGTGCTAAAGGTAAATCATGAGAGCTGTAATTCAAAGAATTAATTATGCGAAATTAACTGTAAATGATGAGTTAGTTTCTCAATGTGGGGCTGGCTTTTTAGTCCTAATAGGTTTTACAAAGGGAGATAATAAGAAGATTGTAGACTATGTTGTAGATAGAGTCTGCAAAATGCGTCTATTTAGGGACGAAAATGGTAAAACCAATAAAACATTAAAAGATGTAGATGGCCACATAATGGTGGTGTCTAATTTTACGTTATACGCAAATACTGCTACAAATCGTCGTCCAGATTTTTCAAGAGCGCTTCATTATGAAGAAGCTAAACCTTTATATGATTACGCTTTAAGCGTATTTAACAACGAAATGGGCGAAGAAGTGGCTACTGGTGTATTTGGAGAACATATGCATATTGATATGTCTGCAGATGGCCCGGTAATGATTATAGTTGAGAAAAACAATCAGGAAATAGAATGAGAGTAAAAAGATTAATAGGCGGAGCTATAGAAACTTGCACATATTTTGTTATAAATGATGTAACAAAAGAATGCGTTGTTATAGATCCTCATGAAGATATTAAGTCAATTTCTGGCTATATATCTCAAGAAGGAATAACTCCAAAAGCAGTGCTTTTAACGCATGGCCATTTCGATCATATTGGTGGCGTAAAGTACTTAAAAGACCTTGGTGCAAAGGTTTATATGAGTAAGGCTGACGCTTGGCATATTGATGCTCCTGAACGAATGGCGGCTTATTTAGGGGTCAAAATTGAGCACTTTGATGTCGATTATTTTGTAAAAGAGCCTGATTTGTTAGAAATTTGTGGATTTAAATTTAAAGTTTTAGATACTCCAGGACACACAATGGGTGGGGTATCTTATATTTTTGACGAATATATTTTTACGGGCGATACAATTTTTAGAGAGAGTTATGGAAGAACAGATTTTGAAGATTCAGATTTTCAAATGCTTAAATCGTCCATATTAAAAATTTTAAATTTAGAAGGCGAATATACGCTTCTTCCTGGACATGGTATGGAAACATATTTGTCTTTTGAAAAGATGTATAATCCAATAATGCAAGATTAATAGGGTAGAGATGGAAAGAATTAAAGTTAGATTTAAAACTAATGTTGAAGATTATGAAAACGACTATCTAGATATAGTTCGAGCTTTCTATCCACATATAGAGCTAAGTGACGATGAAGATGCCAAATTGATTGAATTGAACCTTTACGAAGGGGAAGATTTGAGATTCTGTACAAAAATCGATTTAGACATAAATTGTCTTGAGCATTATAAAAATCGCTTTAATTTAGAAGTAAATAATCCCCTTTTAGTCATAAACTCGCTAAAAAAGAGA
>CAMOQV010000052.1 GCA_946623205.1 uncultured Clostridia bacterium
AAGATATCTCCATAAATACCATTTACTCTTTCTGCAATATCTCTTGCGATTTCAATATGTTGTAATTGGTCATATCCTACAGGTACTTCATCTGAGTTATATAACAAAATATCTGCAGCCATTAATACAGGATAATCCATTAAGCCCATATTAACGTTATCTGCGTGTTTTTGTGACTTATCTTTAAATTGGGTCATTCTGTTCATTTCCCCAACCATAGTGTAGCAATTTAAAAGCCAAGATAAATAAGCATGTTCTTGAACATGAGATTGGAAATATACAATGCTCTTTTTAGGATCAATGCCTAATGCTAATAATAATGCATAAAAGCTCATAGCATTATCATGGAACTTTTGAGGATCTTGTCTTACAGTAATTGTGTGTAAATCAGCAAGTGCGAATAAACATTTATTGTTATCATCACCTTGTAATCTGTGCCAATTATCTACAGCTCCTATATAGTTTCCTAAAGTCATTATTCCTGATGGTTGAATTGCACTATATATTGTCTTCATAATTGCTCCTATTTTCTATCTATATAATCTAGTACAGCCTTTGCTACGTCAGCCTTATTTATAACGTCGCTGAAACGAACTTCTCTATCTTTTAATCCCTTTAATGGTTCTGGGATTTCTAATGCTGTTTCTTCGTTTAATTTCTCTGTTGCCTTGAATGCATCATTTTCTCTCTCGCCTGTGATAGCTTCTAAAACATCACTTGGGAACTTGTAAGCAGATGCAGTAGATACAATAACAGCAGGTGTTTCATCTTCTGTTTCTTGAGCATATGCATCATATGTACTCATAGCAACAGCTGTATGAGTATCCATTACATATCCATCGAAATCGTTTTCGCTAAAGATAGCAGCTTTTGTTTCTTCTTCTGTTGTAAAGCCAGCAGCAAAGATTTTTTGAATTTCAGCAAGTTCTTCTTTAGAAATTGTATACTTGCCTTCCTTCTTTAATTTTTCCATTCTTTCTTTTGTTAATACATCGTTATGATTAGAGATATCAAACAATAATCTTTCTAGATTTGATGAAATCAAAATATCCATAGATGGAGACATTGTCTTATAGAATTCTCTATTTCTATCATATGTACCACTCTTGAAGAAATCTGTTAATACCTTATTAGAATTTGAAGCGCAGATGAACTTGTTTACTGGCAATCCCATCTTATATGCATAATATCCAGCTAAGATGTTACCAAAGTTTCCAGATGGAACACAGAAGTTTACTTTATCACCAAATTCGATTTCTTCGAAGTTTAATAAATCACAATAAGCTGAAATATAATAAGCAATTTGTGGAGCTAATCTTCCCCAGTTAATTGAGTTTGCAGAAGATAGCTTGTAATTCTTCTTTAGCAATTTTGCCTTTATCTCATCATCATTAAAGATTGTTTTAACTGCAGATTGAGCATCATCAAAATTACCTTCTATTGCGCATACGTATACATTATTACCTTGTTGTGTACGCATTTGTAATTTTTGCATATCAGAAACACCTTGAGATGGATAGAATACAATAATATCTACTCCTTCTACATCTCTAAAGCCTTCCAAAGCAGCCTTACCTGTATCACCAGATGTAGCAACCAAAATTAAAGTCTTAGAAGTTTCTCCAGTCTTTTTTCTTGCTCCAACTAAAAGGTGTGGCAACATTGTTAATGCCATATCCTTAAATGCACAAGTTGGTCCGTGCCACAATTCAAGAACATATAGATTTTCATCTACATTTACAAGTGGGCATGGATCTTCGCCATAGAATCTACCATATGCGTTTTTAGTGTAACCTAATAATTCGTCATATGAATAATCATCTAAGAATTTAGAAAGAACAAATGCTGCTCTTTCTTCGTAAGACATTTCGCATAACTTTTCAAAATCTGCTTTAGATAATGATGGAATTGTTTCTGGGACAAATAATCCACCATCGTTTGCTAAACCGTCTCTAATTGCTTCTGCTGCTGTGCATGAATAATTCTTATTTCTTGTACTTATATATTTCATATTAATTACCTTATGCTTTGCTTGAAATCTTGTTATATAAATCTGGATCAACTTCTTGTAGCATTAATACTAATTCGCCATCAGACATACTTGCTGTTCTGCCTCTTTCGTATTCTTTGTCAACAAGAGCCTTAATCTTTTCGATTGTTGGGTTCTTCTTATCAATCTTGTCACTCTTTGTTAAGTTGAAGTATGCATTAATCCAGTAAGCAATACCAGCCATACCAGAGTGAGCATCAACTGCAACTCTTGGAGCTCTACCAAAGATCTTTTCTGTATCACAAATATTGTAAATTTCTGGATCTTTTAATAAACCATCAGCGTGAATACCTGCTCTAGTTACGTTGAAGTCTTTACCAACAAATGGTGTTCTTTCTGGGATATGAATACCCATTGATTCAAAATAGTGAGCGATATCTGTAATTACTTGGAAGTTCATACCGGCATGAGTACCCTTCAAAGAAGCATATTCAATAGCCATAGCTTCAAGTGGACAGTTACCTGTTCTTTCTCCAATACCCATTAATGAGCAGTTAACTGAAGAACAGCCATACAACCAAGCTGTAGCAGCATTTGTAACTACTTTATAGAAGTCGTTATGTCCGTGCCATTCTAATTGCTCAGAAGGAACTTCTGCATAATATCTTAAACCAGAAATAATACCTGGAACTGATCTTGGAAGTGTTACGCCTGGATATGAAATACCATAACCCATTGTATCGCAAGCTCTAATCTTAATTGGAATACCGCTCTCTTTAGATAATTGCATTAATTCATATGCAAGTGGAGCAACAAAGCCATAGAAGTCAGCTCTTGTAATATCTTCAAAGTGACATCTTGGAACAACTCCCTTATCTAGAGCCATTTTAACAACGTTTAAATATTTATCTGCAGCTTGCTTTCTTGTTAAGTTCATCTTCTTAAAGATATGGTAATCTGAACAGCTAACTAAGATACCTGTTTCTTTAATCCCCATTTCTTTAACAAGTTCGAAATCTTTTTCAGATGCTCTAATCCATGAAGTGATTTCTGGGAAATCAAATCCTAATTCCATACAACCTCTAACAGCTTCTCTATCCTTTTCAGAATACAAGAAGAATTCAGATTGACGGATGATTCCCTTCTTACCTCCAAGCTTATGCATCAATTTATACAAATCAATGATTTGTTGTGCAGTAAATGGCTTAGTTCCTTGTTGTCCATCTCTAAAAGTTGTATCTGTAATCCAGATATTCTCAGGAATTTCCATTGGTGTTTGACGGAAGTTGAAAGCTACCTTTGGAATTGTATCATATGAGTACAATTCTCTAAAGAAGTTAGGAGTACCAACGTCTTGTAAGTTTGGCTTCCAGTTACTTTCTATCAAAACATTTTTTTGTTTACTGTACTTAATCATTTCTTGCCTCCTTTAAGAGTTTATCTTAGCTAGCATTTCATTTTGATTTGCTAGTTGTAAAGCTTCTATCATTTCGTTTAAATCACCATCCATAAAATCTTCTAATGAATACATTGTGAATCCAATTCTATGGTCAGTAACTCTATTTTGTGGGAAGTTATATGTTCTAATCTTTTCAGATCTATCCCCTGTACCTACTTGGCCTTTTCTTTCTGCTGCATATTGAGAATCAGCCTTTGTTTTATAATAGTCATACAATCTTGATCTTAAAACTTGGAAAGCCTTTTCCTTGTTCTTTAATTGAGATCTTTCATCTTGTGAAGTTACAACAAGTCCTGTTGGGAAGTGTGTAATTCTAATAGCTGTATCTGTCTTGTTAACCTTTTGGCCACCAGCACCAGATGATCTATATGTATCGACTTTTATATCTTTATCTAAAATTTCAACTTCAACGTCTTCAACTTCTGGTAATACCGCAACAGTAACTGTTGATGTATGAACTCTTCCTTGAGATTCAGTTTCTGGAACACGTTGTACTCTATGTACACCACTTTCGTATTTTAATTTAGCAAAAGCGCCTGGTCCACTTACTTGGAATGTACATTCTTTAATACCACCCAAGTCATCTGTTTCAACGTTGATTTCTTGTGTATGCCAATGCATACGTTCTGCATATCTTACATACATTCTCATTAGTTCAGCACCAAACAATGCACTTTCTTCACCGCCAGCTGCTGGTCTAATTTCAATGATTACGTTCTTTTGATCGTGTGGATCAACTGGAAGCAAAGCAACTTTTAGCTTTTGAATTAATTCTTCCGCCTTCTTTTGGCATTCTTTGAATTCATCTTTTGCTAAATCTGCAAGTTCATCATTTCCTTGCATCATTTCTTTACAATCCTCAAGATTCTTTTGGTTAGCTAAATACTCTTTGTAAAGCTCAATAGCTTCTTCCATACCAGCGTGTTCTTTTGCATATTCACGCCAAGTATTTTGATCCGCAATAACATCCGGATCAGCCAAAAGCTTAGTCAATTCATCGTATCTTTCTAGCATTAAACGTAGTCTTTCAAACATATTAATCCTTTATTTTGGCTTCGATTATTCTATCTACGCCTTCTAAGTCTTTTTCAATATTTACTTCGTAATCGCTAAAGATTTCTTTTATAGCTTGAGCTTGATTCTCGCCACATTCCATAAAGATATATCCACCTTTATTTAAATGAAGCTTTGCATCTTTTGCGATTCTTCTATATACATCCAATCCATCTTCTCCGCCATCTAAAGCAATAAGAGGATCGAAGTCTTTTACTTCTTTATCTAATGTTTCAATTTCCTTTGTTGGGATATATGGAGGATTTGAAACTATAACATCAAAGTTGCCTTCAATTGAATTAAATAAATCACTTTCAATTAAAGAAACTTTGTCCGAAATTTCATTCTTTTCAATGTTCTTTTTAGCAACTTCAATTGCCTTTAAAGAAATATCTGAAGCAAGTACACTTGCTCCCTTTTCTTTTGCGATTGCTATAGCTATACATCCGCTACCTGTGCATAAATCCAAAACTGCAGTTTTAGAATCAATTTTTTGAAGAGCTTTTTCAACAAGGTTCTCTGTTTCTGGTCTTGGACATAATACATCTTCGTTGATATCAATTTCATATCCATAGAAGTTTGTATTTCCAATAACTTTCCAAAGAGGCATTCCTGTTAATCTCTTTTCTAAAATTGCGTTAGCCTTATCTAGTTCAGATTGCTTAATGTAGCTTGCTGTTGCAATTTCGCTTCTCTTTAAATCCATAGCGATAGATAAAATCCATTCAACTTCAGAAGAATCAGCATTAACTTTGCTTAACTTTGCTTCCATTTCTTCACGAACTTTCTTCAAAGGCTTTTTAACATCGAATTTTAATTCTTCTAGATTTGGATCGTTATCCATCTTATAAACAGTGTTGAAAGCAGCAATTGCTACTTCTAACATATCATCTGTAGGTTCTTTTGTTGTTAGCTTTTGAAGCCATAAACCTGGAGCCTTAAAGAATCTAACGATTGGATTGTCGTATTTTGCCATAAACTTTAATACTTCATAGCTTACGCCTGCAACTATTGGAATTAAAGCAAGCTTTATTAGGAATTTTATCCATCTATTTTGCAATATAGGAACTTGTGTAAATGCTAAAACTCCATTAACAACGGCAACGATAAAGATACTGATTACCATTACGATAAACATAAATGCTGTACCGCATCTATCGTGAGCTTTTGTCATTGCTCTAGCATTTTCAACAGTTAATTCTAAATCATGTTCATAACAGTTGATTGTTTTGTGTTCTGCACCATGGTACATGTAAGTTCTTTTTACATCAGGAATCAATGTAGTTAAAGCAATATATCCGATAAATATACCGACTCTAATTGCGCCCTCAAGCAAACTCAATAAAAAGCTTACCCAAGCTGGCATTAACTCCCAACCTGTAAAGTGTCTAATAAGTGCAATTACTCCAGCTTCTACTTCATGTGGTAGAAATACAAATAAGAACAAAGATAACGCAACACCTAGAATTATTGAAATTGTCATAACGATATCATAAATGTCGATTCCAGTTTTCTTTGCTAACCAATTCTCAAATTTAGATGGTTCAGCATCTTCACCGAAAACTTCTCCAGATCTCATTAATGACTTCATTCCAATTGCCATAGAAGAAATTAAATTCAAAAATCCTCTAAGCACAGGAATTCTATAAGCGACGCTTTTCTTTGTTTGAGGAGTAACATAGTTGCTTTCAACTACGATATTGCCCTTTTCATCTCTTACGGCCGTTGCAATAGAATTAACGCCACGCATCATGACGCCTTCGATTACTGCTTGTCCTCCGATAGATGTACACTTTTTTCTCATTACTTACCTCTTTCTAAAAAAAAGTGCAAGTTTTGTTCAACCTGCACTTAATTATTTTCTAGAAATTTCTTAGACGTTGTAGCGCTTCTTGAACTTGTCTACTCTTCCACCTGTGCTAACTTGCTTTTGTTTACCAGAATAGAAAGGATGACATTTGCTGCAAACTTCAACTTTGATTACGTCTCCTTCAACGGTAGATCCACATACGAATTCATTTCCGCAAGAGCATCTAACTGTGACATCATGATAATTAGGTTGAATATTATCTTTCATCTTGTTTCACCTCGCATTTAATAATTACACAAGTATTATATATATAAAGGCATATGGTGTCAAGCAAAATACTTTTATTTTCATTTTCGTTTTGGAGGCGCTATTTTATTGAAAATATGAGCCCCTTATGCTATACTTTTCACGATATTGAGGAGTAGATATGCAATCTTGGATTATAGATAAAACAAAATCAATTTCATTACAACAACACGAGCAACAAGAAGTTAATTTAAAAACTCACGCTAGAGTTAAAATTGCAAGAGCTTCTTTATGTCAAAGTGATATTGCTATCTACCAAGGCAAATTAGGCAAATTGCCTATTGTCCCATCAAGAAACGCTCTAGGAATGATCAGTGAATCTAAACAACCTTCTTTGCAAAAAGGCCTTAGAGTTTATTTGTCTTCTTTCAATAAAACAGGCGAAAACACATACGAAATTTTAGGTAGAGATAATGATGGATATTTAAGCGATTTCTGTGTCGCAAATAACGACAATATCTATATCGTTCCAGAGTCAATTAAAGATGAAGCCTTTACATTCATTGAAGACATTTCAATGGCTATAAAAACTTGTTCTTTAATTAGTTTAGAAAAAACTAATTATATAGCACTATTTGGAGCCACTTCGTTTAACATTATTATGGGCCAATTAGCTTTATATTATCAGGCTATTCCAATCATAATCGACACCGACGAATCTGCCCTTGAAATTGCAGAACAACATGGCATCTATTATGCACTAAATTCATCAAAAGAAAACATTACGGAAAGAATAATTGAAATCACTGCTGGCAATATGGTAGATAAGCTTGTTGTCGATTGCGATATTTTCCCTCATGTAGATTCAAATATTTTATCTAATGTAGCAAAAAATGGCGATGTAGCTTTCGTTGGTTACGACACGTCTATAGATAAACTAAATTTAGATTCTCATTATATTATTTCAAAAAGATTATCAATCTTTGGTGTAAACGATGGATATGAAGAAATAGAAGCCGCTATAAACTTTTTAGCAACCGAAGTTGTTGATGTTGAAGACTTATTAGAGAAAATGTATGACTTTTCGGAAGTTCCAGAGGCATTTAACGCCCTATCTCAAAAGAGGCATAGATTTAAAAATATTGTAAGATGTTAAAATTAGGACGCTTAAGCGTCCATTTTTTATATTTTCCCTAACATTTTAATATATTTTGGCAACGCCTGTTCAAATTTCACACCATACCAATGCTCATCTTTATCATCGATTGTTAAAGCAATACTTTCTCTTGTGAAATCTGCTGCTATTTGAGAAGCTTCTAATGGAGATTTGCCATTTAAATATGCACCAACAAAAGAAGATGAGAAAACATCCCCAGTTCCATGGAAAGATTGTGGAACACGATTATGCAAATAATAATATGTTTTATCCTCTTTTGCATCGTAAATGCAAACACCT
This sequence comes from uncultured Clostridia bacterium, assembly GCA_946623205.1. Classification (GTDB taxonomy): domain Bacteria; phylum Bacillota; class Clostridia; order Christensenellales; family UBA3700; genus UBA3700. The sequence continues at coordinate 8,015 of CAMOQV010000052.1, forward strand.
AATTCGTTCTCTTTAAAGCCAACGCCTGTTAGGATTATCATCTTTGAACCAAGGTTTGCTAATCTTCTTACCAATCCTTCGATATATGCCTTATCATAGTTTGCAAGTTTGCACTCTTCTTTTAATAAATATGCAGCTTCTGTAAGGTTAGGCAAAATAATATCAGCCTTTGCACAAAGTTTAGCCATATAAGATACAAAATCTTCATCAAATCCAACATACAATTTGCCATTATC
>CAMOQV010000053.1 GCA_946623205.1 uncultured Clostridia bacterium
TTTTGCAAGAGCCAAAATATTTTGCGTTAAATTATCTAATTATTCCCATTCAATAGTTCCTGTTGGCTTTGGTGTAATATCATATAAAACTCTATTAACGCCCTTTACTTCCTTTAGGATTCTATCTCTAATTTTGAATAGAACATCATATGGAATTTCTTCAACTGTTGCGCTCATAGCGTCTTTAGTATTTACGGCTCTTAAAACAACAGCCCATTCAACAGCTCTCTTGCCGTCTTTAATTCCTACAGACTTCATATCTGGGACTACAGTAAAGAATTGCCATACTTTTGAAGCAAGATTACACTTTGCAAATTCTTCTCTTAAAATTGCATCGCTTTCTCTTACTGCTTCAAGTCTATCTCTAGTAATAGCACCAACACATCTAACTCCAAGACCTGGGCCTGGGAATGGTTGTCTAAATACCATTTCATCTGGAAGACCTAATGCCTTACCAACAACTCTAACTTCATCTTTAAACAATAGTTTAACTGGTTCAACAAGTTCAAAGTTTAGATCTTCTGGAAGACCTCCAACGTTGTGGTGAGCTTTAATTCCCTTACTCTCTAAGATATCTGGGTAAATTGTTCCTTGAGCCAAGAAAGCAATACCATCAATTTTCTTTGCTTCTTCTGCAAATACATCGATGAATTCTTTACCTATAATCTTTCTCTTTGTTTCAGGATCTTCAACGCCAGCTAACTTATCTAAGAATCTATCTACAGCATCAACGTAGATTAGATTTGCATCCATTTGTTCTTTGAATACTTTAATAACTTGTTCTGGTTCGCCCTTTCTTAATAAGCCGTGGTTTACGTGAACGCAAACTAAATTCTTTCCTATTGCTTTAATAAGCAAAGCTGCAACTACAGAAGAATCTACACCGCCAGATAAAGCTAATAATACCTTTTTGTCTCCAACTTGCTTTTTGATTAAATCAATTTGCTCAGCGATAAAAGCATCTGCTAATTCTTTTGTTTCAATTCTTTTCATGTCGCTTGGTCTAACACATTCTTCCATTTTATTGCCTCCATTAAAATACATCAATATTTTATCTTATTTAAGCCTTTTAGAAAATATAATTTTTATATTTTACCAAACAAATCTATCATTTAAATCATGTTCGCCATTATCTATTAAGATATTTTGGCCTGATGCTGACTTATTTTTGCATGTCATAAAGTATACCCAATCGCAAACTTCATCTAAATCCATCCACTTTTTCATTGGTGTTACATCCATAATCTTTGCAAATTTTTCTTTATCGTTCATAACACTATCATTTAATGATGTGTTAACTCCGCCTAAAGATATAGCGTTAACTGTAACCTTTTTTGGAGCTAGTCTTATTGCTACATTCTTCATATATCCAACAACGCCAGCTTTTGATGCTGCGTACAAAGGAAACTCACTTCCAGATATTGAAGATGCAGAAGCGTTGAACAATATAGACTTTAGAGCGTCGTTGTTATTTATATATTTTTCAGTAACATTAATTGTTCCTTTTAGGTTGTTATCTATGTCATCAATAGAATTTTGAAGCCCTGCGTTGTTAAATAATATTTCAACATTATTAATTTCTGGCAAAGCCTCTTTATTCTTAATATCTACGACATAATGTGTATAGTTAGCATCTTTGATGCTACTTTTGTTAATATCTAAGCCAATAACCTCGTGTCCTTTTCCTAAAAACATCTCAGCTACAGCCTTACCGATTCCAGATGAAGATCCTGTTACTACTACTCGCATGGTTCCTCCAAAGACTTTATATAATTAAAATATTCTTTGCCTACTTCTTCTCTCTTCCATACATTTGTAACCTTATATCCAATTGGAGAGAAAACAATCTCACATAAAAGCTCAACAGCGGCTCCTGTTATAGAACAAGTTACGCATTGTAAAAATGTCCATTCTATGCCCCATTCTGGGTGCAAAAGTGGCATAAACAACATAAATGTTGGAACTGCAAAAATTAAATTGTCTACAAATTGACCAATAAATGTTGATACATAAGTTCTTACAAAGAAAGCACCAGGTCCATTTGGATTCTTTTTAAACAATTTGCCAATTGACCAATTGCTAAAATTATTAACAAGTGCAGATAAAATAAATGCAATTGTTGAGTCCATTAATATGAACCATGTTCCACCAAATATTTCATCAAATCCTTCCATTGTGCCAATCTTTGATGCAGCATAGAAAATTACGCAAGCCATCAAATTAACTAGCATTGCAAAGATAGATAATTTTGTAGCAACTTTTGGCCCAAAATGCTTTGTTACTATGTCCATAGACATAAAAGAAAGCCAAGACACTAAAATTCCACCATCAATAGCAAGCCAACCATTGTCATAAATAGTCTTATTTGCCAATAAGTTCATAGTAATTACTGATACAACAAACAATGCTACAACTGGGGATGGGATATTACGTAATAAAATAACTGAAGTTTTAAATTCTCTTTTAACCCACTCCAAAAGGTTAAATTTTTTCTTTTCCATATGTTTCTCCTTGGTTTTAATTTATTAAGCGAAGGATTTAGAGGCCGAACTTCGCTGTGTGGTTTGATTATATGCCTATTTCATTTAAAAGACAACAAAAACGAGGTGCTTTGAAAACACCTCGCTTATATCATTTTAATTAGGCTTATTATTCTGCCTTTGTGTCTTCAACAGGTTGAGCTTCAGCTTCTACAACTTCTGCTTCTGTTACAATTCCCTCTGCGTCGCCTTCAGCAAGCTTTCTTAAATGAGCTTCTTTTTCTTCTTGAAGGATTGCTACTTTCTTCTTAGATAATGGGAAAACCATAAATAATAGTATTGCCATAATTCCAAAGAATACTGCTGGAATAATTGTTGCTAAGATGAACATTGTTGTTAATTGTCCTTCTGAGAATACAAAGCTTCCTGCAGAAACTGTTTCATAATATCCCATAGCTAAAAGTGTTGCGTTAACTGCAATAGCGGCAATTACTTGACCCATCTTTCTAAAGAACATAAAGAATGAATATGCTGTACCATCTTCTCTAGATCCAGTTTTTACTTCAATATCATCGATTGAATCTGCTGCCATAGCCCATACTTGTAGAACGAAGAAGTTTAGACCAATACCGCTAACTAGACATAGAATCATAAATAGATATAGAGCAACATTTGTTGGTCCCATGAATAATAGGAAGAACATCAATAGATTTGCTCCAGCTGCTACTGCCATACCTGTTGCAGAAACTTCTTTCTTACCAAATTTTCTAACAAGTTTAGGTGTGAAGAACATCAAAAATGCCATTGGTAAATATGTTAATACTGTTGGCAACATTGTCCAAACGCCACCTTTTTCAAAGTAGAAGTTAATTAAATAAGAATAGAAACTTTGAATAAACATTTGTCCAGCAAGCAATAGCATTGATGCTAAAGATACTGCAACCATTGATCTAGATTTGAACAATTTCTTGAACGCCTTCATTGTTGCGCCCTTTTCTGGCTTTTTAGGTTGAGCTATAACTCTTTCTTTATTGCCTAAGAATGCAAATACCATCATTGCCATTGAAGCGACGGCCATAGCGATAACACCAATTAATAAGATTGTGTAATTAACACCATCTTCTTTGAATGCTATCATTCCGACAACCATAACTGGCATTGAACCAATTGCTGCACCTACTGATCTCCAAATAGAAAGATTCGATCTTTCTTTATCATCTAGAGTTACAACTGATGCTAAAGATCCATAAGGAATTTGCACAACAGTATATGCCATACCAAAGAAAATGTATGTTACGGTTGCGAATATAGATAATCCTACAGAACCTGCATTTTCTGGAGATTGTTGTCCAACAACGAACATCAATACTGCGGCAATAGATAGAGGAATACCACCATATAAGAACCATGGTCTATATCTTCCCCACTTAGAAATCTTCATTGTATCGCAAATTCTTCCCATCATTGGGTCGTTGATGGCATCCCATACACGCGCTACAACGAACATTAACATAATGAACAATGGGTTCAATAACAAAACGTCAGTATAATAACGTTGTAATAGTGTTGTTACTAAACCAAATACTAAGCAACATCCAGTGTCGCCAAGCGCGTAAGAAATGTAGTCTTTCTTATTAAGCCCGCTCGCTTTAGCGATGTAGCTTTCTTGCTTTGTTTCTTCCATAATAAGCCCCCTTTTAGCTTTTATTTCTTTTCGAAGAATAATCTTCTTGCACATATAGCGGTTGCCCCGATATATGCTACTTTGTCGTTTAATTTAGATACTCGAATGTTTTCTTTGCTTAAATACGGATTTATATCCAGACACTCTTGTATAAATCTTTCTGCAATATCTTTATCCATAAACACGCTGCCAAACAAAACAATCTCTTCAGTATTAAGAATTGTCGCTGTATTCATAAGTGCTAATGCAGCTAATTTTATTTTATCATAAATGATATTGTTTTGAGAGATGCTATCCATAGCGACTTCTGTTTCCAAACAGCCTCTTCTTCCGCATCTACATTTTTGACCATTAGGATTTACTATAACGTGCCCAATTTCACTAACGCCTCTATCTCCTGCACTTAATACTTGACCATCATTAACAATAGCTGAGCCAATGCCTGGACCCCATTTGAAATATAACGAAGACTTTTCTCTATCTTTACTTTCGTATATAGTTCCAGCTATTGCAAAAGATCTAACGTTGTTATGTATTATAGCTTCACATCCAAGTTTTCTTTCTAGTTTTTCTTTTAAGCCATTAAGTTCCCAAATGCCATATCCTTTTGAAGAGCCAACTATACAAACGCCAACGCCCTCTATCTTACCTCTATATTTAGTTTCATCTAGATATTCATTGGCATACTCTACAACCTTGTTTACATCGTTAATAAATTTTATTGTCTTTATATTTTCAAGCGTTCCATCTAGTGAAGAAATCGAAAACGAAATACTATCTTTATCTGAGCAAATACCCATTACGTGTTTAGTTTTTAATTCCAAACAAAGCAAAACTTCGCTTCTTCCCTTTTGGCCGTCTTTTACGGCCTCTGCTTCGTAAATATACCCTTCTTGGATTAATTCTTGGCTAATCTTAGTTACGGCAGCTGGAGTAAGGCCTAACGAAGCCGCTATATCTTTACGGCTCATTTTGCCTGATTTATTTAGAAGGTACAAAAGTGCACTTCTATTTGTTGACTTCATAGATTTTAAATTTTGTCCTATGGCCATTAGAATACCCCACATGCATTTAGGATTAAAGATATAGCACTAATTGCCATTAGCACATATGTAATAATCATAAATGTCTTTCTGTTTAATCTCTTTGCAATCAAATTACCAATAGCAACTGCTGCTGTTAATACGCCTAGCGCCATCGCAAGCACTATAAACGTCATCTTTGGATCGCCTGTTACAAAGTTTCCAAATAGTATATCTCTAACAAGATTTACTATATTTAGAACTACCCAAACCATAGATAAAGTACTTCTAAATTCGTCTTTGTCCTTAAGTTTTTTCGTAGCATAGATAATTAGAAGTGGGCCACCGCAAACATACATACCATGAACAACGCCTGCTACAACTAAAAGAGCATACCATAAAATTACTTTATAGATAGGCTCTTTCATTATACTTGCTTGATCTTGATTATCTAAAAGTTGTGTTTCGTCTACTTCTTCTTTCTTCTCTTTCTTTATAAATGTTGTATAGCATCCAATTACTGTAAATAGTAGCACAAAGCCGGCTAAGATGAAATATAGGATTTGTTTAGAAATGTTAGCATAGCTAATAATCAAATATCCAGCAACCATACCAACAAGCATAATTGCACAGATTTTTAGCACTTCTTTCCAATTGATTGCTTTTCTATTTAAAATTACAACACCTAATGATGCAGCGATTCCTAAAATGTTTAAAACAGTTCTAGATAATTCGCTACCCACCAATATGATTGAAAAAGGCATAGCTAATACCGTACCTGCAAACCCTGTTATAGTTTGCATGATATTAGCAAATATAATGACTAATAAGAATAAAAATATTCTAAGCGATTGGTGCATTAATATTTTTCAACCTCGATTTTCAACATATTGCAAAGTGCTTCAAGTTCTTTTGAAATATCTTTCATAGCAACAACAAAGTGTGGTTCCCATCCAGCCTTTACTGAATTATTAACCAAATCTTCTGCTGAAGTATTAGTTTTAATAACAATGCTTGTTCCTAAGAATTGCTTTGGTTTATCTAATGCTTCGCCAGTTGCCATAAACATTCTAAATGTTCCATCAGCCTTTTTACCAATTCTATAAATTGTTACTTCTTTTTGAGCCTTGCATCCAAATTCTAGAGTTGGACCAATCTTTCTATTACAATGAACTCCAGCTTCAGCACCTGTGTCCTTTCTTGCTAAAGAGCAAGCTGCTGTTCCGCAGTGCCAGAATGTTACTGTGTTATCTTTATTGTTCATAGAAACTGGATCACCAAAGAATGTAGGTCCATTTGTTAAGAACTCGCCCATATACATAGATAGCGCACCATATGTGTCTGCTTCGCATGATGCAGGAATATGTAAGTCATTTAAAATAGCCAATACTGAACATACTGGTGTTCCAAATGCTGTAAAGAAATCTGGCCAACATCTTGAAGATAGTGCGCCAATATTGTTCTTTTGAACATATTCTGAATATGCTTTATATAATCTTGCGAAATCTTGAACGTTCTTAGAATCAATCTTATCTAATCCAACAATTCTAGTTTTAGCATCCTCAAGATATGGCTTAACATCTTCATCTGTATAAGATTTTGCCATATCTATTAATTCTCTAGCTTCAATAGATAGAAGGTTTGAACCAAATGTTGACATCATTTCCATATCTAATGCTCTACCAAAGCCAAAGCCTTGTGGAGTATGTCCAACTTGTAAAATGTTCAATTCTCTTAAAGCTTTTTTCAATCTAGCTGCTTGAATTGTAGATTTAACAACGTTCTTTACCTTATCTTCTTCAGGTGAACCAAAGATATATTCAAATGGTCTACCAAATGCAGTTAATACGTTAGCTGCAGAATATGCACCTGTTAAAGAATTTAATCTTAATCTGCCACCATCAATTACTGGTTCTTTTAAAGTCCATAGTAATACTGGGCAGTTAAACTTTCTTACAACTTCGCTCATGTATGCACCATTTGCAAATGTTACATTTTGAACAATGATGAAATCTGGTTGCTTTCCATCCATAAAAGCATGCAATTTATCTAAAGATAACAACATCTCTTCTGGATAAATTACTGCATCATCTAAAGACTTTAAAAGAGAAATTGATTTATCAAATTGATCTTTAGCACTTTCTAAATGGAATGTTGGCACCCCAATTGGTATATATAAATAATTGAAATCCATATTTGCTCCTAATATTTTAATTCTTTATTCTCGCCTATAAATCCAGGATATGCTCCTTGATCAATTAGTGGCTTTCTGTCTTTATGGGCAATAACCCACTTATTCTTTTGCAATAAAAGTATAGATTCTTTATCTTGAGTCTTTTTCTTGTCTTGATGTGGTGTGTTAGTTCCTTTTGGAAGAATAACTACGCCCTTGAATCCTTCATCTTGTACTTTACATGGAGATAAATGCAAAGTTGTTTGATACATTTCTATTGCTGTGCCTTGAGGAACAAAGAATACTTTCTCCTTTCCAACATAGAACTTATTGTCTTCTACATCCCAAACATGACCTAAAACCAACATAAATGGAGTTACAGCAATATTAATTTCAGAACCTTTATGGTATTCAAAACCGTTATATGTTGAATTACGTCCATTGCAATAGCCTATTTGAATTGGCATACCGCCATATAGGATATCTTCTACTTCCTTCTTTATTGGAAGCTTTTCCATATCTTCAATTGATGGGAAGTAAATGTTTCCGTTCTCAGGGATTGGAGTGTTGTTTTTCATATAGTCAATGATTTGAGAAAAGTCATACCCTTCGACAATTCTACCGAAAGTTTTGAACTCTTCATCAAATACTGAATATATCTTAACGTCATTGACGTCATTTAAATGATTAATCATTAAAATCGCCTCTTACTGCTTTAAATGTAGCTCTG
>CAMOQV010000054.1 GCA_946623205.1 uncultured Clostridia bacterium
CAGACTCATGTATATTCATTTGGCATCCATAGGTTACTATTTTATATTTTAAATTTTTCATACGCACATATTATAAATAATTCGCGCGCGCTAAACAAGTCAATTTTGAAAATAGACACAAAATGCCACTTTGTGTTTGTGTCTACATTTACCCTAATTTTGGCTATACATTATAAAAATTGCTTTAATTCATAATAATTTAGGGCTATTTTAGAAAGATATAGACTAAAATGCCATTATTTTACAAAATGCGGAAATTTAGATTTTAAAATAAATCAGCTGACTCCGATGCCCATCAAAAGTCAGCTGACAGATATATCGAGGCATAAAGCCAACGAAACATTTTGGTTACCTTATTAGGTCCTCAGGTTCGACCCTCCCAAGGACCTACAGGTTTAAAAAAAATAAAAAAGAGGTTTAATTAATTATAAAAAGCTATTTGTTCATTTCATCTTCTACTTCGACTAAAGCACCTGCAAGCATTCTATTTTTAAACACTTGAGATTGAGATCTATAGATCATTCTAAAATCGAAGGTCAATAAGCGTACCTTTGTATATTTCTTTCCTATTTTGCATGCTCTAACAATTTTGTTGTCTACAACGATATAGTAATTAAATACAAAGAACGCAAATACATATGCTAATGCAGCTAAACAAATTGTAACCAACAATGACAAAATTGTTCTAATCCATCCCATTTTTAATTCATGCATTGAAAGTAGATCTACCTGATCTGTTTCCCCCTTATCGTAAGTAGAACTATCTCCCCCCTTATCAAAGGTAGAACTAGACATGTTTGATTCATTTGTTTCTGCATACGCATTATTTTTAATGTCAAAGTACAACAATGCAATAGTTGTTAATAATATAATTAACAGTATTCCAATCACTAATAAATTCTTATATATATTAGTCCTAGTCATTTGCTTAGTTAATTCCTCAGTATGCACAACCAAATTGCAATAGTGTTATAACTATCACTTACATAATACAATTCGATGTGCAACAAAAGTGCCACATAATAAAAAAATCTCCTAAGTATTAATACTTAAGAGACTTAATATAATTTTCTAACTACTATTAGTCGGCCCAGATTGAAGAATCTACTCCAGCACCTATTTCAAAATTGTATTTAACAATTCCTAGATCTGTTTTAGTATAAACGCCTAAGCCGTATCTAGCTTTAACCTTCCCGTTTTTATATTCTAATGTAAACTTTTGTTGATTCAACGCAGTTGGAGCCTTTAAGGCTGCATTTACACCATCTTTGAACCAGTTTGGTACATTTTCGCCTTTAGCTACATCATCATATGTTTTAGACTTTCTTGTTCCTCTTGTTCCATTTGGATATCCAACATACAAAACTAGATCTAAGCTTTCGCCCTTGTTTAGTACATATTTATCTTTATTATTTGTATAAGACATACCTACAAAGCATGTGCCAAGGCCCATTGTTACGCAATTTAAAGCTAAGCATTCGCCTGCATATCCAAGCTTTTCGTTTAGATTTTTGCATCTTTTACCAGCTAAAACAAAATAATTGTATGCATTTTCAAACGCACCATATTTTGGCTTGCCATTTTTAGTAGAAACATCAACATCGTTTAAAACTAATTGAATATGTAAATCCAAAGTTTTGTTCAATTCGTCTATAATTTCGTTTAATTTATCTACTTTTTCTTGCTCTATTGCTACATTTAGATACTTTCTAATAGAATGTCTCGAATCAATAGCTTCCTTTAAATTCATACTTCTTCTCCGTTTTTGATGTACATTTTGTCATCATTTTTGGCCATAACAGTATTTACTACATCTTTTTCCCAATTACTTGGGTCTACTTCCTCGAAAGATATAGAGATGGCTTCTTTTTTGCATCCCCATTCTTCAAGAAAAATGTTTTCAATCTTTTTTGCTACACTCTTTTTAATCTTTTCATCTTTTGGATAAGCTCTAATTTCAATATATGGCATACACCTATTCTCCTATATAATTTGGTCTTAATTTCATTTCTTCCGTATTATTTATAGCATCTTGAATAAGGTCTTCTAGATTTTCAATCTTTGATTGCTCATCGATTGCGACTTGTAATTTTGGTTTAATAACTGGGAAATCTGGTAAAAATACCGTACAGCAATCTGGATATGGTAATTCAGATAATTTAGCTGTTCCAATATGTTCAGCAGTTTCGATAATCTCTATCTTATCCATACCAATTAATGGTCTAAATACTGGCAATAACTCTACAGCTTGATTTGTAGATGTAATTGATTCAACAGTTTGCGAAGCAACTTGCGCTAAGCTCTCACCAGTAATTAAAGCCCCACAACCATTAGATTTAGCGATTCGCTCTGCAATCATAATCATGATTCTACGCATAATTGTAATCATGAAATCTGGTTTGCACTTTTCGTGAATAGCTTCTTGTATTTTTGTAAAAGGAACTATAAATAGTTCAATATCTCCGCAATATTCTGTCATTACTTTAGCAAGATCGATTACTTTTTCTTTTGCTTGAAGTGATGTATGTGGATATGAATGGAAATGGATAGCCGAAATCTTCATACCTCTTCTTGCCATTCTCCATCCAGCAACAGGAGAATCAAAACCACCGCTTAAAAGTAACATTCCTTTTCCTGATGTACCAACTGGCATACCTTGAGCGCACATAATCTTATCTGCAAAGATATATGTATATCCTTGTTCTCTTATATCTATAGATATAACTTTATCTGGATTATGCAAATCTACTTTAACATTTTTAACATTTGATAATATTACGCCGCCCATTTTAGCCGCAAATTCAAACGATTTATATGGGAACGTCTTATCTGCTCTTGTACATGTAATTCTAAAAGATTGGCCCTCTTTTGGAGCGTATTCTAATATATATTTAGCAATCTCTTCTTCGTTTGTGTCTACTTTTGTAGCAACCGATAAAGAATGAAGACCAAATACCTTTTTAACTCTATCTACAATCTCATCCAAATCATCTTCTTTAAATGATTCTAGATAATATCTATTTTGGCTTTTAACGAACTTATAATCAAGGCCAGTTAAATGACGCTTGATGTTATTTATAAGCATGTTATCAAAATAGCTTTTATTTTTACCTTTTAGAAATATTTCACCAATTCTAAGTACAATTACTTTTTCCATTATTTTTGTAAATTCCTTTCAATTATTATCGCTTTGTTTAATTCGTCTAATGCATAATCGATATCTTTGATATCGTCATTTATATCAAAAGATAATCTAAGCATACCATTATGATATTCAGGATCTAAATTCAAAGCTAGAGGAATTCTCTTTAATCCCTTCTTTGCCGAACAAGCAGATCCAGTTCCAATTATGATATCTTTTGCTTCAAGAGTATGTACAATTCCTTCTCCTCTAACATTCTTTAGTGAGAATGATATGATATATGGAGATGAATATTCTGGATTTGTATTAATAATACAATCATCAAATTTTGATACATACTCAATAATATGATTTTGCATCTTAGTTGCTTTTTCTACATCTTTATCTATATTTGCAAATTTCAAATCAATTGCTTTTGAAAAAGCGGCTATTCCTGGAACATTTTCTGTTGCAGAACGAATATTGTTTTCTTGTCCGCCACCAAATATAAATGTTTTTGGATGCACAGATTCTTTAATATATATAGCACCTACGCCCTTTGGACCGTGGATTTTATGAGATGATATAGAATATACATCCACATTTAAACTTTTTACATTTACTGGGATTTTCCCAAATGCTTGAACGCCATCTGAATGGAATATACATCTAGGATTTATATCTTTAGCAATCTTACATAACTCCTTAATTGGGTTTATAGCGCCTGTTTCATTGCAAACATGCATAATTGAGCAAAAGATTACATCTTTGGTCATCTTCGCCTTAAAATCGGCTACATTTACACGTCCATATTTATCTACATCAATAAAATCTAAATCAAATCCTTGTTCTTTTAAATGGCAGGCCATATTGTATACAGCAGCGTGCTCATCGTTAGATATTAAAATCTTTCCCTTCTTTTGTTTAATCGAAGAGATAAATGCCATATTATCCCCTTCAGAGCCTGATGCAGTAAAGTAGATTTCTTGATAATTAACGCCCAAGCGCTTTGCAATATTTTGACGAGCTTCTTTTAAAAGTTCACCACCAATCATAGATTGAGAATATAAGGCAGATGGATTGTAATATAAATTACATGCATATTTTTGATATACATCCATACATTCGTCATACATTTTAGTAGTTGCCGCATTATCTAAATAAATCATACATCTCCTCGCATGTTAAAGCTGCATACATTGTATCGTCTAAAGATAAAATATATTTTTCATTAGAATTTAGTTCTATTAGGTATTTATCGTAGATACAAGTCTCATTGTATATACTATTTGCTTCTATAACTTCACCATTATACAAAGAAATAGATTTAATATCTTCTTTTTTTATCTCAAAAGATAAATATTCTTTTCTATAGAATGTTTTTGTAACTTTTAAAACACCTTTATAGTAAGAATATTCAACCTTATATGTCATATATATCGTAGATATTCTAACCATCAAAAAGCCAAGAAATATCAAAGCTATATATAAAAATGTAATTGGTTTAAATATTGCAGATGGAATCATGAAGATATTTACTAGATCTGAAAGCAATGCTATTGCCAACAAAATTAGTCTTAAAACATTGTATTTTTTGTTTTCATAACTATACGAATGTCTCATTTTTTCATTGTAACGATGGTTACGCCAACGTCACCTTCTCCATATCCACCTAATCTAAAAGATGCCACATATTTTGACTTCTTTAGATATTCTTGTACCGCTTTTCTTAAAGCGCCTGTACCTTTTCCGTGTACAATTCTTACTGTTTCGTAGCCTTTTGCTTTGGCTTTAGACAAATAATATTCAAGCTCATATAAAGCTTCGTCTGTATTTTTGCCTATGATATTTAATTCTGTTGAGATATCAAAAGAATAATCTCCTTTGAACTTAACATTTACCTTTTTGTCTTCTTCTTTTTTATTTTGAACTGCTACTTTTTCAAGTTCTTTTAGTTTTACATTCATAGAAAGAACGCCAACTTTAACTTGAGCTTCTTTTCTATTTTGAGCTATGCTCAACACTTTTCCTATTTCGTTTAAAGATTTAATATATACGTCATCGCCTGCTTTAATTTCGCCAGATATTTTATCGTAATGCATCTTTTCATTAGATTGAACTTGCATCTTTTCTAATTGCTTTTTTAATCTTCTTGCTTCAAATAAAGCTTGCTCATCGCCCTTTTGAACTTGTTGTTTTAATTCTTCAACTAAATCCTCAGCTTCCTCTAAATAATCGCCTAGAACTTCTTTAGCGCTCTTTTGTAGCTTTTCTTCAAGCTTAGCTTTCTTTTGTTCTTCTACTTCAATTAGTTTATTGTAATATTCTAACTTCTTATCTATCTCTTCTAACTCTTTTAAAGCTTTAAGCTTTAAGTCTTCAGCTTCCTTTCTAGTAATTTCTGCACCACGAATGATATTGTTAAATTTATTATCTTCTTCAGATATTAAAGATTTAGCGTTATTAACGATGCTTTCTTTCAATCCTAATAACTTTGCAATCTCTAGCGCATTTGATGATGCTGTTTGGCCCATAATCAAGCGATATGTAGGCTTAAATGTTACAGGTTCAAAATCCATACCAGCAATTGTTACATCATTTGAAGAATATGCAAATTCTTTTAATTCTTTATAGTGAGATGTAACTATTGTTTTTACATGTCTATCTTTTAGATATGAAATAACAGCAATAGCTAATGCTGCACCTTCAACTGGATCTGTACCAGAACCTAACTCATCCAACAAAACCAAAGAATCTTTATCTGCTTTATTAACAATGTTAATAATAGTCATTAAGTGTGCAGAGAATGTAGATAGATTATTCTCGATAGATTGTTGATCGCCTATATCGCAAAGAATATCGTTAAATATAGAAATCTTTGTACCAACTCTTGCTGGAACAAAAATACCACTCATAGTCATTAGAGTTAAAAGACCAACAAGTTTAATAGAAACTGTCTTACCGCCAGTGTTTGGTCCAGATATTAAAAGCGTATTGTATTTATCTCCTAAAGATATAGATACAGGAACAACACGAGCTTTATCTATAAGTGGATGTCTTCCCTCAACAATATCGATATGACCATTATCATTGATTTCTGGATAAATACCCTTTATTACTCTTGAATATTGAGCTTTTGCAAATATAATATCTAACTTTGTTATAGTTTCATAAGTCTCTACTATTTCATAGTAACTTGCATCAATAGTTTCAGTAAGCATACGAAGAATTCTCTCGATTTCTTGTTGCTCTTCAATCTCACAAGATCTTAATTCGTTATTTAATTCAACAATAGCAATAGGTTCAATAAATGTAGTAGAACCTGTAGCTGATTGATCGTGAATTAAACCTTTAACCATTCCCTTATATGCCGTCTTAACTGGAATAACATATCTTCCAGAACGAATTGTTACGATATTATCTTGTAAATATGAGGCATATTGAGATGATGATATATAATTTTGTAGCTTTTCACGTATTTTTCTATTTATATTGGCAATTTCTTGTCGTATTTCATATAGTTTTGATGATGCATTTGATGAAACTTCTGTTTCAGAAACGATACAGTTATCTATCTTTTCATCAATATCTGTAGCTACAAATATATGATTAGTTTCCTCTTTTAATAATAAAACCTCGCCATCGGGTGCAGATAAAATGTTCTTTTTAGCAACTTTTGCAACTTTAATTGCTCTAGCAACTCTTAATAATTGATCTGGATTTAACATAACTCCACGATGTGCAAGCTCTAAAGCTTCGGAAATATCATCAAAAGCTAAAGATATATTTACTGCCATTTCATATAGAAGTTTGTCTGCATCTGCAGTCAAATCTAGTAGATTTTTAACTTTATCTATATCATTTTGTGGCTTTTCTTGCAAAATTTGTTCTCTTGCAGGACGTGAAAACGCATAACTAGCTACTAGTTTTAATATTTCGTTATATTCTAAAACATTTAAAGTATTGTCACTAATCACGTAAATAATATTAGCATAATTAATATTAATAATAAATTTATTTTGTGCATATAAATATACGCACGCGTCAAAATTCACACAAAACGAATGGATTGACTTTATAAGAAAGCAATAATCGACACATATGTCAATTTTTTACTCCATAATTTTGGAGTCCATAATTTTGGAGCAAAACGAATTCAAGATAATATAAATGAAAATAAGTGGCGCTTTTAAAACGTCACTTATCTTCTAAAAGGTTATCCTATAAGTAGAACTAAACTAACTATATCTGCTTCTAATATATCAACAAATATGTAGTTTGCAAATAGTAATTTTAAGATATTTTAAGGTTTGGCAAAATAAGTTATTTGATTGGCAAATAGCTATGTCCAAGATAAGGATTTTGCGTTGAATTATCTTCTTTTTTAATAAAATCGCTTACAATTTGTTCTTTATTTTCATCAATTCTAGATAATGAAATATAAACTTTGGCATATTTTAGCGATCTTAAATCCAAAACTTTTGGAGATAAAAGCTCAAAATAACAACTAGATACCTTTTCTCTTCTAACCTTATAATGATTATCTCTATTAATATATTCGAAGTCAACACTGTATTTGCATGTAGAACATTTACATCCAGTATTTAATTGAACAGGACAATGCGTAAATGACATCAAAGGTATATATCCATAAGAATAAATATATGCACCTTTAATATTTTCTGCTTGAGACAATTCTACAGATTGAACATATTCTTTAATATCAAATGTATCTAAAATATGAGAATTTAATATATTCATACCCATACCAAATACGCACGCTTTGTCCATATCTATAGCTAATTGTACTGCCCCAATATTTTCAGCTAAAATTCCAGCAATTTTTGAATCGTTTTTAATAAAGTCTTTAATAACATCCATATCTTTTGCTCTTAGAATTTTTGGCACTTTTAGTAAATATTTGTCTATTTTATTATAAATTAACCAATTTT
>CAMOQV010000055.1 GCA_946623205.1 uncultured Clostridia bacterium
TCATAAATATCTGCTGGAGCTGCTCCTGTATAGATAGCAGTAACTGTGCCATTTCCTGCTGCTCCTATTGTTACATTATCTTTATTAAATGCGTAAATACCAGAATCAGAATATCTTTCAGGGTCAACCAAGTTTGCTGGTGCATTTGGATCCAATCTTTTACAATTTGCAAATGTATAATTTGGAACATTTGTTACTGCTTTTGCAAGATCTACAATTCTCATTCTTGTGCAATCTTTAAATACTGATTGCTTTAATGTAACATTCTCTGCGTTTTGATCAAAATATACTCTTCTTAAAGAAGTACATCCCATATATGCAGAAACACCAATTGTATTTAAATTTCTTGGAAGTCTTACAAGGTCTAGATTTGTACAATTCATAAATGCTTGATTTCCAATACTAAAGAAATGTGTTGAAGAATAAACTTCTGAAATATCAATGTTTCTTAAAGATGTGCATCCTCTAAATGCGCCAAGACCGATTGACACAAAATCAACGTTGATATTATTTACTTCAAATAAACTTGTACTGTTTTCAAATGCATAATTCCCAATAGTCTTTACACCTGGAATACTAATTGTTACCAAATTTGGACAGTTCG
Organism: uncultured Clostridia bacterium; assembly: GCA_946623205.1. GTDB lineage: Bacteria > Bacillota > Clostridia > Christensenellales > UBA3700 > UBA3700. Next base: position 605 of record CAMOQV010000055.1, read on the forward strand.
AGAATGCTCTATATGGAATATCTGCGATTTTATCGCCTAATTCAACTTGTGTTATTTTTTGGTTATAACTAAATGCATTTCTAGAAATTCTAGTAATGTCTAAATAATTTGTATCTGCAGGGGCTACTTTATATTTGTCTAACAATAAAATGTTATTAACAACAATTGGTTCTTTTGTAATATCTGTAAATGTTGTTGTCATTGTGCCTGTTGCTGAATGTCCATCAATAACAATACCATCAACTATTACAAGTCCAGTCATTTCATATGTAATCTTACAATCTGCTTGATCAAATACTATTTTTTGAGATGCTTCTTTGATTCTATCTTTTAACCACTTTGTGTTACCAAAAGCTTGGCTTCCAATATTTGTAATTCCTGCTGGCAATTTAACAACTTCAAGATTATCACAACCAAAGAATGCTTCTTGGCTAATAGTCTTTAAATTAATGTGATCTGATAAATCGACTTCTCTTAATTTTTTACAATTTCTAAAAACACCTTCATTGATAGCAGTAATGTTATAGTTTGTTGAATTAAAACCTGGTTTATATGATGTTCCGTTAGCTCTAAATTCATCTGTAACAGATGTAAGAACGCCATCTTCGTAATTAACCGCATTATCCATTATTGTATTTGATTTTATTGTTGAAATTTGTTCGGTTAAGATAACGCCAGTTTTATTATTACTAGATTGTTCACTCTCTTCAACTGAATAATCTAAATCCCCCTCTTGATCTAGTTCGTTAGTTAGTTCATTTTGGATATCAATTGGGCTTTCATATACTACATCTTCTTTAGTTTTATAAGAAGTTGTAATAGCGTTAGTAAATGCTGGAGTAATCGCAATAGCTAGCGCTACAACTGCTACAACAGCAATTATTGAAAATACAGCAACATATTTTTTCATAAATAAGCCCCCTCTTTGCTTACTAATAAAATTATATAATATATCGCGCGCAAATGCAAATTAGGGCCATTTTGGCCTTCATTTTATATCTTTTCGACGCGTTTTATATCTCCATTTAGGAAATGTTGTCTAGCCTCGTTGTTCTCTATTGTAATGTATCCAGAGACGGAATTTTCTTTTGGCAATGAAACAGAACCTGGATTAATTACCAATACCCCATCCTTTCTTTCCATAAAATCAATATGGAAATGTCCATATGCTAAAACATCATATGCGCCCATCTCTAAATTGTCTTTATTTAATATATGGCCATGCGTAAGCATAATCTTTTTACCATCGATAAGTAGCATGGCTTCTTTCACAAAGTGAAATTTTGATATCATCTGATCAACTTCAGAATCGCAATTGCCTTGAATAACAATAAGCTTATCTGCAATTGGATTTAACAAATTAGCAACCTCCATTGGAGCATAATCTTTTGGAAGTGGATTTCTTGGGCCATGGTAATAAATATCCCCAAGTAAAACTAATTTGTCTGCTTTTTCCGCGTTAAACCTTTCTACTATTTTTTGAGCATAGTATCTCGATCCATGAATGTCAGATGCTATCATTAACTTCATTTTAATTCTTATCCCCTATTAACTTTTCCAAGCAAGCTTTCTTTACGCAACAAATAAGAATTTTGATTGAGATATCAATATCAGAATCAGATGTAAATGTTGGAGCAATTCTTAATGTGGCATCAGCGTCGTCTTGACCATATGGGAATGGCGCGCCAGCCTTTGTTAGTGTCAACCCTGCTTCTTTACAAAGTTGATATACTCTATTTGCGCAACCCTTATATACATCAAGAGTGATAAAATAACCACCATTTGGATTTGTCCATTTAGCAATATTGCTATCTAGACCAAATTCTTCCAAAAATGCATTTTCAAATTTATCAAACTTAGGCTTAATAATTGCCTTATGCTTGTTCATAATTTCTTTTAGGTGATCCATATCTTTCATATAGATATAGTGAATATATTGAGAAACCTTATCGTAACTTATACATTGATAAGTTAAGTGAGATAGAATGTCTTTCTTGTTATTTTCTGAGCAACCAATACAAGAAACACCACCACCAGCAAGTGTAATTTTAGATGTTGAAGTAAACTCATAAATTCTATCTTCGTTACCATACTTTCTTGCTGTATCCATAATATTTAAAAGTGGATCTGTAACATCTCCTAAATCATGAACGCAATATGCATTATCCCAGAAGATTCTAAAGTCTTTTGCTTTAGTTTCCATCTTCGCAAGTCTTTCAACTACTTCATCTGAGTATGTAACGCCAGTTGGATTTGAATATTTTGGAACACACCAAATACCTTTGATTGTATCATCAAGGGCAACTAGTTTTTCGACGATATCCATAACTGGACCATGTTCATCCATTGGAACTGAAATCATTTCAATACCAAAGTGTTCACAAATAGCAAAGTGTCTATCATATCCTGGAACTGGGCAAATAAACTTTGTCTTTATTTTATTCCATGGAGTTTGACCACATACGCCAAATTGCAAATTTCTTTGAACTGTATCATACATTAAGTTTAATGAGCTATTACCACATACGATAATTTCATCGGCATTTAATCCTAACATTTCGCCAAATAGTTTCTTCATTTCTGGAATACCATCTAGCATACCGTAGTTTCTGTAGTTCTTTGGCATATGTTTTAAAGAATCGCCAAGATTATACATTTCCATACCGAAATCTAATTGCTCAGAACAAGGCTTACCACGAGAAATATCTACGCTATAACCTTTTGCTCTAATTGCTTTAAACTCTTCGTTTGTAGCATCCAATAGTTGCTCTAATTTTTCTTTACTTAAATCTAAATAATTCATCTGTTCTCTCCAAATATATTCTGACCTAAAAGGTTTTATTCTTTTTCATCTTCCTCTCTTGACCTTGCAATAATCTTAATTGGCGTTCCCTTAAAGACAAATGCACGTCTTAAGACGTTTTCTAAATATCTCAAATAACTAAAGTGCATCAACTCTCCATCGTTTACAAATAGTAAAAATACAGGTGGATTTGTTTGCGCTTGAGTAGCATAGTATAATCTCAATCTTCTTCCATGTGTTGATGGTGGTTCTACTGCTACCATAGCATCTGCTAAAACATCATTTAAAATACCAGTTTGAACTCTCTTTGATGCTTCTTCATATACCTCAATTGCTGTATTTAAGACTTTATCTACACGTTGACCAGTCTTTGCTGAAATATATAGAGGTACAAAGTAGTCCATAAAATTCAACTCTTGTTTTAGATAAGCATTAAATTTATCTACTGTAAATGTATCCTTTTCAATAACATCCCACTTGTTCATAACAATAACTGATGGTTTTAATTGCTCATGAACATATCCACAAATTTTAATATCTTGCTCTGTCAATCCTTCAGATGCATCAACTACAACTAAAACAACATCTGCCTCTCTTATAGCAGTTAGAGATCTTAAAACAGAATATTGCTCAATTCCTTCTTCAACACTTGCCTTCTTTCTAATACCTGCTGTATCAATAATCTTGCAATGTCTTCCTTTATATTCAAATGGAGTGTCAATTGCATCTCTTGTAGTTCCTGCTATATCTGAAACAATAACTCTATCTGTTCCCAATATCTTATTTGTTAAAGAACTTTTTCCAGCATTTGGCTTACCAACAATAGCAATCTTTAAAACATCATCAATTGCTTCTATTTGCGAATAATCGAAATTAGAAAGGACTTCATCTAATAAATCACCAACGCCAATACCATGTTCTGCTGAAGTTGGAATAACACTACCTATTCCCAATTCATAGAAGTCATAAATGTTATCTAATTCGTTATTGTCTATTTTGTTTGCTGCAACAACAATTGGCTTATTTGATTTTCTTAAAAGTTCAGCTACTTCATAATCGTTTGAAGTAATTCCTTTTTTTCCATCAACTACCAAAATGATTGCATCAGCAAGATCAATGGCAAGTTCAGCTTGTGCTCTTATGTGTGACCACATAATGTCTTCACTTTTAACATCTAAACCGCCAGTATCTATCAAAGTGAATGCTTTTCCGCACCACTCTGCATCTGCATAAACTCTATCTCTAGTTACGCCCTCGTAGTCCTCCACGATAGATATTCTCTTTCCAACAATTTTGTTAAAAAGAGTACTCTTACCTACATTTGGTCTTCCTACGATAGCTATTAAAGGTATTTTGCTCACTATATTTCACCTATCAATTTTATTAAGTCTTGAGGCCCATGATTTACATGTACCTTAGCATTTAGTTTCTGTTCAAGTTCTTTTACAGACATGCCATCAAGCATAGTATCTGTAAATTCTCTAAGCATAGTTGCTGGAATGATTATATCTTTAGGCGGATTCTTGACTTGCGCTACGATATCCGTGCCTGTAATTAATCCCGCAACTGTTATAGTCTTTCCAAAGAAGTTATTTATAATGTCATAGATTATAAACTCAACATTTGGATACTTTTCATTTATCATTCTAACGGCAGTCTTTAAATAACCTTTAAATGATTGCCCTGTTATTAGCCCAATTGTAACTTTCTTATCTGAGCCATCAACTTTTTTTAGTGCATCTTTGATTCCATCCATAAATACTCTACAAAGGCCTATTCCATTTTCAATTTGAGAAAAGTCTCCATAATATTCATAATCAGGAACTTCGATATCTGCCTTAACATAAAACTCGTCTGAGCAATATGCAAAAGTAACACCTTTTTCTTTGTTGAACTTATCTACAAGTTCAATAGTCTTTATGGCTGTTTCTTTATCAATTTGCGCAAGCTTTGTTACGTCATCTCTATATTCAGTCAAGCCAACTGGAACTACTGCTAGAGTTTGAACTTGAGGATATACTTCATACAATCTTTCCATTGTTTTTAGAAGTTCTTCCCCATCGTTATATCCTTTGCACATAACGATTTGCGTATGCATTTTAATTCCATGCTCAGCAAAATACTTTATCTTATCCAAAGTTTTAACTGCCTCTGGATTTGCTACAAGCTTTTTAACAATCTCTGGCGTTGATGCATGCACAGATATATACAAAGGAGATAGTTGATATTTCACAATTCTATCCATTTCATGTTTGAAAACATTTGTTAAAGTTACAAAGTTTCCACACACAAAGCTTAATCTATAGTCATCATCTTTAACATAAAGCGTATCTCTTAGGCCTTTTGGTAATTGATCTACAAAGCAAAAAGCACATTTATTTTTGCAACGAATCGGTGTTAATATAACCGAATCATCAAGCGTTACGCCCATTGTTTCTGTATCTAGTTTTTCAATTTCCAAATCAACCTTGTCACCTTGTTTAGCGCGCATGTTGATAGTAAAGCTGTTTTGCCCATCGTAGTAGTCATAATCCAAAATATCTTCCATTGGCTCGCCGTTAAAGCCTAAGATTTCATCTCCAACTTCAACGCCCAATTCCAATAATATAGAGTTCTTATCTATCTCTACGATTTTAGCCATTATTTCTTTTTCTTAGCTTCCTTTTTAGCTTTTTCTGCCTTCTTGTCTTCTACTTTAGCATCTACTATTTCGTCTTTTATTTCGTCTGCAGCCTTTTTAGATTTTGCCTTTTCTTGCTTTTTCTTTTGCATTTCTTCTGAAATCATAGCAAGGATTGAATCACCATATAATTTTGCTGCGTTTGTAGGTTGCTTTTTGATATTCAATTTAGAACCATCTGGATTTTCACCTTTAGCAAGTGAAAGAACAGTTGGTACCAAGTGAGAAGTTTTTTCGCCAATAAATGCAAATCCATTTGTAGATAGGTATTGGAAATTTCCTTCTTCTAATTGATTTGCTGGATTTAGAAGTACGCAAGGGATTCCTCTTGCTGCGGCTTCATATGTTATAGCTGCTGTTGGAGATGTAACTATTACATCAATAACTGAATATAGCTTTGCCATATCATCCATTGAATCTATAACATAAATGTTATCTGTTGATTTTGAAGCCTTTGTATATGTCTTAACAAATGAATGAATATTTCTTGAATCATTTGCCATAACAAATATGTTCATTTCTGAGGCATATGGAGCAAGATCCTTAAAAGCATCAATTACTCTTGCGCATCCACATCTTCCAGAAACAATGAGGATATTTTTCAAATCTTTGTTTGTAACACCAAATGCTTCTAATTGAGTATTTCTATCATATTCTTCTACGATAGATTTACAAATTGGTGTTCCTAAAACGTCTACTGTTTCATCTTTAATTCCAAATGTACTAAGAGTTTGTTTAATCTTTGCATTTTGAACCAAGAATTTATCTACGCCATGGTTTATCATACCTCTATTTGTACAATAGTCCGTAATTGCTACACAGATTTGAACTGGCATTCTTAATCTTTCTCTGGCCTTTAGAGCCTTTTCCAAAGAAACAGGTGTTGTACAAACTACTACGTCAGGGTTAAAACGTAGTAAGATGTTATCCATTTTTCTAAAGCGAGTTCTTATCTTCTTGAAAGATTCTTCTTTTTCTTCTATGGCAACATCAGCTTCTTGTGATTCTGTTTCTTTCACATTCTTTGATGATTTGCTCTTAAACTTTTCGTTATATTGATATGAAATAAATCCACCGAATCTGTTGATTCCTGGGAAGTATCTCATAGAGAAACGATATAGTCCGTCTTTAAATCTTCTAGATCCCCAAGAAGTATATTGAGCTTCATTAATCAAAAGCACTGATACTTCATCTGCTAATTTTTGATAGTATTCAGATAATGCTTTTGCAACTTGGTCACAATAACCTTCCGAATAAAAAACAATAATTGTCTTTTTCATCTTAAACCCTCTTTCTTAAAATGTCTCTTTCTGTCAATTTCATGTCAGTTTTTATATACACTCTTTGTTGTACAAGTTTTGCATCCTCAATTGGATTGCCTTTTGCATCATACATTTCGTCGATTTTTAATTCTTTATTCCAATATTCGTCGTTGTTAGATAATATCTCTACAACATCGCCCTTTTGGAATCTATTTCTCATTTCAACGATTAGCATTCCTTTTTCTTCATCGTATCCCTTAACTTCTGCGATAAATTCATAATCGCATTTTGGTTGTGATGTTTCTAAACATACAGAATCTTTTTCTCCAAAATAGAAACCTGTTGTGTAATCTCTATGAGAGTTTTTAAATAACTCATCAATAAGTGCTTGAGATGGCTTATAGTTCTTTGGATCTTTGTAGTACAAATCTATTGCCTTTCTATACGCATTAATTACACTTGCAACATAATATGGAGATTTCATTCTTCCTTCAACTTTGAAAGAATAAACGCCAGCTT
>CAMOQV010000056.1 GCA_946623205.1 uncultured Clostridia bacterium
ATTTTTGGCACTTTTAGTAAATATTTGTCTATTTTATTATAAATTAACCAATTTTTTATATTAGTTTTAGAATAATCTTCAATTTTTATGACCAAATCTACAGAATTTAAATCAATGTCAAAATTGACATCTTTATCTATCTCTAAAAGAATATTTTTAGCCATATATGATTTTAAAGAAATGGTCGTTTTTGTGTATATAGATTTTTGTTTTGAATTATTATAGTCTATAAGGATTTGATCCTTTAGTAAATCTACTATTTCTCTTTTAATATTTTTAATCTTAGACATTGGATAGAATGCATTTTGAGAAACCTCTCCTTTTATATACTCTACCCTAAATATCGTCTCACCAAGCTCAGATAGTTTTTGAGAAACAGTATTTTCATCGATTGGTTTATTTGATGCCACATCGACAATATCGTATTCTTTTTCAATTTTTGAATTATATGCTGATGCAATGATTTTGAAATTTTTGCCCTCATTTGCAAAATATTCAAATTTAACAGGGATTCGTATATCTGGATTTTTAAACCTTTCTACCATTGAATTATCTAAAGTTAGATATACTTCAGATCCTTCTGGATATACCTTAATTGTTTTAACAAGATACAAATCTCCCTCTTTTTTGATATTATCTACCAAAAATCCGCCTATTTCTACGCCATTGTTTAGAATTTTTACGCCATCAGATAGGTTTAATTCTTTATCTAGAGATAAATATAGAGTCTTATTTGCGCATTTAACGACTTTTCCCATATATTCGCCAATATTGCCTTGTACATCTATACTCATTAAATCTTTTGTAGAATCAAAATTATATCCTTTTGTAAATGAACCACGATTATATGCACGGCGAAGCATTTCTAAAGAATCTTTATTCTTTTTGCCATCAAGCGCATCTCTATATTCTTTTACAACCTGGCCAACATAATGAGGAGCTTTCAATCTTCCTTCAATTTTTAAAGAATCTACGCCCCAATCTTCTAAAAGTTTCAAACTTTCTATAAAGCATTGATCAGATGGAGACAAGTAAAACTTGTCTTTTCCAGAAAGCGTTGATGTATATGGCAATCTACATGGTTGCTTACAAAGCCCACGATTGCCCGAATCTCCGCTCATAAATGAGCTTAATAAACATCCACCCGAAAAAGACACACATAGCGCTCCATGGACGAAAAATTCAATCTCAAGCCCAAGTTCTTTAATCTTTTTAATATCTTCCTTAAGGGCTTCACGAGATAAAACCACTCTAGAAAAGCCCAATTCTTTTGCAAGTTTTGCGCCTTCAAAGTTGTGGATTCCCATTTGTGTTGATGCATGAAGTGGTATATCAAACTTTTTAAATACGGATAAAGTTCCTAAATCTGTAACTAAAAATGCGTCTACATTTGCATTTGCTGCAATCTCGACTTCTTTTTCGAATTCTTTGAATTCGCTATCTTTTATAAGCGTATTAAAAGTAACATAGACCTTCACATTATGCAAATGGCAAAGGTCTACTACTTCTTTAATATTTGATTCGTTGAAATTATCTGCTTTTGCTCTTGCATTGAACTTGTCCATACCAAGGTATACAGCATTCGCTCCCGAATATATTGCTGCAAGTAAGGCTTGATATGAACCAGCTGGAGCAAGTAATTCCATTTTTATTGTCTCAATGTTGCCTCAAATCCAGATTTAAGATCAGACATAATCTTATCCATCTTTTGTGCAATTTCTTCATCTGTTAGAGTCTTATCTGGTAGTCTGAATACCATGTTAATAGCAACAGACTTTTTGTTGATACCAACTGTAACAGGATTTCTGTAGATATCGAATACTTTAGCCTCTCTTAGAACGCTTCCAGCGCTCTTTTTGATAGATCCAAGTAAATCTCCAACTGGCAATTCTTCTTTAACTACAACGGCTATATCTCTTTCTATTGGTGGGAACTTACCTATTTCTTCGAATTTATATTTGTAGCTTGCTACTTTATTTACAAGCTCTAAGTTTAATTCCGCAATATACATTCTATCTTTTACATCGAAAGATTTAGTAACTTCAGGATGTACTTCACCTACATAACCAATTAACATATTGCCTTTATAGATGCAAGCACTCTTACCTAAGTGCAAGTATGGAATTTCAGCACGCTTAATAGTTACACCATTAATTTGATACTTTTCAAGTATAGCCATAACTACAGCTTTAATTGTATAGAAGCTTTCATTTGCGCCATATGAACCAATAACAAGGTTTTGTCTTTCAAATGGAAGTTCTGTTAATGGTAATGATTTTGGCAAATAAACGTTAGCAATTTCAAATAATTTTGCTTCTTTAATATTCTTTAGATAGTTAGATGCAAGAGAATTTAGCATAGAATATGCTAGTGTTGTTCTCATTACAGACATATCTTCACCAAGTGGATTTAGAAGTGTTATGTAATTTCTTAAATCGTCATCTTGAGCTAATCTTAATTGATCAAATGCTTTTGGTGAGATAAATGAATATGTTAATGTTTCTGAATATCCATTAGATACGCAGATTTCTTTAACCATCTTTTGTAGCTTTTGCTCAACATTTAATCCACCTTGAGTATGGCTGCATCCAGCAAGTGTTCCGTTTTCTACTTTATCATATCCATAATAACGGATAACTTCTTCTGCAATATCGTTAGCATTTTCAATATCATCTCTAAACAATGGAGCTACACAAGTTACCTTGTTTCCTTCAATCTTTGTTTCGATTTGTAAACCATTTAGTATCTTTGATACTACATCAGCTGGAACTTCGATACCTAAGATAGAATTAATATCATCAAGAGTTGTTTCAATAACTTGTGGCTTTAATTCTTTTGCAAGTTCATCAATAATACCTTCAGCAATATCTCCACACTTTAATTCTTGAATTAAGTGTAATGCTCTATATAATCCAAGTCTTTGAGAATCAAAATCAATACCTCTTTCAAATCTGAATGAAGAATCTGAATGAAGATTTAGAGTTCTAGCTGTACGTCTAATGTTATCTCTAGCAAACTTAGCGCTTTCAAATACTACTGTTTTTGTTGTATCTTTGATACCAGAGTTTAATCCACCCATGATACCAGCCATACAAGCAGGCTTTACACCATCAGCAATAACTAACATAGAATCATTTAGAATGTTTTCTTTTTCATCTAAAGTAACAATCTTTTCTCCGTTAGTAGCTCTTCTTACATTAATTTCATGCTTTTCTAAGAAGTCTTGATCAAATGCGTGCATTGGTTGACCGATTTCAATTAAAACGAAGTTAGTAATATCTACGATATTATTAATTGGCCTTAAACCTACGCTCTTTAATCTTTCTTGAATAAATGCTGGAGATGGTTCAATCTTAATATTTGTTACAGCACCAGCCATATATCTTGGGCAAAGCTCTTTATCTTGAACATTTACCTTTACGATATCTTCAATCTTTGTGCCTTTTGTAGCTGTGAAGCTAATATCTGGCATTTTAAGAGGTTTATTTAAAACTGTGGCAACTTCTCTTGCAATACCTAAAATTGAGTTACAATCAGGTCTATTTGCAGTTACGCCTACATCTAAAACAACGTCTGTATTTCCAAGGATAACGTTCATATCAGTACCAAGTGGTGCTGTTTCTTTGTTCATTATCATAATTCCGTATACAGAAGCGCCTTCGTAATCTTGTTCTGTTAATTTTAATTCTTCACCAGAACATAACATACCATTAGATTCTACGCCACGAAGCTTACCTTTTTTAATTTCTTGTCCTGTTGGCAATAAAGAATTATGTAAAGCAACTGGAACTAAATCTCCTTCATGTACGTTTTGTGCACCTGTTACAATTTGTACTAATTCAGGCTTACCAATATTGATTTGGCAAATTTGAAGGTGATCTGAATCTGGATGCTTTTCAAGCTTATCTATTCTACCAAGAACTACGTTCTTCATATTTTGAGAAGCATCAATTATTTCCTCTATTTCTAAACCTACAGATACCATTTTATCTGCAAGTGTTTGTAAATCTACATCTATATCAACGAAGTCTTTTAACCATTTTAATGAAACTTTCATAACTACCTCCTATTTGAATGACTTAAGAAAACGTGAGTCGTTTTCAAATAAGATTCTGATATCTGGAATACCATATTTGATCATAGCGATTCTTTCTACACCTAAACCAAATGCTAAACCAGAATATTTCTTTGAATCGATTCCGCAACTATCCAAAACCTTTGGATTAACAACGCCTGCGCCTAGAATTTCAATCCAGCCTGTTCCCTTACAAATTCTACAGCCAACACCATGGCATACAGAACATGTAACATCAACTTCTACAGATGGTTCTGTGAATGGGAAATATGATGGACGGAATCTAACCTTTGTCTTTTCATTAAACAACTTTTGAGCAAATAGTTCCAAAAGTCCCTTTAAATCGCAAAGTGTTACGTGCTTGTCTACGACAAGACCTTCGATTTGTTGGAACATTGGTGAGTGAGTTGCATCGTAATCTGGTCTATATACCTTACCTGGACATACAAGCTTGATTGGAGGTTGAGTATTTATCATAGTTCTTGCTTGAACTGCAGATGTTTGAGTTCTTAATAATAAATCCTCTCCTGCATAGAATGTATCTTGCATATCTCTAGATGGGTGATCCTTTGGAATGTTTAATAATTGGAAGTTAAACTTATCCATTTCGATTTCAGGACCATTAGCAACTGTAAATCCCATACCTGTAAAGATGTCTAAAACTTCATCAATAACTAATGTACAAGGATGTAATGAACCACGATTGTAGTTCTTTTCATCGTATGTAATATCGATTTGTTCCTTCATCATCTTTGCATTCATAGCTTTTTGTTGAAGCTCATTCATCTTAGCTTGAATTAAATCAGTAATAGTATCTCTTGCTTTGTTAACATACTTACCGATTTCTGGCTTTTGATCGTTTGGAACATCTTTCATACCCTTTAAAAGTGATGTGATTTCACCAGCTTTTCCAAGGTATTGAACTCTTAAATCATTAATGCCATTAACATCTTGAGCATCTTTGATTTTTAGAGTAGCTTGTTCAATTAATTGATTAATCTTCTCTTTCATTCTGACCTCGTTTATTTCATATATTGAAATACGCCCCATGGAGTTAACCATAGGGCGTTAATTATTAATTACGCGTTACCACCTATTTTCACCTAAAATTAGGCCTCATTTGAGCTTTTACGAAGCATAACGTCAAACCTACTACTATTTCAATTTGATGACTCCAGGACGAATTCTTTATATTTTCCACTTCCCACCCTTTCAGCCTATCGAGGTAAGATCTCTTTTGTGCTTTTATATAAACATGTTTCCTTTCTTAGTCGTTTTAAATTATATCTAATAATAAATATTTGCGCAAGCGAATAAATATAATAAGGGCCCAAGGTGTTTCCTTGAGCCCAAGTTTTGCTGAATTAATGATTAATAATCATAATCTTCATCTTCGTAGTCGTCTTGTTGCTTTCTTCTTGGATTGCCTTCGCCACCACGAGGTGCTGGTTCTCTTCTTCTTGGAGCTGGTGCATAAGATCTAGCTGGAGGTGCCATGTTGTCGATTTCTTCATCAACTACATCATATGCTACGTCTCTAGCCAACTTCTTAATCTTCTTCTTACCATGCTTTCTTGGAAGTAAGATAATCATTAATAACAAGAATAACCAGAATAGAATTACATAACCTTGAACATATGTAGCTCCGTTTGCTAAAGCATCTGCTGCTGTATAGCATTGGTCTCCTTGTAATAATTCAATATATCCTGCAGATGCATCGTGAACGATAACTGCTTGGATTGGTGCGCCTACTATAGCCTTAACTAGTGGAATATCTATTACCGTAGCTGCTGTTGCGGCATTAAGCTCAACTGCCTTCTCACCCATCTTCATTTGTGTTGCGAATGAGAATCCAGGAATAGTAACAAAATTAATAGCTATAAGCGTAATTACAATAAATAATAAAAATATAATTAGCTTTTTAATCATAAGTCTCTCTCCTTATATCCTAAATGATTTTATGTTTCTAACCTTATATATACCTTAAAAAGTATGTAAGATATAGTTTACAATTCGTCCTCGTCGTGGACAGATAAATCGATCCCAATGAACTCGTTTTGTATCCACTCCCAGGTTCCATCTTCATAGAACTTTGCAGCTATTACTTGATGGCGTTCATTTGTAGCTCTTAGATAAATGTATTTATCTAGCTTAAATAATGATATATTTAAGTTACCTTCAAATGTATATCTTGAATAGTTATAATCTGCGTACACGATATGAGTATTTGCAAGAGATAAATTATTGCTTGTTCCTAATTGACGATGTGTACCAATTAGTGATTCATATACTTCCCCATCGTATGCAATTACTTCTAATTCTTCTGTTGATTTTGCTACATAATTCTTTTGCATTTGCGCTAACACACAAGAAAATGTTGCTTTTCCTTGTGAATCAAATGCTAATTCATATTCATATGTGTATAATTCTGCTCCATCTATAAGCATCAATCTTGTTTTAAATGTTTGCGAATTAAATGAATCCTTTGTAAAACAATCTTCTGAAGATATAGTAGTTGATGCTCTTACAAAATCAAATGAGCCATCATCTCTTAATTGAACATATAGATTTGATCCTTGTGTATATAGATTTACAAGTCCATTTTCTCTACCGTTTTCTTCTATAATTAGATTTGATGTATATTCTGTTCCTAATTTTGCTGTTTGATAATTAGCTAATCCATTTTTAGGTGGGTTATCTAATGGATATTCAACCTTTAGTTTGACATAATGATTTTTATAAATTGAATAACTACCTTTAGCATATTCTTCTTCAGGTGCTTCAATCTTATATCCCATTGCTACCATTTGCGCATTATTATTGCCTTGAATTGGTTTCATAGTAAGCGTAATAGTTGCATCCATATCTGCAACTTTTTGATTATATGTCAATTGATATGTTCCATCGATTGATTGAGCAAATGTTTTAAATGCTGTTGATGCATTTTTTGAAGAATCGTAATACTCTAATGTGTTTTGAGATGAAAATACATATCTATTTGTCAAATTGATAAAATCGTCTCTATATTGGAAATCAAAACTTCTACTTGAAGATAAGAATGTAATTCTATATAAATCTGCTTCTTCTTCAGAAAGTGGCTTTTCGTAATCTATCTTTCTTTTAATAGCGAAATTACCATTGCCATCTAGTGACATATTACATGAAGTTACGCCCTCTTGATAATTTAATGAGTATTGTTGATCTTCTTGTAGGATATTATTTGGGTCAACTTGCGGCGTAACATTACAAGCTGTCAAAGATACAACTAGTCCCAAAATTACGATTATTGATATAAATAACCCTATCTTACGCATATTTATATTATATATATTGCGAATTATAAATACAATAACGAATAAAAAATAGTGACCTTGATTATCTTATCAAAGCCACTATTTCATTAAATTTTCAATAATTAATCGGCAGCTGTATGACCATCAACAACAATAGGTTCTTGATTTAACATTGCTTTTTGCTCATCAGATAAATACTTAATATTTATTGCAGCATCCCCAATGTATTTTTGCATCCAACTTTCTGTTGCTACATAATAGCCTTTATCCCCTGCATCTTTACCCCAAGAGTTTTCAATCTTCCATCTATCTGGAACATCTTTTTTATTTAGATTAACTCCACAAAGTAACATTGCATGGTTGATTTCAATATGCATCAAATCCATAGCTGGGCCTTTATCAAAATACAAATCTACACCAAAAGCTGATTTAT
>CAMOQV010000057.1 GCA_946623205.1 uncultured Clostridia bacterium
GTAGAAACAATAAAAACAAATGGCGTATATAATCAAGAAACTGGTTATTATACATATGATTCTAAGCAATACAAGATAATCTCAGCTCGTCCTTGCCATGAATATATGACCCCAACATTTTCTAATGGGGAAGTAGTTGAAGATAATAAAGAATATGCATTTGTAGTTCAAAATATTGTATGGAAGATAATTAATAAATCTTTAGGTGAAGATAATTATTATGTATATTCTAAATATATATTAGATACTGAAATATACCAAGAACAATCAAGAATTGCAGATGTTGGAGATAATAAATATTTCCTAAAAGATAATAAGGGAAAAGTTATGGAAAATGTCTATGCAAATAACTGGGAATATTCAAAACTTAGAGAGACATTAAAGCAATTTTATAATATAGCTTTTGACAGTAATAATAAAAAGGGAATTATACAAACTTCAAACACAAATGAGCATGCTAAAAAATCTAGCAGAACTTATATTACAAAAGACTATGTCTTTTGCTTAACAAGTGCAGATGCTCAAAATTCAAGATATAGTTTTATTGAAGAAGATATGCAAAGACGTTTAAGAATTGTTTCGGATTATGCAATTGCGCGTGGTGCATTCTATATTGAATATGAAGATGTAGGAAAGGTCGGTTGGGCATGGACAAGATCTCCATCAAATGACATTTCTTCATCTTTGGGATCGAATGCTGCAGATAAGGTCCAAAATAAGGGCGAAATAACAAAGCAGTATATTTTATCTGATTCTGATTATAAAGTTGGATATGCTCCAGCTATGAGAGTTGTTAAATTATAGAATTTGACAATTTCTTTTATACAATGATATATTTACTTAGCAAGATGGCCAGATGATCGCAGGCCCGTAAGGGCATGAGGAAAGTCCGAGCACCACAAGGCAGAGTGCTGGCTAACGACCAGTCAAGGTGACTTGAAGGAAAGTGCAACAGAAAATAACCGCCAGTAATGGTAAGGATGAAAAGGCGAGGTAAGAGCTCACCGTCCTGAAGGTGACTTCGGGAGCCGTGTAAACCCCACTTGGTGCAAGAGAACGCGACAATTAGTAGCCTGCTAGTCGCAAAATCGCTTGAACGTATTGGCAACAGTACGTCTAGACAGATGATCATCAAATACAGAACTCGGCTTATAGACCATCTTGTTTTTTTTTATGCAAATATTCGTGAATATGCGTATAAATATACATTTTAGTTATTTTATCTCTAATTATTGACTATTATAAATAATCTTTATAAAATGGGCTCGATACAAGTATTTGAAGTCCATAGTTTTATTTATTGATTTTAAGTATTTATGCAAAACGAAAAAGGAAGAAAATATGACAAAAGTATTCATTGATGGTTCATCTGGTACAACGGGTTTAAAGATAGTAGATAGATTGTCTTTAAGAAAAGATATTGAACTAATTAAGCTTTCAGATGAGTTAAGAAAAGATGTAAATGCAAAAACAGAAGCTATAAATGCAGCAGATGTTGTATTTTTATGCTTGCCAGATCAAGCAGCTATTGAATCTGTTTCATTAGTTAAAAATGACAATGTATGCGTAATTGATACATCTACAGCTCATAGAACAAATGATAAATTTGCATATGGTTTTGCTGAAGTAAATAATTTGCGTTCTAAGATTCAATCTTCTAAATTGATTGCAAATCCTGGATGTCATGCAAGTGGATTTATATCTTTAGTAGCACCTTTAGTTAAAGAAGGGCTAATAAAGAGTGATGTTAAGTTATCTTGTTTTTCTTTAACTGGTTATACTGGTGGTGGAAAGAAGATGATTCAACAATATGAAGAAATGCAAAATGTAGATTTGTTGGCACCACGTCAATATGGTTTAACACAATCTCACAAGCATCTTCCTGAAATGATGAAAGTATGCGCTTTAGATAATGCGCCAATCTTCTGTCCAATAGTTGCACCATTCGCACAAGGTATGGAAGTTACAGTTCCTCTATTTAAGTCAGATCTTAAAGGGGATATGAAAGATATCATCGATGTATATAAGAATTTATACACAACAAAGCTTGTTCATTATGATGAGTCGAGTGAGGAAGGATTCTTAACATCTAATAAATATGCAAATTATGATGATATGGGCGTAAGCGTATATGGTAACGAAGATAGAATTATATTAGTATCTAGATTCGACAATCTAGGCAAAGGCGCTTCTGGCGCAGCTATTCAAAATATGAATATAGTATTAGGACTTGACGAAACAACGTCATTAAATATTAAAGGAGCTAACTAAAATGGAATTAATTAAAGGTGGAGTTTGTGCTGCTCAAGGTTTTAAAGCATCAGGAATTCATTGCGGAATTAGAAAGAGCCGTACAAAGAGAGATTTAGGATTAGTATACAGTACAGTTCCAGCTACTGCAGCTGCTGTTTATACACAAAATCTAGTTAAGGGTGCACCTTTATATGTTACTAAAGAACATTTAAAGAACGGAGTTGCTCAAGCAATCATCTGTAACTCTGGTAATGCCAACACATGTAATGCAAATGGAATTGAAATTGCAAACGAGATGGCTAAAGAATTATCTAAAAATCTAGATGTTAAAGAAGAAGATGTAGTTGTTGCTTCAACAGGTGTTATTGGTCTTCCATTATCTATGGAGCCAATCGCTAAAGGAATTCCAACTCTAGTTAGTGAATTATCTATAGATGGAAATAACAATGCTTCAGAAGCAATTATGACAACAGATACAATCTCTAAGCAAGTTGCTGTTGAATTTGAAATTGGAGGAAAGAAATGCAAGCTTGGCGGTATGGCTAAGGGAAGCGGTATGATTCATCCAAACATGGCAACAATGCTAGTATTCATTACATCTGACGTTAACATCTCTTCTCAAATGTTACAAAAAGCATTAAAGAGCGATGTTCAAGACACATTCAATATGTTAAGCATTGATGGTGATACATCAACAAACGATATGGTAGTTGTTTTAGCAAATGGTCTTGCAGGCAATGAATGTATAGATAAAGACAATGAAGATTTTAAGACATTTATGAAAGCTTTAAACACAGTTACTGTTCAACTTTGCAGAGAAATTGCAGGTGATGGCGAAGGTGCTACAAAGCTTTTAGAGTGCAAAGTATATAATGCATATAATATTCCAACAGCTAAAATTGTAGCAAAATCAGTTATTTGCTCAAGCTTATTAAAAGCAGCAATGTTCGGAGCAGATGCAAACTGGGGTAGAGTTTTATGTGCCATTGGATATTCTGGTGCAAATGTAGATATAAACAAAATTGATGTATCATTTAAATCTAAAAAAGGCGAAATTGCTGTATGTAAAAATGGTGCAGGAGTTCCATTTGATGAAGATGTTGCTAAGCAAATTCTTTTAGAAGATGAAATTGAAATTCTAATTGATTTAAATGATGGAGATGCATTCTCTACAGCTTGGGGATGTGATCTAACTTACGATTACGTAAAAATTAACGGCGACTACCGTACATAATAAGGAGAAAATTATGTTAGATAAGAATTTTACTAACGCTCAACGTGCAGAAGTATTAACACAAGCGCTTCCAAATATCAAAAAGTATAGTGGAAAGATTGTCGTAATTAAATACGGCGGCAATGCAATGATTAATAAGACACTTAAAGAACAAGTTATGGAAGATATCGTTCTTCTATCTTTGATAGGTGTTAAAGTTGTATTAGTTCATGGCGGTGGTCCAGAAATTTCAGAAACAATGACAAGACTTGGTAAAAAGGCTGAGTTTGTTAATGGTCTTCGTGTAACAGATAAAGAAACTGTAGATATCGTAGTTTCAATTCTTGCTGGTAAGATTAACAAAACATTAGTTAATTACATTAACGTAAAAGGTGGCAAGGCAATGGGTATTTCTGGTATGGACGGAAAACTTATTGAAGCTAAGATGAAAGACGAAAAGCTAGGATATGTTGGAGAAATTACAAACATCAACATAAAGCCAGTTGAAGATTTATTAGCAAAAGGATATATTCCAATTATTTCTACAATTGGTTGTGACGATAAAGGTAATGCATACAATATTAATGGAGATACTGCAGCTGCTCATATTGCTGGTGCGTTGAAAGCAGAAAGATTAATTATGATGACAGACGTAGCTGGAATTTTAAAGGACAAAGATGATCCATCAACACTAATTCCAGAAATCACAATTCATGAAGCAGAAGAATTATCTCAAGAGGGTATTATTTCTGGCGGTATGATTCCAAAGCTTGAATGTTGTATAACAGGTATTCATAAAGGTGTTGAAAATGTTATTATCATGGATGGTCGTGTTCCACACGCTATCTTGATGGAGCTATTGACAGACGAAGGTGCCGGTACAATGGTTAAAGGTGATAAAAATGTCTGATATTTTTGAAATAGATAAAGAATATGTAGCAAATACTTACAACCGTTTTCCTGTAGATTTAGTCTACGGGAAAGGTTCTTTAATAAAGGACAATAATGGTAAAGAGTATATAGATTTAGGTTCTGGTATTGGAGTTACTGCTTTTGGTATTCAAGATGATGAATGGAAAGGGGCAGTAATCGATCAATTGAATAAAATTCAACACGCTTCAAATTTATATTACACAGAGCCATGCGCTAATCTTGCTAAACTTCTATGTGAAAAGACAGGATTTAAAAAAGTATTCTTTTCAAATTCTGGTGCAGAAGCAAATGAATGCGCAATTAAAGTTGCAAGAAAATATGCAGAAGATAAAGGTGTAAAAAATGCATCTATAATAACATTGAAGAATTCTTTCCATGGAAGAACGCTAGCAACTCTTGCCGCAACAGGACAAGATGTTTTCCATCAAGATTTCTTACCAATGCCTGAAGGCTTTTTATATGGCACAGCAAACGATTTAGATTCTATTAAAGAATTAGTAGCAAATAATACAGTTTGTGCAATTATGATGGAATGCGTTCAAGGTGAGGGCGGTGTTATAGCTTTAGATAAAGATTTTGTTAAAGGTGTATATAAGATTTGCCAAGATAACGATATTTTGTTAATAATAGACGAAGTACAAACTGGAAACGGTAGAACAGGCAAGTTATATGCTTATATGAACTTTGATATCATGCCAGATGTTGTAACAACAGCTAAAGGATTAGCAGGCGGCCTTCCAATGGGAGCTTGTTTGATGGGAGAAAAGGTTAAATCAACTTTGACTTTTGGAAAGCATGGATCTACATTTGGTGGTAATCCAATTGCTGCCGCTGGTGCTATTTCAATAATCTCAAGAATTGATGATAAATTGCTTTTAGATGTTAAGAAAAAGTCAGAATTTATTATCAAAAAATTATCTAATAAAGATGGAATTATATCTATCTCTGGAATGGGATTAATGCTTGGTATTGAAACTAAAAAGGACGTAAAAGAAGTATTGAAATACTTGATGGATAATGGCGTATTAGCACTTAGTGCTAAAACTAAGTTAAGATTGTTGCCTGCATTAACTATTTCAATGGAAGAATTAGATAAAGCTACAGATGTTATTATTGCAGCTTGCAAGGAGTAAAAATGAACTTTAAAGGAAAAAGCTTTTTAAAGCTACTAGATTTCACACCAGAAGAGATTGATTACCTAATTGATCTTGCTCAAGATTTGAAAATCAAAAAGAAGAATGGCATTCCTCATAGATACTGTGAAGGAAAGAATGTTGCTTTAATTTTTGAAAAGACATCAACACGTACAAGATGTAGTTTTGAAGTAGCTGCAGCAGATCTTGGTATGCATCCTGTATATCTTGATCCAAAGAGTTCTCAAATCGGAAAGAAAGAGAGCATTGCAGATACAGCAAGAGTATTAGGAAGAATGTTTGATGGCATTGAATATAGAGGATATGGTCAAGAAATCGTTGAAGAATTAGATAAATATGCTGGAGTTCCTGTATGGAATGGATTAACAAATGAATTCCATCCAACACAAATTCTTGCAGACTTTATGACAATTAAAGAACATTTTGGAAAACTTAACGGAATTAAATTAGTTTATATGGGCGATGCTAGATATAACATGGGTAATTCTTTAATGGTAGGTGCAGCAAAGATGGGTATGCATTTCGTATCTTGTGCTCCTAAAAAATATTTCCAAAACGAAGAATTAGTTCAAAAATGCCAAAAGATAGCAAAAGAAACTGGAGCTATTTTAGAATTTGAAGAAGATCCAATGAAAGCTACTGAAGGTGCTGACGTTATCTATACAGATGTTTGGGTATCTATGGGTGAACCAGATGAAGTATGGTCAGAAAGAATTCATGATTTGTTGCCTTATCAAGTAAATAGTAAAATTATGGCAAACGCAGGAGACCAATGCAAGTTTATGCATTGCTTACCAGCATTCCATGATTTAAAGACAACAATCGGGGAAGAAATACATAAAAAATTCGGTATTGATGCAATGGAAGTTACTGATGATGTTTTCGAATCTGAAGCATCAATTGTATTTGACGAAGCAGAAAATAGAATGCATACAATTAAAGCTGTTATGGCAGCGACTTTGATGGACTAAACCGATTTATCCATATACAAAATTGAAGCTTTAGGCGTTATCCAAAAAGGGTAGCGCCTTTATTCGTAGATAATCCTTTTACAATAAATTTACGAGTGAAAGCCAAATTTTTCTTTTATTACCATTTTGTGCATCAAAATTTAAGGTGAAGTTAATTTTTGTTATTTACATTAATACTATGAAAAATATTATGGTAAAGAAATATAAACTAACTATATCTGTTATATTTGTTTTATTAATAATAGTTTTCTCGGCTTGTTCATCGAATAGTTTAGATACTCATGTAGATAATGCCCCTCAAGAGTATCAAGAGGAACCAAAGATAGAAATAACCTCAATTTCGATTTTAAGTGCTCTCGATCCAATAATATTTGGTAAATTTCCTCAAACATTCGATGAAGAAGCAGTATTAACAATTACTAAAAACGACAAAGGTTATTATTTGGGTAGCGACCTAGAATATTATAGTGTCGTTGATGGTAAAAGTTATAGACTTGAAGATGTTGTTTGGGATGCATATGCATTGCAATCAGGTGACATTTTATTAGTTTCGCGCAATATTTTATATTCAGCAAGATTTGATGATTTTCATGATTATTTCGAAAAAGATGCAAGAATATTTATGGATGATGCTTTTATGTTTACAACAGAAGAGTTGTTGAGAATAAAAGTAACTAATGTTAAATATGAATATAGATTAAACTCATCAGTTTCGTTTAGATCAAAATCTTTCTTCTTAAATCTAGATCAATTAAAATCTATATTCCCAAATACTGCTAGCATTATAAAGACTCCAACTGATTATGCTGCAAGAAGTTTAGAAACATCAGATACAGGATCTGCATCTTGGTGGATAGCTCCAGAAAAAGGCAAGCACCATTATATTTCTGCAAAGGGAAGTATTAGTAATAAAAACAACACATACATTGATACATCTTCAGACTTAAATATTAAATATTCTAATCGCGGCATTGTGCCAGCTATGATTATTTCAAAAGAATCAGCGTAATTAATATTATATTGTTAGTTATTTATATTATAAAATATGCTTTAAACGTTTGACTTTATCAAAGTAAAGTGCTAAATTGATAAAGTAATAAATCAAAGTGAGGCAAATATGGTAGATATTCGTTCAGAATCAAT
>CAMOQV010000058.1 GCA_946623205.1 uncultured Clostridia bacterium
ATTGTTAAAAATTTATAAATTATTTGTTTTATTTAGTTGCGCGAAACCAATTATATAAATATAATTACTATGGTTTTTATTGTTAAGTAGAAATTAGAAGAAGTTTTGGAGGTTAAATTTCATGGAAAACAAGGATCTCGTTTTAGCTATAAGTGAGATTGAAAAAGCTACTCAAAAGACAAAAGCTTACATTAATTCCATAGTAGATAAAGACAGTTTCGTTGAAACAGACGTATTTTTATCTGGTAAGAGTTTTGATGATAAAGAAGCTATTGGGGAAGGCGTAGTTACAGGTTATGCATTATTTAATGGTAATCCAGTTCAAATCTTCGCTCAAAATGCAGACATCTTAAAGGGTAGTTTGAGCAAAGCTCAAGCTTTAAAGATTGAAAAGTGTATTGATAGAGCAATTACAACTCGTACACCACTTATCTCAATCATTGATAGCTGCGGAGCAAGAGTTGGAGACGGTGTTTCAATCCTAGAAGGATACGCAAACATCATTTCTTTAGCTAGTGATTTGTCTGCTGTAGCACCACATATCGCAATCGTTAAGGGCTCAGCTCTTGGTATGATGGCTTCATTTGTAGCAGCTGCAGATTTCGTATTCATATCTAAAGATGCTGTTATGTCTGTTAATTCACCAATGTATTTAGTATCAGATGCTAAGACATTCCCAGTGGATTATAAGAAGGCTTTAGGATATGATGCATATGCTAAGAATTCAGATATGGTAAACTTTGTTTACAAATCAGAAGCAGATTTAAAAGAAAAGGTTGATTTATTGTTCAATACAATTTATGGACCAGAAGAAAC
This sequence comes from uncultured Clostridia bacterium, assembly GCA_946623205.1. Taxonomy (GTDB): domain Bacteria; phylum Bacillota; class Clostridia; order Christensenellales; family UBA3700; genus UBA3700. The sequence continues at coordinate 817 of CAMOQV010000058.1, forward strand.
AAATGATGATGCAAATAGAGTAGATGCTGAACTTGCTCACATTGATGCTCATAAGGCTCTAGATTCAATTATGGATCAAGGTAGTGTTTTAGAGTATGCTCCTTTGTATGGAGAAGATGTAAAGTGTGCATTTGCTAGATTAAACGGTATCGCCGTAGCAGTTTTAGCAACAAAGGGCGATTATATTTCATTCGAAGGATTAGAAAAAGCTACAGATTTTGCTCAAAAAGCAGATATGTTAGATTTACCTTTCATTACACTTGTAGATACAAAGGGATTATCTTCAACACTAGCTCAAGAAGTTGCTGGTTATGCAAAGAGATCATTCAAGTTAATCGATGCTGTTGCTAATATTACAGCTCCAAAGATTGGTGTTGCCTTTGGCAATGCAATCGGATTTGGATATACAGCCTTAATGAGCAAAGGTTTAGGATTTGGATATACAATCGCTACAGAAAATGCAAAGATTTCTCCAATTGCGGAAGAAGTTGCTGTAGCTATGATGGCAGATCAATTAAAGGCACAAGATAGAAGTGATAACATCGCTAAGCTTTCTATGCAATATGCAGAAATGCAAGAAAACCCAATTAAGATTGCTAAAGAAGGCTATCTAGATAATGTTGTAGAAGCTATTAACCTTCGTCCATATTTATCTTCAGCATTAATGATGTTAGAGGGAATTTAATATGAAAAGAGCATTAAAAGTATTATCAATAGTATTCATTCTTGTTTTATTGATGACTTCTTTTATGGCTTGTTCATTTGAGTATGGTCAACCAGACTTATTAGACATGGGAAACTCAACAGTTGGCGAAAGAATACTTGTTGGTTTACAAGTTGCCGCTTTGGGTATTGGTGTAGTTTTCTTAGTTTTAGCTTTGCTAATTGGTATGATCGTTCTATTTAAATATGGATTTGAAGGAATGGATGTATTAAAGGCAAAATTCGCTAAGAAGAAAAAGGTTGAAGCACTTCCTCAAGTAGAGAGCAAACCACAAATCGAAGGCCTAGATAGTGAAGATGAAGAAATCGCTGCAGTTATATCAGCAGCAATCATGGCTTATTATGAGCAAAACAAGCAAGTTTATACATCTAACTTGAAGTTTAGAGTTAGAAATATAAATGAAATTAAATAAAGGAAATTATTAGGAGATATATAGATATGCGCAAATTTAATGTAAATGTTAACGGAAAAACATATGCCGTTGAAGTTGAAGAAATCGTAGATGGAAGCACAGTTGTTCCAGTTGTAACAAAGGCTGCTCCAGCTCCACAAGCAAAGGCACCAGTTCAAGCTGCTCCAGCTAACGGTACTGCAGTTAAGGCTCCAATGCCAGGTCTAGTTAAGAAACTATGCTTTGCATCAGGAACACAAATCAAAAAGGGTGACACAATCATTATTCTAGAAGCTATGAAGATGGACACTCCAGTTGTAGCTCCAGAAAATGGTGTAATTTCATATTCAACACAAGAAGGCGCAAATGTTGATACAGGCGCAGTTATCGCAACAATCGCATAAGGAGTAGAAGATGCTTAGTTTTTTCTCAACTATACCATCGTTCTCATTAGCTGATTCGCTAAAAACTTTGTGGGAATCTACAGGTTTTATGACATCACTAACACCATTATGGCAAAACTTGATTATGATGGTTATTGCTGGTGTTTTGATTTATTTAGCTATAGCTAAGGAGTTCGAGCCAAACCTATTGGTTGCTATTGGCTTTGGTATGTTCATTATTAATATTCCAGGTGCTTATCAAGCGTTGTATGGTATTCCAATGCTAGATGAAGCAGGGCAATATATTATTGAACATGGTTCTAAAGTTATAACACCAGGAACAGAGGGCCTATTCTTCTATCTTTATAAGGGTGTTGAATGGGTTATTTATCCACCACTAATCTTCTTAGGAATTGGCGCAATGACAGACTTCGGTCCACTTATTGCTAATCCAAAGAGTTTGATTATGGGTGCTGCAGCGCAATTAGGTATTTTCATTACATTCTTAGTTGCTATAAACATTGGTTTCACAGGTGAAGAAGCCGCAGCTATCGGTATTATCGGTGGTGCAGATGGCCCAACAGCTATCTACGTTACTACAAAACTTGCTGCACATTTGTTGCCAGCTATTGCCGTTGCCGCTTATTCATATATGGCTTTAATCAAGGTTATCCAACCACCAATAATGAAATTATTGACAACAAAGAAGGAAAGAGCAATTGTTATGGAACAATTAAGACCAGTATCTAAATTAGAGAAGGTTGTATTCCCAATTGCCGTAACATTAGTTGTTGGTATTATCCTTCCTTCAGCTTTACCACTTTTGGGTATGTTGATGTTAGGTAACTTGTTTAAAGAATCTGGAGTTGTTCCAAGATTAACAAATACAGCTAAAAACGAATTAATTAACATCGTAACTATTGTACTTGGCTTATTAGTAGGTACAAAGGCTACAGCAGATGTCTTCTTGGATGTTAAAACATTGTTAATTTTAATTATCGGTGTTGTTGCATTCAGCTTTGGTACTGCTGGTGGTGTATTAATTGGAAAGTTAATGTGTGTATTAACAAAGGGAAAAGTAAATCCACTTATTGGTGCTGCTGGTGTTTCAGCCGTTCCAATGGCCGCTAGAATTGCTCACAATGTTGGACAAGAAGAAAATCCTAGCAACTACTTATTAATGCACGCTATGGGGCCAAACGTAGCTGGTGTTATCGGTTCTGCAGTTGCAGCCGGTGTATTATTATCAGTATTTGGCGTTGCATAAAGGAGAATAAAAAATGGTTAAGATTACAGAAACAATATTGCGTGATGCTCATCAATCTCAAGCTGCTACAAGAATGAGACTCGATGAAATGTTACCAATTGCAGATAAATTAGATAAAATCGGTTATTTTTCATTAGAATGTTGGGGCGGTGCTACTTTTGATAGCTGTCTAAGATTCTTAAATGAAGATCCATGGGATAGACTTAGAAAATTAAGAAAGGCTATGCCAAATACAAAATTACAAATGTTACTAAGAGCTCAAAACCTTTTAGGTTACAAGCACTATGCTGACGACGTTGTAGATGAATTCGTAAAGAAAGCTATTCAAAACGGTATAGATATTATCCGTATCTTCGATGCTTTAAACGATCCAAGAAATATGGCATCTGCAATGAAGGCTACTAAAAAATATGGTGGAATCTGCGAAGCAGCTTTCTCATATACAACATCTCCAGTTCATACAACTGAATACTTTGTAAAACTATCTAAAACACTTGAAGATATGGGTGCAGATATCATTTGTATTAAGGATATGGCAGGTATCTTATTACCTTATACAGCTTACGAATTAGTAAAGGCTATGAAGAAGGTTCTAAAGAAAGATACACAAATCCATCTTCATACTCACCAAACAGCTGGTACAGGTAACTTAACATACCTAAAGGCTATTGAAGCTGGTGTAGATATTGTAGATACAGCATTATCTCCATTAGGAAATGGTACATCTCAACCTGCTACAGAATCATTAGTTGCTGCTTTACAAGGAACTGAATATGATACAGGTTTAGATTTAATCAAATTAAACGAATGTGCTGAATACTTCAAGGGCGTAGCACAAAGATTAAAGGATGATGGATGGTTAACAGATAAGTCATTAGCAACAGACGTTAAGGCATTAATTTACCAAGTACCAGGCGGAATGCTTTCAAACCTTGTTGGTCAATTAAAGAAGATGAACGCTTTAGATAAATATGAACAAGCTTTAGCTGAAGTTCCAAACGTAAGAAAGGATCTTGGATACCCACCACTTGTTACTCCAACATCTCAAATCGTTGGTACACAAGCCGTATTTAACGTTTTATCTGGCGAAAGATACAAGATGATTACAGCTGAAACAAAGGGCGTATTAAGGGGCGAATATGGTCAATTACCAGCAGAACCAAATCCAGAGGTTGTAAAACTAGCTTTAGGAGAGGGTGCTGAAAGAATTACATGTAGACCAGCTGATTTATTACAACCAGAACTTGAAAAATATAGAAAAGAAATTGAAAACTATATTGAACAAGACGAAGATGTATTATCTTATGCATTATTCCCACAAGTTGCTATGAACTTCTTTAAGTATAGACAAGCTAACAAGATTAAGATCGATAGAGAGTTTGGCGATACACAAAAGGGAATTCAACCTGTTTAATATATAATTTAAAGCATATCTAGAGCTTGCAAAGAAAATTTGCAGGCTCTTTTTAATTTATAAATATTATGTTAAAATAATTACGAATAGACGCGAGGTATTTATGAAAGATAATTCACCAAATTTTGAAAAAGACGATTTAGAAGATGTTTTTGATGATTCAATAAAGGGCGGCACTAAAAAATGCCCAACATGTGGAGCAGATGTAGAGTCTGACGCTCAATATTGCCCATATTGCGGTGCACAATTAGGAGAATCAATAAAGAATCAAGACGTCGAGGAAAAACCTGTAAAACCGGCTGTAATTGCGCCAAGACCACTAAAGAAAGGGGAAAAGGTTGAAAAGAGCGCAGCTCCCACAAAAGAATATAAATATGGCGATGGATATTCAGTTTCAGCATTAGCTTTAGGTGCTTTATGGGGATGTTGGTTATATCCAGTAATTGCATTTATTATTTCTATGTGTGGATTGTCTACTAAAAATCCAAAAGATAAAAAACTATTTAAAATCGCAGCAGTTTTATCTATTGTGTTTTTAATTGTTCATATCATAGTAATAATCTTAGGTATTCAAGGAAAACTATAATTAGAGGCACATTATTTTAGGGCTAGAACTTTCTTTAACTTGTATATATTTGACGACCTTTTTAGCTTATATGTTTACAACCTCACTAGGTGAACATAAAGCAAGAGGTATAAATAAAATTTTGCTTGCATCATTTTATTTAATTTTGGCTATTGTTCTATTTATAGAAAATAGGGAATTTAATTCATTTAACATATTAATTTTAGTAGCAATTACAGCAACCTTTGTTGGAGATATAGTTTTGATGTTCCATTTTAATCTTGGTGCATTATTCTTCACAATTGGCAATTTGTCTTTGTTTGCTTATGATTTTTGTCTACTTGAATCGCTAGGAGTACATTTTTCTGCTTATTGGTGGTTTATTGTTGTGTATGTGGTAATGGTAGGTGGGTATATGATACTTGAACGCTTCAATACTCACTTTAAAATTGATAAAAAAGATAGACTAAAAGCCTTTGGTTATTTAGCTATGGTTACGCTTCATGGAAGTATAGGAACAACAATGTACTTTGTAACAGACAATAGATCTGCAATTTTATTGGGATTTGGTACTATTTTATTTATGTTGTCAGATTATGTGCTTTGTTCATATAAATACAGTTTTAATCATGAATCGTCAGTTCATAAGTTAAATACCTTTTTATATTTTGCAGGTATATTATTGATTACGTGGTCAATCTACGTATTCTAGGAGGTACAGATGAAAACACTTGTAACATTTTTTAGTGTGGAATATCAAAATACTAGAAAAGTAGCTCAAGCTTTAGCAAATAAGCTAAATGCAGATATATTTGAGATTATTCCAAAAGAGCCTTATACAAAGGCTGATATTAATTGGAGAAATCCAATTTCTAGATGCAATAGGGAGTTTTTTGGTAAAAAAGAAGTTCCAGTTCAAAACAAAGTAGAGAATATGGATGAATATGATACTATCTACGTTGGTTTCCCAATTTGGTATGGATGCGCTCCACTTGTAGTTAATTGCTTTTTGAAAGATTATGATCTAAAAGGAAAGAAGATTTATATCTTTGCTACATCAGGTGGAAGTGGAATAGGCAAGACTGCTGAAAAACTAAAGCCATATATTGAAGGCGCAGAAATCGTTGACGCAAGAATGCTTCAAACAGAAAAAGATGTTGAAGATTATATAAAATAATTAACACAATTTTAAATAGTAAAAGTCAGTGCTTGAAAAAGTGCTGACTTTTTTAATACTTTAGTATTACTTTTAATGATGTCCCGAAATAAAGACACCACTAAAAATAGTTGTTTACTTTTTGAAATATACCATGTTATACTCAAAGCACATAGGGAGCAACATTAAATTTTTAGAGGTGGATGATGGATAGAGTATTTGTTAAATCAATGAGAGTTAAAGAAGTTGAACAAGCATATGAAGGATATGTTAATTGGTGCGACGATGTTGTTGCTTCTGTAGAGTTTGAAATCTCAGGAAACATATTCTTTTTAAGTATTTATCAAAAGGATAATATGCCAGGTTTCTATTTATCTCAAGAAGATATCTTTGATAGATTGTTATATGTTAGACAATTCCCAGAATTAATGAGATATAGAATATTATATTTTGCTGGTTTTAAAGTAGATTGGTACGAAAATATTTATCCAGCTATAAATAGATTTGAAGATTCTCAATATGCGCAATTGATTAGATTAATTTGCTATTTAGCAAGAGAAGGCAACAAGGATGTCGAAGATTTAATCAAATTTAACAAGAAAAAATATCTTGATCAAATTGATATTCCAACAACAGATATTGAAGAAATGTATTACGAAGG
>CAMOQV010000059.1 GCA_946623205.1 uncultured Clostridia bacterium
ATTATATAATGTATGTGAAATCTCGCGGAAGGAGGGCGCATTATGAGTTATTTATTCTCTGGTTCAGTTGAAGTTACTGCTGATGACAAGAACCGTTTTAGATTCCCAGTAAAGTATAAAGATGCTTATGCTGTAGAAGACGATGCTGCCGCTTCTGAAGTATATGTTTTGAAAACAATTAACGCTAAGTATTTAACAATTCTACCAAAGTCTGTTGGAGAAAGCTTTGTAGAGCAATTAAACAAAATGTCAACATTGCACTCATCTGAGCAATCTCAAATCGCAGATTGGTATTTGCAAAACCTAGAACTTTGCAAAGTAGATGGACAAGGAAGATTTATTGTTCCTCAAAAGCAAGCAAATCTTATTGGCCTAACAAAAGATGCTGTTATCTCTGGTGCTGGTGCTAAGTTAAGAATTTGGAATAAAGAAGACTTTATTGCAAACGAAGCTGCTAGAGCTGCTGAACTTGAAGCAAGATTTATGAACAAGGGTGCAGAAAGAACAGATCTAGATAACTTAGTATTTGGTGTAAATTAATGGAATTCAAACATGTCCCTGTAATGCTAAATGAATGTATTGAGGGGCTAAATATAAAGCCAACTGGAATTTATCTAGATGGAACACTTGGAGGCGCTGGTCATTCAAGTGAAATAGTAAAAAGATTAACAACAGGTAAGTTAATTGCAATAGATAAAGATGAACAAGCTTTAGCTTTTGCAAAAGAAAGACTAAAAGATTATAGCGATAAAATTATATTTATTCATGATGATTTTAAAAACGCTATAGAGAACCTTGACAAACTTGGTATAGATAAAATTGATGGAGTATTACTAGACTTAGGAGTTTCTTCTTATCAATTGGATAACGCAGAAAGAGGTTTTTCGTATAACTCAGATGCGCCACTTGATATGAGAATGGATCAATCGCAAAGCATGAGCGCGTATGAAGTAGTAAATAACTATTCAGAAAAAGAACTTGCGGATGTGATATATAAGTATGGTGAAGAAAAGTTGTCTAGAAAAATTGCATTTAACATTGTTAAAGCAAGACAAAAAGCTCCAATCAAAACAACATTAGAACTTGCTCAATTAGTACTTGATTCTTATCCAGCAAAGTTAAGATGGAAAGGCGGGAATCCTTGCAAAAGAACTTTCCAAGCAATAAGAATTGAGGTTAACGGTGAACTTAGAGGTTTAGCTGAAGCTTTAGAAAGCTTAACGCTAAGGCTAAATGAAGGCGGAAGGATTTGTGTAATAACATTCCATTCTTTAGAAGATAGGATAGCAAAGCAAACCTTTGTGTACCTGGAAAAAGATTGTATATGTCCACCAGAGCAATTGATATGTACATGTAACAAGCGTAGGGACATAAAAATAATAACAAAACATCCAATTCTTCCATCAGAAGAAGAGTTAGAAAAAAATACAAGATCACAAAGCGCAAAGCTAAGGATCGCAGAAAGAATATAAAAAGGAGGTAAGTATGAGCGCACCAGTATTAGACAGAGAACAAGTAAATACACAATATAGTATGCCAAACCTTGGATATACAAGCTTGTATTCACAAAGAGTGCAACCAATGTCTAGACCTGTTCAAGACATGACACCAAATCGTATGCCAAGCTATCAACCACAAAACGACTACTATACAAATGTTCAAAGCGATAATATTGATATGAACATGAATGGATATGAAATGCAAAATATGGTTCAACATAATGCAGCTCAATTCGCTCAAGCTTATAATTACAATCCTTATTACTATGAACAACAATACTATAACAATGTAAGTGCAAATGTTGAAACACACCCAACTCATTATTATCAAAATGCATCTACAGCTGATTATAGTGCTTATCAAGCTCCACAAATGGGACAATATTCTCAAGATTATGAGTATGAAAAGACTGTTCCAAAAAAGAGCAAGGCTAAAAATAAAACAACAAAGGCTCTAATTGCCGTATATTTCTTAATCGTAGCAATTGCAGCTGCATTAATTATAATTAATGTATTTGCAGCAGCTGGTGCAGCAACAGTAACTGCAGCAACAGTTGAAAACACAGTAGCTAATGATACAGTATATTACACAGTTGATGCTGCTGGTAACGTTACAGAAATGGCCGCATCTGAGCAAGTTGTTGATTACGTATATGATACATCTACTAACTGGTTTGATAGATTGTGCGATAAGATAGGTAATATCTTAGGTTAATAGGTAAATAATAATTGTGTTGTAAACTATCAGAAAGTTATTAGTAGAAATGCTAGTAACTTTTTGTTGTAAAGAAGGGGTATATAATGAACAAAAAGCTTTTAGGAGTAATCATTGCAGCGGCAATAATAGTAGTACTTATTGTTGTACTTTGGGTTACATTTACAATTCGTAATATTACATTAGATACAACTTCAAATTTAAAACTAACAGATGCAGAGATTCAAGAGTTAGTTAATGATAGCGGAATTAAGCTAAAATCTAGCATTTTTAGTGTGGATGAAAGAATAGTAATTCAAAATATTGAAAAGTCTCATCCATCTTTAAAGGTAATCTCTGTAGAACGCAAATTTCCTAACACGGTTTGCGTTAATATAACAAATCGTACTCCAGTTTATTCTATAGAATTAGCAACAGGTGCACGTGCAATATTAGATAGAGAACTTAAGATTATAGACATTGTCGAAAGTGATGCAGACTATGACTATATTACTAGAGTAAACGGTTATGTTATCACTGGAACTGTACAAAAGGGCGGTATGGTTACAGGTATATCTTTCTTAAAGGAAATAACGGCTGAAGCTGAAAAAATGTCATTTGTTAATCAAAGAATGTCAAGCTTCATCCCAACAATTGAATATTTAAAAGCGGATACAAACAAAGAAGATGAGGTCAGCAAGATTTTATTAGTTACTAAAACTGGCGTGTCTTTAGTTATCAAAGAAGATGTTGGATCAATGGGTAAGTATTTTAATTATGCATACACAAAATACTATACAGAATTGACAGAACATCAAAGATCTGAAGGATATGTATATCTAACAGAAGATAACGTTTGGACATGGTCTCTAACTTTAGATTAATATAAAAAATTGTTGATTTTCATTATAATTTGTATTATAATGAAACTATGGGTAAAGATGTTGCGATTTTAGATATCGGATCATGCAAATTAATTTTTGCGACCGGGCATAAGAATTCAATAGGTTCTTGTGCAATTACTTCTTTTTCCTGGGTTCCTTATGATGGATATTATGATGGTGAATTCATTAACTTAGATGGATTATTAGACGATGTTAAAAAAGTTTATGGTCAAGCTAACGTTAAAAAAATCCCAAAATGTCTGTATGTTGGAGTGCCAGCAGAGTTTTCTAGAGTCGAAACAAAGTCTTATGCATTAAATTTCGGAAGAGAAAAGTTGATTTCTTCTTCGATAATTGATGAACTTCATGCAAAAGGCGATCAATACTCAAGATTTGATGGATGGCAAGTTTGTTCTAGTTCGTCTATTGACTACATATTAGATGACGAAAGAACTGTTATAAATCCTTATGGAGAAAGAGCAAGAACAATCAAAGCTACTATCTCTTACATTTATGTAAACAATATGTTTGTAGAGATGTTTGATGTGATAGCTAGAGAACTTGGCTTTGAGGAAGCAAAATATATTTCATCTCCTTGGGCAGTTGGAACAAGATTTGTTGATGAAGATGCAAGATATTATGGTGCTTTGAGTTTAGATATAGGGTTTGGTAGTACCTCTATATGCTATATGAAAGGCAACGGTATATTGAAAATGGCTACAGCGCCAATAGGCAAAGGTAGCATGTACGGTAAATTAGCACAACAATTGGATGTTTCTTTTGAAGAAGCATTAAGTATTGAAAAATCTATTAATTTAGATTTTGAAGCATTGGATGGAGCTTTATATACAATATTTGCTGATAAGCAAGTTAAAACATATAGAGCAAAAGATGTTAACAATGCAATTTCTGCAAGAATAAATGAAATAGCAGATTTTGTTAATGCATTTGTTCTTGAAGAAGAAGGGATGATCTCAGATACGGCAGTTTTGTATTTAACAGGCGGCGGTATCGCAGGTATAAAAGGTGGCCTTATTACTTTAGAAAAGCACTTAAAGAGAAAAGTAAGAGGTAGAGCACCTGGAATAAGTAACTATGATAAACCATACTTTGCATCAATGTACGCAATTTTAGATGTAGCGTGTGATATTTATGATAGTCAAAACATTTGGAAGAAATTATTCTAGCAATAATGGAGGGTATAATATGTTAGATATTCAAGCAAGGAACGCAAAGATTTTAGTAATGGGCGTTGGCGGCGGCGGCTGCAACGCAGTAAACAGTATGATTGCATCAGGTGTAGACAGTGCAGAATTTGTTGCTGTAAATACAGATGCACAAGCATTAAATATGTCAAAAGCTGACATAAAGATTCCAATCGGTACATCTATTACAAGAGGATTAGGTGCAGGTTCTAGACCAGAAGTTGGTAAGCAAGCTGCTGATGAATCTCGTAATGAATTAGATAAAGCATTGGAAAATGTAGATATGCTATTTGTAACAGCTGGTATGGGCGGCGGTACAGGTACAGGCGCAGCACCAGTTATTGCACAAATCGCAAGAGAAAAGGGAATTGTAACAGTAGGTGTCGTAACAAAGCCATTTGCTTTTGAAGGTAAGATTAGAAGTAAGAATGCTGAAGAAGGTATCTCTAATCTAAAGAAGGCTTGCGATACAGTTATCGTAATTCCAAATGATAACCTATTAAAGGTTTTGGGACCAAAAGCAACAATGTTAGAAGCATTTAAGCATGCAGACTCAGTATTGAGAGATGCTATTAAGGGCTTATCTGATTTGATTGCAGTTCCATCAATGATTAACGTTGACTTCGCAGACGTTAAGACAATTATGAAAGATAAAGGTATGGCTCACTTAGCTGTAGGCGTAGCTGAAGGTCCAGATAAGATCAGAACAGCTGTAAATAGAGCAATTATGAGCGACCTATGTAATACAAATATTTCAGGAGCTACAGGTATCTTGTTAAATGTTATTGGTGGCCCATCACTAGGTATGATGGAAGCTATTCAAGCATCAGAATTAGTAAGACAATGTGTTGCTCCAGATGCATTAATCATCTTCGGTTTTGGTATTGAAGAAGATTTTGGAGATAAGGTACAAGTTCTATTAGTTGCTACTGGATTTGAAGAAAATGCAGTTAATGGTAGATTTGGTACAACAAAATATACAGGTGGAGTTCCTCTAGATAACACTGCATTTGTTAACAAGTATGGTTTGAAGAATGACCAACCAGTTCAACAAAAGCAAGATCAAATGGTTGCTGATCAAGCTCAATATGTTGCACAACCAGTTCAACAAGCTCAACCACAACCACAACAAGCTCAACCTCGTCCACAATATTCATATTCATCAATATTTGGAAGTCAACCACAACCACAACAAACACAACCTGTTCAACCACAACAAACAGGCAAGAAATTACCACCTTGGTTTTCTAGATTAAGCAACAGAAACGTATAAGATTTACAACAACATATATACCCAAAAAGGAAGGAAGTGTCTTTCTATGATGCTTCTTTTCTTTTTTTTGCCGTTTTTTTGATACGTATTTAGTATTTTATTGTATTTTGGCGCAAATATGTTGTTCTATTTGTGCATTAGAATATTTGCTTGAGATTATCATGAATCTCCAATCTAAATAATCCAATATTGACTATAAATATTAATAATATTATAATTTTTGTAGTGGCGCGTGCGTTAGCACACCACAAGATGTAGGGTTTTATGATAGATAAGAGAACAAAAGTGGTAGGATTAAAAGAATTAGATTTAACAAATGATGATTTATTTGTTAGAAAAACTATCACTGACATTTCAGAAGATTCTAAAGTTATCGTTGATGAAACTCACGTTGCAATTTTGCTAAAAGATGGAATTGCGCTTGAAACATTAAAGCCAGGTATTTATCCAATTTATTCAAAAAAGTCTTTATTTGAAAAATCTACAAAGAAAGATACTACAAGATTAGATTTGTTTTATATATCAAAAACTGCTAAAGCTAGGATCCTTTGGGGTACACCTGCTTTATTTGATATTCATGATCCACTAACAGGCCTTGCTGGAAAGATGGGCGCAAGTGGCGAAATGGAAATTAGAATCAAGAATCCAAGACAATTCTATATTGAAGTTGTTGGTGTAAATACAAAATTCACAATCGATGATTTAAAAGATAGGATTAAAGGCTTATTGCTATCAAGAATTGAGCCAACTATTTCTGCATATATTGAAGCAGAAGAAATTCCTATAGATAGAATAGGCGAAGAGAAATTAGCAATTTCGAAATATTTACAACAAGACTTAAAAAGAGAACTTAGTCTGAATTATGGTTTAGAGGTTTCATCTTTAATAGTATCTAATGTAAATATATCAGATAAATTTAAAGAACAAGTAGCGTCGAAGCTTGCAGGAAATAATTTGGTATGCCCAAACTGTGGAATGAAATTGGTTCCTGGAAGTAAGTTCTGCAATAACTGTGGTATGAAGGTGAGATAATGGGATTGTTTTCGCAAAAGAAGAAAGTTATAGATTTATCTAGTGCGCATATCAAAAAGGTATTGGAAGCAAAGCAAGAAATTGAAGCTAATGCTAATAAACTTAAAGTTATTATGATACAAGCTACAGGTAATGATAAAGGAGTATTAGAACAAGCATATGTTGATTTGAAATATGCTAATCCTTTAATTGATGAGGAAATAACTGCTATAGATGAAGAGATTTCAAAGATTCTTGATGATTTAAAACTTTTATATGCAAGAAGAGTGAGAAGTGAATTAACTATAGCAAATAAAATAAATGATTTATTGGAATTGATACAACGTCGTCAAGCGTTGGAATAGGAGGATAAATGGGATTACGTTCATTTTTTCAATTTAGAAAATTAAAAAGAGAAGATGTTATAGAATCTATTGTAAAGCTTGAAAAGCAACAACAAGAGATTGAAGATGGCATCGTAGACAAAGAAGCTCATATTCAAGAACTTTTGGCTAAGGGCAAAGCAGAAAAGTCTCAAGAAATTAGACTTATGTATGCCAAGAAGATTAATTATCTAAAGGAACAAAAGACTAGAGATGCAAAGCGTGGCATGTATTTAA
>CAMOQV010000060.1 GCA_946623205.1 uncultured Clostridia bacterium
GAAACTCTCTTTAAGAAGATGACTTCTTCCCCTACAGCTTCAAACATCTTTCTAATTTGTCTATTTCTACCTTCGTGGATAGTCATTTCAAATCTAGATATATTATCTTTAAAATCTACTAGTTTTACTTTTGCCTTAGCTGTTTTTACGCCATCTATTTCAACACCTTTTCTCAATTGGGCCAATTTATGCTCTAAAACTTGACCTTCAACTTTAACAATATATGTTTTAGGAACTTCATGAGATGGGTGTGTTAATGCGTGAACTAAATCTCCATCATTTGTTAATAGTAATAAACCTTCTGTATCATAGTCTAATCTACCTACTGGAACCAAATGAGGAATATTTAGATCTTCAAGGTACGAATAAACGGTTTTTCTTCCCTTGTCGTCTTTTAGTGTTGTTACGCAGCCTTTTGGTTTATACATCATGATATAAGAATAATCAGCTACTGGTTTAACTAAATTGCCATCAACCATAACTCTATCATTATTCTCATTAACTTGTGTGCCAAGTTCTGTAACGACCTTGCCGTTTATTTTTACGCGTCCATCTAAAATTAACTTTTCAGATTCTCTTCTAGATGCGACTCCACATGATGCTAAAAACTTATTTAATCTTTCCATAACAAAAATAGTTTAATTTATTTATGCCCCTCTTAGCAACAAAATCACTTTAAATAATTAAAATGGATAATTCTAATAATTGGCATAAATTCCCCAAGTATTATACAAAACGGCCTAAAATATTTCTAAATTAGCTTTGAGCCATATTTTGACTTAAAATATAGTGCTATTTATGAAAATGCAATTAATTTAAAATTCTTTTCGTTAATTATAGTCATATTTAGGCTATAAACAAAAACTGAGCCAAATTCATTCAATTTAGCTCAGTTTCAAAATATTTAGTATTTTTATGCATAATTATTAATTTTTATGCATTGATAAAAATCCGATTATATTTGATTAAATTCCAATTTCATCAGATTCGTCTTCGTCAATATCAGGCTTCTTTTCATAATCTGGAAGTTCACCTGCATCTTCATCCGAACCAGAATAAGTCTCTACATTTGTATCCTTTAAGAACTCTGGTATATCGTCGTCTAGATTAAATTCAGCTTCTTGTTGTAATTGATAATTTGACTTCTCGTCATCATCATCAAGATCCATACCATCCGCTCTATACAAGCCTTCTTGAGAAGCTGAGAAGTTACCAATTTCCATCATTCTTCTCTTAACTTCACTAAAGTCTGGTAGATCTTCAAGTGACATTAAATCAAACTTCTTTAAGAATCCATCTGTTGTAGCAAATAAAACTGGTCTTCCTGGAGCTTGCTTATACCCTGCTACACAAATCAAATCAGCTTTTTGCAACATAGATAACGCGTAATCCGCTAATCTACCACCTCTATAATCTTCTATTTCTGCACGCGTAATTGGTTGAAAATATGCAATTATAGACAAAACTTCCATCAATGAACTTGATAATTCCTTTTCCTTAACTGGCTGCAAAATCTCAGAAACAAGGTCTTTATACTTATCATTTGAACAAAATTGAAGCTTATCATCGAATTGTTGTAATAAAATACCAGAATCTCCGCTATATTTATCGGCGATTTTAGCAATTGCGTCATTTAAATTCTTCCTTGATACATCCTCTGGCAAATGATCCATGATATCTTTTCTAGATATTGGAACACCTGCTGCAAATAGTATCGCTTCAACTGTATTAACTAGGTTGTTCATTTTGAAGTGCAGCCTCCTTACCTATATTTTCGATACCTAAAGCATCGAAATCGATTTCTTTATTGTCATATTCTGGATTAAAAGAAACTTGAATCTCCCCGTCGCCTTCTTGTTCAGCAAACATAATTTGATGCTTCATAAGCTCTAAAAGAGCTTGGAATGTGGAAATTACTTCGCTTCTTGATACGTCTGAACCAAATAGCGAATAGAATCCAGCCTTCTTTTTCTTAGACATAACATCAACTAATTTTCTTACTTGAACGCCTACTGGGAATCTATCTTTTGGAATCTTCTTTATTTTTAAAGAAGCTTCCTTTTCATCAATTCTATATAAAACTACACCAAACGCATCCAAAAGCTTAGCAAAATCAAATTGATTAATAACGATAATTGCATCAGCATCTGTAAATTTTGGTCTTCTATTGATTCTATATAGTTTTTCTCTTTCTTTTAGTTTTGCTTCGTTTTCCTTAACTATTCTATAAACTAATAGTCTTCTTCTTAGCATTTCTTCAGCAAAGAAATCTTCTTCTTCCTCAATTTCTTCTTGAGGAACTCTCAATAAAGCAGCAGCTTTTATTTTTAAAAGCGTTGTGCCCATTGTGATAAAATCTGAAGCGATTTCCATATCATATGCTTGAAGCGATGCCATATATGCAACAAATTGATCTGTTGCTAAATGCAAAGGAATCGTCTCTAATGTGTATTTAGTTCCATAGTCTTTTGACGAAGTCAAAATGGTATATAAAACGTCGATGGCAACAGGCGGTTCGTCATCTCCTAGATATAACGGAACTACACTTGCTGGGTGATATTCAAATATCTTATCGTCAGCCATTATAAACCTACTCCTATTCCGCCCCAAATAGCGTTAAATACCATTCTTGCTAAATCTTGTACCATATCAAATAGATCTGGAATATTAAACCAAGACAAAAGATATGAAATCAAAATAAATGCCAACAATACATAGCTACCATATCTATACATGAAATCTACGTATTTATTATCTGGTTCTGCTAATGTTTCAACTACTCTAAATCCATCTAAAGGATAAATTGGTAGCAAGTTAAATACCATCAACAATACATTTACATACATTCCATAAAGGAATAATGCATAACCAAACAATGTAGCATAGTTTGCAAAAGATAAAGATTCTATATATGTCCATGCGCCAAACTTTAATACTAGCGCTAGACAAATTGAATTAATTGTTGCAAGCAACAAATTCATTGTAACACCAGCTAAAGATGTCATTAACATGCCTTTTTTATAATCTCTGAAGTTTCTTGGATCTATTGGAACTGGTTTAGCAAAGCCAAAGCCTACAAAGAACAACAAAAGCGTTCCAATTGGAGTAAGATGCTTTAGCGGATTTAAAGTCAATCTACCGCGAGATTTTGCGGTCATATCACCATTTATATATGCAGCATATCCATGAGATAATTCATGTAAAACAATCGCTGTTAAAATAACAATCAAATATGCTAGTAAAACCAGCATAGATTGTCCACTAAATCCATTTTGCGCCAAATATCTAACAATCATTTTTAATAGTCCGTCTTAATTTATGTTGATTTTATAAATCAATCTCTAAACATTCCCTATTCTAACAAAAACAACTTGTTTTCGCAATATATTAATATATTAGGAGCGCAAATATTTAAATTTATTTATGGATTTCCTATGAAGTATCTAGGTATTGAAAAATATAAAATAGCAGCAAATACAAACAAGAATACAACCGTCATAATTACATTTAAAACCAGAGATTCTTTCTTGTTTTTGTACAATTTCGCAAATATTGTTATCAAAACAGGTGTTCCTAAGCCAATCAAAGACACTAGCAAAATCTCAATGGTTTCCATAACAAAACCACCTTTAAGATAAATAGCTACAATATACGAATACAATCCCAAAATCGAAAGCGAAATTAGCGCCATAAAACTCTTTAGTGCATATATCGTATTATTTGTTTTTCTAAGCTTTGCTTCTCTTTCTACATCCAACTTTGTCATCGACACAAAGATACTAGTATCTTTATTTTTAGAATCTATCTCTTTTAAATGTCTAATTTCCTGTGCGCTTAATCTATATTTATTTCCACAGTTTCTACATTTTGAAAAACCTAGACATTCTTCATCCGCAACCAATCTACCACCGCAAACACTACAGCGATATTCATCCATTTTTTCGCTCATTTTGTTTCCTCATTCATCTCGCTTACTTTTGGCTTTGGGTCCTCATCTTCAAAGAATGCCAATATGCTATCTTCGTTTAGCTCAGATATTCCATAAATCTTTAGATTCTCGCTATACATCTCTTCAATCGCCTTAAATGTATCATCCGCATCCGTTAGCACATCTTCTTCTTTAATTTTTGTATTTAAAGCGTCATTTAAAAACAAGGCCAACGCCCTTTGATCCTTAAAATATTTAATTGACCTAATCGAAGCTAGTTTTTTAACTAACGCTTTATCGTCTATTGCATCTTTTAATCTTTCACTCAATCGAAGATTGTATAGTATATACATCGCCTGGCGAATCGCTCTTTCCCTCTTTTCTTGTAAAAGTGTTATTTTCTTTACCAAAAACGTTCTTTGAAGCGGATTATCTAATGTTTTTCCCTCCATAAGCTTTGCTTTTATATCTTCTGTTAATGCATTAACTCTATCCTCACATAAAGACTCATCACGCTCTAGCATACAAATAGTATCTACAACTTCTTCCCTAGTTAGCGTCTCAAATTTGTTTTTAAAAAAGCACATTATTTTAGCTCCTTTGCATCTCTTTCTTTAATCATGACAAATATCGTTGTTATGATTTTATCTATGCTTTCATCCTTAATATCGTCGGATTTATTTAAAATTAATTTTAAATCGCCTATCTTTTCGGCAATTTTTTGATCAATATCAAATACCTCTTGATTCTCTCTTGGAGATAAATACAAAAGCGAATCTTGAAGCGCTAGCAATCTATCTTTGTAAAGCTCATCTTTATCTAGAGCTATCAAAACGTCCACAGATTGAGCTGCAAGCAACAAACATTTTCTATCATCAATATATGTAACGCCTAAGCGTTTTTTCTTTTTAAAACACATTATTTCCTCACTTCTGCTCCGCAGTGCTTACAGAACATATCATCTTTTGTAATCATTTTGCCGCAATTTGGGCATTTAATCTTTGTAACTTTAATTTCGGTTCCACAAACCGGGCAAAACTTCATATCTGCCGTTATTTTGACGCCACAGTTTGGACATTCTGAAGCTTTTGGCTCCTTTTTAGACGCTGGCCAGCCTACAAGCTTGCAAACTTCGAGGTATTTTTCATAATCTTCCCTCTCTAGCCTCTTTAAGTCCATTTGACGCTCATATGCGATATTATCCAATCTTTCTTGATTATCTCTTTCTTCTTTCTTTATTTCGCGCGCTATTTTTTCTCCTCTTGCCTCGGCTATCTTAGCTATATAAATATCATCTATAAGAACTCTAGAAATGGTGAATGAAAATACTTTTAACCCATAATCTTTATCAAATAATTCAGCAATATGTGGCATTATAGCATTACCAACAGGCAATAAAACTTCACTCAATCTATCATAAGATAGATTCTTATCTTTCATAACATTTGCAAGCTGGAATTGCACCTCAGCCAACAATCTTCCCTGAAGTCTCTCTTTCAAATCCTTAGTTTTAAATTCAGACCTAACGCCAATCAATTCTAAATATGCTTTTCTTGGATTAGATATCTGAACTTCCATTTCTCCTGAAGCCCCAAGCTTAATTGGGATTCCAGTAATCGGATCTCTCATATCAAATCTTTTGTCCGTTCCCCAATAAATATTCAATTTAGCGGTTTTAGATACAAAAATTAACTCGATTTCTTCATCAGCATCGATAATGTTTTTATCTATTACACTATTTTTCTTATCAAATATCTTATGTTTGCCAGACGGTAGCGTTTCTAAAGCTACTCCATCTTTAATGATAATTGCATTGTGCGTTTCAGGAACAACAATGACTTTCTTTAAATCATCGCCTTTAATCGGCATCTTGCGAAACAAAACATCATTGCCGCCTTCACATCTTATAACGTGACCAGACATACCTACTCCTTCTTAGGTTCCCCTAATATATGTTTTTCTCGCCTATGGTAAATAAAATAAAATGTAAAAAAACTTACACCACTAATATATGTATTCATGACATATTTGTCAATATCATTTATTTGCATATATCAAAAATTTACTAAAAAATGAATAATTTATAAATATCAATATAATTATAGTTCTAATTTAGAACGTCCAGGTTTTCAAGCAGATTTTTAGGTCTTATATTATGAAAAACATTTTATTTTAAAATTCTTTAAGTCAATATATGGCTATATATAGTAATTATTACGATTTAAGTCAAATTTTGACTATTAGCTAAAATTTGGATTGATCATGTAAATTCTTCCAATTTAAATTTAAAAATAATGCGGTTTTATCCATATATGAAATTTTGTAAAAAAATAAGGCTGGCACCTTAATAATGCCAGCCTTTAGAATTTTACTAATTTTATTTAGCATATTCTGTTTGACGAGTTTCTCTAATAACACTTACTTTAATTTGACCTGGATAATCTAATTCGCTCTCAATCTTCTTAGCAATATCCTTAGCCATAAATGTCATAGCTGCATCGTCTACTTTCTCAGGTTTAACCATAACTCTGATTTCTCTTCCTGCTTGTATAGCAAATGATTGCTCTACACCATCGAAAGAATTTGCTACGCTTTCAAGTTGTTCTAATCTCTTAACGTAGTTTTCAAGAGACTCTCTTCTTGCACCTGGTCTTGAAGAAGAAATTGCATCGGCTGCTTGAACTAGCACTGCTTCAACTGTTTGTGGTTCTACATCGCCGTGGTGTGCTTCAATTGCATGCACAACCGCTCTGCTTTCCTTAAACTTCTTAGCAATATCTACACCGATTTGTACGTGAGTACCTTCTAATTCGTGGTCTACAGCCTTACCTATATCGTGTAATAAACCTGCTCTTTTAGCGATTTTTACATCTGCACCTAGTTCTGCTGCCATAACTCCTGCTAGATAACTAACTTCAAGTGAGTGCTCTAACACGTTTTGACCATAACTTGTACGATACTTTAATCTTCCTAGTAATTTTATTATTTCTGGATGTAATCCATAAATATTTGCATCGAAAGCTGCATTTTCGCCGGCTTCCTTTACTTGATTTTCAATTTCTTTTCTTACTTTATCTACTGTCTCTTCAATTTTAGCTGGGTGAATTCTTCCATCTGCTACTAATCTCTCGATTGTAATCTTAGCGATTTCTCTACGCATTGGATCAAATCCAGATAC
>CAMOQV010000061.1 GCA_946623205.1 uncultured Clostridia bacterium
CAATCTACCCTATTTTTGGCAAGGACCTACAACAAATACTTTTACACTATGTCCTTGCAACTTACAAGATAGCGTATTTACTATATTTTCCTTATCTCCACTCCACAATTCTTTTGTTTCATATTGTGGTGCCAATTTGAAATTAATATAACTATCCTTTGCTAATTCATCTAAAGATATTTTTGAACTCTTTGGCAATAAACCTTTATTGAAGAAACAAATTGCAGTATATCCACCCTTTAACGGTTTAGCAAGAATATCTACTGGTCCTTTTTTCACTCTCTTACAAGGAATTGCTAATGGATCTTGGTTGATTGCTATTAAATCTTTGTTAGTTACTATCTCTAATACAGAATCTGGCATTGAACGCAAATCGTTACCTAAAATTAGTGGAGCATTCATCATACACCATAAAGAAAAGTGTGCTCTATTTTCATTTAGTGTTAATTTGCCATTTCCAACTTCTAACATGTCTGGGTCATTATATGAACCTTTGCCAGCGTAGTTATATCTCTTTACTGTTTTATTGTATATAATCTTTATCCAAGGCCATATTGGTCTAATATCTGGAGTTGTTCTCCACAAATTGCCAGCTTTAGCACCCCACATATATGGTTTATTAAATCCCCATTCGCAAATAGAATATACGATAGGCTTTTTCCCTTCTGTAGCCTTCTTTAAGCATTGACCCATATTGTAATATTGATAAAAAGCGCCATCTGCCCTGTTTCTAATTGGATTAGAGATTCTTATTTTATTAATACCTTTCTTCAACACAACTTTTGTTTGGAAACGTGCTGTAATGTTAAATGGCATTTGCTCTGGGAAATCAATAAAGTAGAAACTCTCATCGTTTATTTCTGCTTGTAAGAATTTCTCATAATAGCCTCTCTTTCTTATGTGAATAGTCAATACATATTCGCCATCTTCTTCTGCATAGACGTTATCAAAGATGGCTGCACCTAAACCCGCATCAAGACCAGCTATATGTCTTTTTTGTTTTACTTTTGTATCTGGCATTAACTTTGCTAAGCCTTCAAGTTTTGCTGAAATACAATCTATTTCTTGATAATAATCTCCCTTTGAAACACTTATAGCTGTAACTAATGGAGCATATTTTGATTTAACTTCGTGATGGCAATAATCATATTTGAAATATTCTATTCCCCAATCTGCAAAGGTCTTAGCGTCAATCCATTCATGATGTAAAGATGCTGGCAAATCTTCGCATGTATATTTACCATTTGAAGAATAAATACCAACTTTTAATCCCATTGCATTTAATTCTTTAACAAGAGCTGGAATGCCATGTCTAAATCTTACTAAATCCCCTTGAAGTCTTCCTTCATCATCTCTTAGATTAGAATGCCAATTATCATCAAGGTTGATATATTTATATCCAGCCTTCAAAAGTCCTTTATCAACCATTGCTTTTCCTGTTTCTTTGAAAAGATCTTCGTTTATTTCATTTCTAAAAGTGTTCCAAGAAGACCAACCCATAGGAGGTGTTGGACAATTGTCATTTAAATAATCTTCTTTGATTTGTAAATTTGATACTCTTTTTCTAAATCCCAAAAACTGTTTAATATAACAAATTGGGCACATTCCATTTCTTCTCATAATTTCACCTTCTAGAGTTAATTATAATTTATTGAAATAAATTGTTCAATATGTGATATAATCCCAAATAGGTGATAAATATGCAAAAAGTAGCTAAGTTTTATAAAGTATCTTTTGAACAATACAAAAAAGATTTTGAGGACACATTTAACACACTTGAGAACGTTCAAGAAATCTATGACAATATTCAATTGCCAAAAAGAGCAACTGCAGGTTCTGCCGGATATGACTTTTTTGCTCCAATAGATATTACATTAAAACCAAATGAAACAATTAAAATACCAACAGGTATTAGAGTAAAGATTGAAGATGGATGGGTTTTAAAATGCTACCCTAGATCTGGACTTGGATTTAAATATAGAATGCAATTAAACAACACAGTTGGCATCATTGATGCAGATTATTATAATTCATCTAACGAAGGACATATCTTTACAAAAATTACAAACGATTCTAATGAAGGAAAGACAATAGAAATCAAAGCTGGGCAAGGTTTCATGCAAGGAATATTTGTTGAATTCGGAATAACGTTTGATGACGATGCTACCGCTCTTCGAGATGGCGGATTTGGATCAACAACTAAATAGTAAGGAAAAAGGGCTCCAAGCGGAACCCTTCATTATTGTTTAATCAACTATTATTTAATTAATGCTTTTGCTTTATCTGCAATGTTTTGTGCAGTGAATCCATAATAATCAAATAACTTGCTAAATGGAGCTGAAGTACCAAAGTCTTGCATACAAATGTAATCCCCGTCGATACCAACATATTTACCCCATTCTTTAGCTGTAGCTGCTTCAACTACGATTCTTGCTTTAACTTCTCTTGGAAGAACTGAATCTTGATATTTCTTATCTTGTCTATCAAATACTTCCATAGATGGCATTGATACAACTCTAGCATCAATTCCCATATCCTTTAATAATGCATGAGCTTGAACGCATGGACCAACTTCTGAACCTGATGCCATCAAGATAACATCTGGCAATTTCTTTTCGCTATCTATTAAGATATAACCACCCTTTAGAGCGCCTTCTTTTGTTGATTTGTTATGAACTAATAACTTTTGACGAGTTGTAATAATTGCTGTTGGACCATTCTTTTGTAGAGCATGAACAAATGCAGCTGCTGTTTCTACACCATCACATGGTCTATATACATCGATACCAGGGATACTTCTTATAGATACCAATTGTTCTACTGGTTGGTGAGTTGGACCATCTTCTCCTACACCGATTGAATCGTGAGAGAAAATATATGTTACAGGAAGCTTCATCATTGCACTCATTCTAATTGAATACTTCATATAATCAGAGAATACGAAGAATGTAGCGCACATTGGAACAAGACCACCATGTAGTGCCATACCATTACAAATAGCACCCATAGCATGTTCTCTAACACCATAGTGGAATTCAAGTCCAGTTGGGTTTTTAGCTGAGAAATACTCTTTGCCTTTAATAACTGTACAGTTAGAACCACCTAAGTCAGCACTACCAATTGCAATATTCTTCATGTCCTTATCTAATTTTGCTAGAACTTCACCGCAGTGATTTCTTGTAGCAATTGAATTTGGATTAACGTTGAATAATTCAGGATCATTAATAGCAACTTGCTTTCCTTCATTATGAATCCAAGAGATGAATTCTTTATAATCTTCAGGATATTTTTCTTTATAAGTATTTAGAATTTCATTATATTGAGCTTCTAACTTCTTACCTTGTCTTCTCTTATATTTAGCAAGATCTTGAACATCTTCAGGAACTTCAAATGGAGGAAGTGTCCAACCAAGATTTTCCTTTAAAGCCTTAAGTGCTTCTGCGCCTAATGGAGCACCATGAGAAGACTCTGAATCTACTTTTGGTGAACCAAAACCAATATGGCTTTCAACAATAATTAAAGAAGGTTGCTTTTCATTTGCCTTAGCTTTTTTAATTGCTTTTCTAATTTTATCTATATTATCTACTGAGCCAACTTTAATAACTTGCCAACCTAAAGCTTCATGACGTTTAGCAACATCTTCTGTAAAAGCTAAATCTGTAGAACCTTCAATTGTAATTCTATTTGAGTCATAGAAAAGAATTAATTTACCTAATTCCCATGTTCCAGCCAATGATGCAGCTTCGTTTTCAATACCTTCCATCATACAGCCATCGCCGCATAATGCATATGTATAGTGATCAACAATCTTTAAATCATCTTTATTGAATTTGCTTGCTAAAATTTTTTCAGCTACAGCAAAACCAACAGCATTTGCAATACCTTGACCTAAAGGACCTGTAGAACAATCAACGCCTGCAGTTACATTGATTTCTGGGTGGCCTGGTGTTTTGCTATGTAGTTGTCTAAAATTAGACAAGTCTTCTTTTGAAATGTTAAATCCACATAAATGTAGAATACTGTATAACATTGATGAAGCATGTCCGCAAGACAATACAAATCTATCTCTATTGAAAAAGCCTGGATTCTTTGGATTTACATTGATTTGATTTGCAAATAATTCAGCAACTAATGGTGCTACTCCAAGAGGTGTTCCTGGGTGTCCTGAGTTTGCTTTTTCAATTTGATCTGCTGATAAAACACGAATGGTCTTTGTTAACCCTTCTAAATTCTTGTACATAAAAAAGTTGTCTCCTAAATTATTATCTTGTTAAATGATATAAACCTAACACCTATATGTTATTACTTTTAACAAATTAAAGTCAATAACGCGCGCACGAAAACTTTTATTTTTCTAAATATTTTATAAATATTTAAGTACAATGAAATTTTTTTTGATTTTTTTTATATTTTAGGGTTGAAATTGTGCCCTATTTTTACTACAATTTTTAGCGAGGTAATAGGTTTATGAAAATAGGTTTTGACAGCGAAAAATATTTAAAAATGCAATCAGAAAAAATTCTAGAAAGAATTGATGAATTTGGTGGTAAATTGTACATCGAATTCGGCGGAAAGTTATTTGATGACTTCCACGCATCAAGAGTTCTTCCTGGATTTGCTCCAGACAATAAAATCAAGATGTTATTAAAATTGAAAGATGATGCTGAAATAGTTATTGCTATTTCTGCTTTAGATATTGCTAAAAATAAGCTAAGAGCGGATATCGGCATCACATACGATCAAGACGTTTTAAGATTAATCGACATCTTTAGATCATATGGTTTATATGTTGGTTCAGTATGTATTACTAAATTCACAGAAGATAACGAACCAGCAAAAGAATATCAAAAGAAGCTTGAAAAGCTTGGTATTAAAGTATTTAGACATTACCCAATTAAAGGATATCCAAACAACGCATCATTCATCGTATCTGATGAAGGTTATGGAAAGAATGAATATATCGAAACATCTAGAAAGTTAGTTATCATTACAGCTCCAGGTCCTGGTTCTGGTAAAATGGCTACTTGCTTATCTCAACTTTACCATGAACATAAACGTGGAAATAAAGTTGGCTATGCTAAGTACGAAACATTCCCTATTTGGAATCTTCCATTAAATCACCCAGTTAATATTGCATACGAAGCTGCTACTGCAGATTTGTCTGATGTAAACATGATTGACCCATGGCATTTAGCTGCATATGGTGTTACGACAGTTAACTACAATAGAGACGTTGAAATCTTCCCTGTATTAAATGCTATCTTCGAAAAGATTCTAGGAAAATCTCCATATCAATCACCAACAGATATGGGTGTTAATATGGCTGGTTTCTGTATTTCTGATGATGAAGCATGCAAAGAAGCTTCTTACCAAGAAATTATTAGAAGATATTATAAAGCTCTAGAAAGAGAAAGAAGAAATAACTTAGATCCTGTTGAATCAGAAAAGATTTTGTTAATCATGAATAAGTGCGGTTTATCTGTTGACGATAGAAAGGTTGCTAAGGTTGCAAGAGCTGAAGCTGAAAAGAAGAACTGCCCTTGTTCTGCAATCGAACTTCCAGATGGAACTATTGTAAAAGGTAGAACAACAGAATTATTTGGTTGCTCTTCTGGTATGATTATTAAAGCTCTAAAGACACTTGCAAATATTGATAAAGAAAAAGAAGTTATTTCTCGTGATGCACTTTTACCTATTCAAGAATTGAAAGTTAAATATCTTGGAAGCAGAAACCCAAGATTACACATTGACGAAGCTTTAACTGCTCTATCTATGTCAGCATCTATGGATAAAAATGCTGCACTTGCTATTGCTCAACTTCCAAAGCTTAAAGGATGCGAAGTTCATACAACAGTTCTTCTATCTCACGCCGATGAAAAGATGTTTAGAAAACTTGGAATCAATTTAACAAGCGAACCAGAATTCGAAACAAAGGCTTTAACACACTTATCTTAATCGTTTTCAATCGCATAGTTTATGTCTCGGACAAGTCCGAGACATATTTTTTACACAAACGATTCTATCTATGATAGAATATAAGTGTATTGAAGGGGGTTCAATGAAGATTTCATTTTTAGGCGCAGCAAGACAGGTTACTGGTAGCTGCTTTTTACTAGAAGGATTAGGACAAAAAATACTTATTGATTGTGGTATGGCCCAAGGCCCAGACTTATTTGAAAGACAAACTCTTTCGGTTTTCCCACCAGACATTGATTGTGTACTTCTAACTCACGCGCATATTGACCATAGTGGTTTATTGCCACTTTTATGTTCAACTGGATTTAGAGGTGTTATTCACACAACATCTGCAACAAAACGTCTTTGCGACATTATGTTAAAAGATGCTGGACACATTCAGGAGATGGAAACAGAATGGGATAACAAAAAGGCTATGAGAAATAATGAAGAATTATCTGAGCCTTTGTATACTGTTCAAGATGCTGAAAATGCGATGAAGTATTTTAGAACTCACGAATATGAAGAAGAGTTTGCACTTGGAAATGGAAACATAATTGTTAAATTCTGTGATGCCGGCCATATCTTAGGTTCTGCCCATATCGTAATTAGATATGTAGAAGATGGAGAAGAAAAGACATTACTATTCTCTGGAGATATTGGAAATACTCATAGACCAATGATTAACAATCCAACTCCAATTAAACATGCTGATTATGTAATTATGGAATCAACTTATGGAGATAGAGACCATGAACAATTAATCGATTCTGTTGCTACTCTTGCAAATATATTTAGAGAAACATTTGCAAAAGGCGGCAATGTTGTTATTCCATCATTTGCCGTTGGTAGAACTCAAGAACTTTTGTATTACATTCGTCAAATCAAGGAAAAGAATCTAGTTAAACAACATCCTAATTTTAAAGTTTATCTAGATAGCCCTCTTGCTATTGAAGCAACAAACATCTTCGAAAATATTGGAAAACAATATTATGATGAAGAAGCTCTAGCTTTAATCAAGAAAGGCATAAACCCAATATC
>CAMOQV010000062.1 GCA_946623205.1 uncultured Clostridia bacterium
GTCTTGCACCAGTTATCAAAAGTGCTTGTTTTCTATTTTCTTTCCATCGTAATAAAAAATCATCAATTTTTCTTTTTAGCATAAAACCACCTTCTTTTCCTTAATTATAAGATATGCAACGGAAAACTGCAAGTGATTTTTGGCCAAAAATACGGAAAACTGCAAGTGATTTTGAGCCAAAAATACGGAAAACTGCAAGTAGAAGTCATTTTAATCACGAAAATGTCCAGGCAAATGTCCAGGCGTTTTATAGACACAATGGTAGTAAAAAAATATCTATCGTCACCTTTCGTCACCGCTGTTTGCGGCCCAACAAAAAATAGGCTCTAAAGAGTTTAGCTAAAAATCACTCCTAGAGCCTAAATTCTTAAACAAACATATAGACGGTGGAATTCGAACCCATAAAAAACAGACTGACACATTGCATCAATCTGGTTCTTTCTGGGGGTACCCCAATTTTTCGTACCAACAAAACTTAGTACAAAAAAGAGGGGAAACTACATTCAATATGGTGGAGATGCGGAGAATCGAACTCCGGTCCAAAGAATTTCAAATAAGAACTTCTACATGCTTAGCTAATGCATTTAAGTCCCTAACACACTCGCATTACCAAAAGTATGCTTCGGCAAGCCCTAAATCTTGTTGGTAGCCTCGGGCGGGACTAACAACCCTGTTCCACTGTTGACGCCTCGTTAAAGTCGTGGACCTCTTTAGAAGACGGCTCTGCGCGCTTAGGCAGCTAGAGCAAATTCGCTTTTGTTTGCGTTTAAATTTAAGTTTCCGTTTTTACGAAGACGAGCCTTCGGCATGCTTAACTTATTCTCTGTTTCCCTGTCGAATCCAGAACATCCCCTTGCAAAAGCGACTATTTTAGATTGTATGGCGTTACTTGGTATACATAATAGTTTAACCAATTATAGTATAACAAATTTGCCGTACTCTTCCATTTCATATTAATTTTATTAATATCGTCATTAACAAAGTAATTTACAGGCTTATCTATTTCTAGTCCTTTGTTAATGTCTCTTAGATATTCAGTTTTTAGAGTTTCTCTATCATATTCGTGATGACCGGTTAAGAAGAATTTCTTATTATCTAACGATTTTATTATAGAAACTCCGCAATCATCCCCGTAGCCAAGAATCTTTAGATTTTTGTTTTGTGCTACATCTTGTGGATTTACTGTTAAATATCTAGACATTGGCACATACATTGTGTCATCCATTCCCTTTAAAAGCAACTCGTATTCATCACAAGTGTCTACTGGATAAATTCCAAACATTTTCTTATCTAAAACATGTTTTTCTATTCCATAGAAATGGTATAACGCAGCATAAGCAGCCCAACAAATAAATATTGTTGAAGTTACGTGTGTCTCAGACCAATCCATTATCTCTTCTAGCTCTTTCCAATACTTAATATCTTTAAAATCAATCTTTTCTACAGGAGCTCCTGTTATGATCATTCCGTCAAACTTCTTTTGCTTTATCTTTGAGAAAGTTGTATAGAATGTTTCCATATGGTCTTGAGCTGTTACGTGACCTTTATATGATTCTGTGCCAATTAACGTTACATTTACTTGCAACGAAGAATTACCCAAAAGACGCATTAATTGAGTTTCTGTCTCAATCTTTGTAGGCATCAAATTAACGATAGCAATCTCCAAAGGTCTAATGTCTTGAGTTTCAGCTCTCAATTTAGGCATTACGAAGATATTCTCGTTAGATAATATCTTAAATGCGGGTAATGTTTTTGGTATAACTACTGGCATGATTTATCATCTCCTTATTTCTTGCTTGCCTCTAGTGCTTGTAAAATATCTGCTTCAATATCTTTATAGTCTTCAATACCGATAGACAATCTAATTAAGTTTTCTGGAACACCACAAGCCTTTAAATCTTCTGCTGTTAATTGTCTATGTGTTGTTGATGCTGGGTGTAATACACTACTTCTTGAATCTGCAATGTGAGTAACAATGCTCAAGAACTTTAGTGAATCTTGGAACTTAACAGCAGCTTCCTTTCCGCCCTTAATTCCAAATACCAACATTCCACCGAATCCGTTTCCTCTATAGTACTTCTTTGCAAGATCATAATACTTATCGCTCTTTAATCCTGGATACTTAACCCATTCAACTTGTGGGTGATTTGCTAAAAGTTCAGCGATCTTTTGAGCATTTTCACTATGTCTTGCCATTCTTAGATGTAATGTTTCTGAATTTAGGTTTGTTAAATAAGCATTGAATGGGCTCATTTGTGAACCAAAATCTCTCATCATTTGACATCTTGCTTTAGCAGCAAATGTAGCATTTCCAAAATCTTTACTATATGTTCTACCATGATAGCTTTCATCTGGTTGGTTAAATAGTTCTTCGAATCTTGGGTTTCCTTGGAACTTGAAGTTGCCAAGATCTACGATAATTCCACCTACACAAGAAGCATGGCCATCTAAGTATTTTGTTGTTGAGTGAAGAACAACATGTGCACCATGATCTTTTGGCTTTAATAGATATGGAGTAGCTAATGTGTTATCTACCATAAAGATTAAACCATATTTATCTGCTATCTTAGAGAATTTATCGAAATCTAGAATTGTCATAGCTGGATTAGCGATTGTTTCTCCATAAATAATCTTTGTTTTGTCGTCGATTAACTTTTCAATATCCTCTGCCTTTGCATCTGGATCAAAAAATCTTGTTTCTACGCCATATCTTCTAAGTGTTACATTAAATAAGTTATATGTACCACCATATACCATTGAAGAAGAAATGATGTTATCCCCAGCGCTGCAAGCGTTTAGGATTGCTAATGTTTCAGCTGCCATACCAGAAGAGCAAGCAAGTGCTGCTACACCATCTTCAAGCATTGCTACTTTCTTTTCAAAAGCATCAATTGTTGGGTTAGAAATTCTAGTATATAGATGCCCAGTTTCTGGGTAATCAAATACATATGCCATTTTATCTGCATTTTCATAATAGAAAGTTGTAGATTGTGCTAATGGCAAAACTCTTGGTTCTCCGTTCTTTGGAGAATATGATCCTTGTACGCATTGTGATTCAAATTCCATCTTGTTAACCTCTTTTTGAGTTGTATTCTTTTACAGCTCTTTCTATATTTCTTTTTTGTTGTTTTTCGTGTTCTACTTGTCTCTTGTCGTGAAGCTCTTTACCCTTAGCTAGAGCAACCTTTACTTTAACAAGCCCATTTTTTAGATAAAACTCTGTTGGAACCAAAGTATATCCTTTTCTTTCAACATAGCCGCGCATCTTGTTTATTTCTTCTTTATGAACAAGAAGTTTTCTTGTTCTTCTTGCGTCTGCATTGAAATAACTTCCCTTTTCATAAGGCTTTATATGCGCGTTCATTAGCCATAGTTCGTTGTCCTTAACTTGGCAGAAGGCGTCTTTTAAATTACAGTTCCCTGCTCTTAAAGATTTAACCTCACTTCCTACAAGTTGTATGCCAGCCTCATAGAATCCTTCAAAAAAGTATTCATGTCCAGCCTGTCTATTTACGCATATAACTTTTATTCCTTCGCTCATATTTTCTTATTATATATTATTTTATATAAATGTGCATCTTTACAATTAAAAAAGTCCTTTCGCTTACCGCAAAAGGACTCTTGTTTGCTTTTATATACTTCTTATACTTCTAGGTATGTGATGAAGAAGAAAATTGCTAAAATTGCCATTGCTACTGCGATTCCGATTGTTATATATCTTAGGATTTGCTCTTTAGATTTTCCCTTATTTCTACCTGCGTATGTTTGTGTGTCCTCTCCGGCGATTGTACCTATATTTCCTGTAACTGGCTTTTGCATTAGTACAACTACGATCATTGCAACTGCTAAAACCAACAACATGACAACATCTATCTTACGAAGAATTTGAGCTACTTCATAATCAATAAGTGCTGCTGATGCCAAATACATTAAATTCATCTTGTTTCCTCCATCTTTTATGGTTGCTTTGCAATAATAGCACACCGCTTGCGATATTGGCAAGCAAATTTCTCTTTATTTATGCGCGATTACATCATACTTTCAACTGTTTTTTGCAATAATTCGTTCTTTTTTGTAGATTCTTCTAACGTTTTCTCGCATGTTGAAACGTAAATTTTGATCTTTGGTTCTGTTCCGCTTGGTCTAATACATAACCATTCGTCGTTACCCATATCGTACTTAATAACGTTTGTCTTTGGAAGACCTGCATCTTCTTTATGACCGTCTGCAAATTCGATTGTTCCTGCATTTAAATCCATTTTAGAAACAACTTTATATCCAGCAATCTCTTTAAGCGTTGTATTTTTGAATTTGTTCATAATGTCTGCCATCTTTTGCATTCCATCTAATCCTGGGAATGAGAATGACTTAGATGTTTCTACGAAATAACCAAACTTCTTAAATAATTCTTGAAGCTTATCGTATAGAGAAACGTTAATGCTCTTATAGTAGCAAGCCATTTCTGCAAATAGCATTGAAGCTACAACGGCATCTTTATCTCTTGCGTGTGTTCCGCTCAAAGAACCATAGCTTTCTTCATATCCGAACATATATGTATGTTCGCCTGTTTGTTCCCATTCTTTAATCTTTTCACCAATGAACTTAAATCCTGTCAAAACATCATAAACTGCTACACCATAGCTTCTTGCGATTCTATCTGCAAACTTTGTTGTAACGATTGTCTTAACGACAGCTGCGTTCTTTGGTAGTGTTCCTTCTTGTTGATGACGCATTAAGATATAATCCATCATCATTGCACCGATCTGGTTACCATTTAGAAGAACGAACTCGTTCTTATCATTTCTTATAGCAATACCCATTCTATCGCAATCTGGGTCTGTTCCAATTACGATATCTGAACCAAGCTTATTTGCAAGTTTAATACCTAAAGCAAGAGCATCTGGTTGTTCTGGGTTTGGCACTTTAACTGTTGAAAATTCTGTATCTGGGTTCTTTTGCTCTTCAACAACACTTACTGGGATTCCCATTCTGCCTAACATTGTTGTAACTGGCATATATCCAGATCCGTGAATTGGGCTGTAAACAATTTTAATTGTTGAAGCAACTTCTTTAACTGCCTTTGGAGATAATGATAGCTTTGCTATTTCTGCAAAATAATCTTCATCTAAGCTCTTTCCAACGATTGTGATATGATCGCTAATCTTTTTGTTATCAAAACCAGCTACATCTTTTTGAGATTTTACTGATGTTTCTTCTTTAGCAAGACCAAAATATGGAGTCTTTTCGATAAAATCTACTACAACCTTTGTTGCTTCTGGAGACATTTGTGCTCCATCTTCTCCGTATACTTTGTATCCGTTATATTCTTTTGGATTGTGAGATGCGGTAATCATAACACCAGCAATGCAATTTAAATGACGAACAGCATAAGAACACATTGGAACTGGTCTTACGTTTTCATACATATAAACATTGATTCCGTTTGCTGCTAATACTTTTGCTGTAACTAAAGCAAAATCAAAAGACATACGTCTTGTATCATACGAAATAGCAACTCCTCTTTCCTTTTCATTGCCACCAAGACTTGAAATATAATCTGCCAATCCCTTTGTTGCTCTAGCAACAGTATATTCGTTCATATTAGAAATACCCATGCAAATGATACCTCTCATACCAGCTGTACCAAATGCTAGAGGAATTGTGAATCTTTCTTTAATTTCCTTATCGTTATTTGCGATATCTTCTAGTTCTTTTCTTTGCGTGTCATTGACATTTTTTAGCCATTGAGCATAACTTTCTTTATAGTCCATAACTTCACCTCTTAATTATTTACAATAAATATTATAACATTATATATTTTAGGCTTCAATATACAAAAAACGCCTATTTTTTCTTTGGATAAACACCATACCAATGAACTATGTTCATATCTTTTGGAATCATCTTTTATTTATTTTGTCTAAAATGAAGTGTGTCAAAAAAATTAAAGCCCACTAAAGACTTTAATTATTTTAAATGTAGTTTGCTTTTTGTTATATTATCTGGCTCCCATAACACCGAGCCTAATTCTAAATTCCTGTTCTTTCCATGATAGTCTGTTCCGCCTGTTGCTATTAAATGGTGTTTTTGAGCAAGTGCGTACAACTCTTTTTTAGTTTGTTCATCGTGTGTATTGTAATATACTTCAAGACCGCCAAGTCCATGTGCTTTTAATCCTACGATTAAATCGTTCAATATTTTAGATTGATGGAATCTCAATGGGTGAGCAATTACTGGAATACCTTTTGCTGCTTTAATAATCTCTACCCCTTCAAATGGTGTAATTCTTCTAGATGGTAAATATGCACAACCCTTTGTGCCAAGGTATCTATCAAATGCTTCAGGGATTGATCCAACATAGCCTTTTTTTACTAAAGCATTTGCTACATGTAATCTTCCGATTGAATCCGATTCTACTAAATCTTCTTCGTTTATGATTATCTTTTGCTTTGCAAGCAAATCTAAAATCTTTTTAACTCTTTCTTTTCTCTTTTCAGAAAAATCATTCAAGGTAGTATTCAATCTATCGTCGTTTTCGTCAAAGCCGTAGCCTAATATATGAACTTCCATTAAAGAGAACGTAGATAGCTCAACTCCATTAACTATGTTAATGTTATATTTTTTAGCAGCTTCCTTTTCTTCTTTAATGCCTCTTATTGTATCGTGGTCAGTAATTGCGATATTTTCAATGCCCAATGAACTAGCTTTAGCCAAAATCTCTTTTGGAGTATCTGTACCATCGCTATATGAACTATGAATATGCAAATCTAACTTATTCGTCATCTGAAGATTCAACCTCTCCTAAAACTAATCCTTCTTTATCTTGATTTTCTAAAACATCGCCTGCTATCTTTCCAACTTTAGACAATCTATCTTCGATTAAGCCGCGCCTCTTATCCACAGCATCTATAGATTTTACCACAGATTCAGCATTATTTTTCATTTTAGTTAATAGTT
>CAMOQV010000063.1 GCA_946623205.1 uncultured Clostridia bacterium
TCGTTACAACAGGTAATAAGCAATACAAAGTTGCTAAAGATGATATTATCAAGGTAGAAAAGCTAGAAGCTAATGTTGGTGATGTTGTTGATTTAGAAGTTGTTATGCTTAATGATGAAGGTAAGATTAAGTGTGGAAAGGACGCAGCTAAGGCTAGTGTAAAGGCTGAAGTTGTAGCTCAAGACAAGGCTAAGAAAATTGTTATTTTCAAGTATAAGCCAAAGAAGAATGAGCGTAAGCGTCAAGGTCATAGACAACCATTCACAGCATTAAAGATTACAGAAATCAAATAATGACAACTATAACTTTAAAAAGACAACAAAATAGCATTATCCAAGTTGAGTGTAAAGGCCATACAGGATTTGCAAGAAACGGCGAAGACATAGTATGTGCGAGCGTATCATCAATTGTTCAAACAGCATTGTTAGGATTAATTGAGGTATTAGATATTAAAGTTAATTGTGTTAAAAATGAAGATCAAGGTTACTTGAAATTCGACATAAAGGACTTGGATAAAGAGAAAAGACATGATGCTGATGTGATTCTAGAAACAATGGTTAAAGGAATCAAGGATTTAGAAAGTGGCTTTTCAAAGTACGTAAAATTGGAGGAAAAATAATATGTTTATTAATATTCAATTATTTGCTCATAAGAAAGGTGTAGGAAGCACAAAGAACGGTAGAGATTCTGAAGCTAAGAGACTTGGTCTTAAGAAATCAGATGGTCAACCAGTTATTGCTGGAAACATCCTAGTAAGACAAAGAGGAACAAAGTATCATCCAGGTAACAATGTTGGTATCGGTGGAGATGACACATTATTCGCTCTTATCGATGGTGTTGTTAAGTTCGAAAGAAAGGGCAAGGATAAGAAGCAAGTTAGCGTATATCCAAAAGAAGCTTAATAGAAAAAATGATTTAGAATCAAAAATGCGAGTCGGCTCGACTCGCATTTTGCTTATTAAAATTTCTTAGATAATTCCAACATATGATCGCCGTGTTTAATTTCGTCTTTCAATACTGATTCAATTTCAGGAAAGTCTTTTATTAAAGGCTCATATGATTTTCCTGCATTATATTCAAATTTTGATATTGTTTTAAATACTAACTTTTTGCCTAATATAGTCATTAAAAATACAACGGCATTGGCTTGTAGTGATTTTGGCTTTAATACTTTGTTTGTTAGTTTGTGGAATACACTTGCGTGTCTTCCTTCGTCTTTAGCAGCGTCTAATAGCACAGCTTTGATGTCCGGGTCTTTAATTCTGGCTGCAATTTTTTGATACATTAATACGGCATCTAATTCGCCTTGTTGGGCGCCAAGTAGAGTCTTTAGTGTTTTGTCATCCATATTGACCTCCTAATTTTAACGATATAAATATACTATATATTATAAAAATTGTAAATCATAAGAAGTTTTGTGTATTAATGATACTTAATTATGTATAATTACTTGTAAATGATACTAAATAATGGTATTATTAACTTGTAAAACTATAAAAATAGTTATATATAAAAAGTAAATATATGCAAAAAATAGTAACAAAAGAACAAATCGAGCAAATTTTAGTATCATATGGCATAGGTAAAAAGCCTTTGTCTTTACTTCTTGGATGGGGAGAAACTACTATTTGCAGATACTTAGATGGGGATGTACCAAGCGAGAAGTATTCAAATGTTCTATTGAACATATTGAATGACCCTAATTTGTATTTAGAATTGCTTGAAAAGAATAAAGCAAATGTTACTGAACTTGCATATTCAAAAAGTTTAAAAGCTACAAAAGAGTATCTTAGCGAAGCAAAATCTGAATTTGCAGAAGACAAACCAATGTCTGGTTTGGTAAGAGTTGCAGCATCCACAATAAAAATAACAGTTGCAGATATAGATGCAAATAAAGAAGAAATAATTAAGCATATAGATGCTGCTTTCAATAAAGACGTTAAACTTCTTGTATTTAATGAATTATGTGTTACAGGCTATACTTGTCACGATTTATTCTTGCAAGATTTGATGCTAGATAAGGTTGAAGATGCAATATTAGATATTGCTAAGTATACAAAGTATAAGAATATTGTAGTAGTTATAGGGGCACCTTTAAGAAAGGATGAAAAACTATATAACTGTGCAATTGTTATTCATAATGGAAAGATTTTAGGTGTAGTACCTAAGATTAATATCCCAAATTACAATGAATTTTATGAAGTAAGACATTTTGTGTCGGGAGCAAATATACAAAGCTCAGATATTGATATTGGAACATTTGATGTTCCATTTGGAACAAATTTATTATTTAGAGATAAATTAAAGAAAGATTTTAAATTTGGAATTGAAATATGTGAGGATCTATGGGTAGCAATACCTCCATCTTCATATCTTGCGCAAGCTGGCGCTACTATTATTGCGAACCTTTCTGCTTCTAACGAAGTTATTGGAAAGAGCGAATATAGAAGAGATTTGGTTTCAAATCAATCTGCAAGATTGGATTGCGGATATGTTTATGCTTCAGCAGGCGATGGAGAATCAACTCAAGATTTGGTATTCTCTGGACATAACATTATTGCTTGTGAAGGAAGAATAATAAAAGAAACGAAATTATTTGATAATAAACAAATAATAGGCGAGATTGATTTAGATCAAATTTCTCATGAAAGACAAAGAAAGAACACAACTATCTTGAATAATCAAAATATTCAATATGTTGATTTTGAACAAAAGATAGAAGACACCATCTTGCAACAAAGATTAAGTAGGTTCCCATTTGTTCCACATGATGAGCAAAAGAGAAATGAAAGATGCGATCAAATCTTAACAATGCAAGCCTATGGTTTAAAAAAGAGAATTGAACATATCAAC
Organism: uncultured Clostridia bacterium; assembly: GCA_946623205.1. Classification (GTDB taxonomy): domain Bacteria; phylum Bacillota; class Clostridia; order Christensenellales; family UBA3700; genus UBA3700. The sequence continues at coordinate 2,854 of CAMOQV010000063.1, forward strand.
TGTAAAACAGTCGTTGTTGGATTATCTGGAGGATTAGATAGTGCTCTTGCTATATTAGTTGCCGCAAAAGCAATGGATATATTAGGCAGAGACAGAAAAGATATTATTGCTATAACAATGCCATGCTTTGGAACTACAAAGCGCACTAAATCTAATGCTGAAATACTTGCAAACGCATTAGGTACATCATTTATGGATATTAATATCTCTAATTCAGTAAAAGAACACTTCAAAGATATTAATCAATCTATGGATAAACTTGATGTAACTTTTGAAAATGGACAAGCTAGAGAAAGAACTCAAGTTCTTATGGATATAGCAAATAAAGAAGGCGGTATAGTAATAGGAACTGGGGATTTGTCTGAATTGGCTTTAGGCTGGGCTACATACAATGGTGACCATATGTCAATGTATGCTGTAAACGCGTCAATTCCAAAGACATTAGTTAGATATATCGTTAAGTATTATGCAGACACTTGCAATAATGCTGATATTTCTAAGTCTTTATACGATATCTTAGATACGCCAGTATCTCCAGAGTTGCTTCCTGCAAAAGATGGCGAAATTAGCCAAAAGACGGAAGATTTGGTTGGCCCATACGAATTGCACGACTTCTTCTTGTATTACATAATTCGTTGGGGATTTGAGCCTAAGAAAGTATATGCTATGGCAATTAATACCTTTAAAGGTATTTATGCAAAAGAAACGATATATAAATGGTTAAGAAATTTCTATTGGAGATTCTTCACACAACAATTCAAGCGTTCATGCTTGCCAGATGGCCCTAAGGTTGGATCAGTAGTCCTATCTCCAAGAGGAGATTGGAGAATGCCATCTGATGCTAAATCATCTATCTGGATGAAAGAGCTTGATGAAATAGAGGTATAAGATATGGAATGGTGGATTTATCTATTAATAGCATTAGGCGGATGTCTTTTAGGAATAATAATGGTTGTTTTAATTAGAACAGCTATGTTTAAACCTAAAAAGCATAACTATGTTAAAAATACAGAAGAAATTGTATTTGATAAGCAAAAGAACATTTCCAATTTACAAGAATTGATTAGATGCAAAACTGTTTCTTTTAGAGATACATCATTAGAAGATGATAAAGAATTTGAAAAGTTAGTTGATTTATTGCCAACTTTATATCCTAATGTATATAAAGTTTGTTCTCTACAGAAATTCGAAGGTAGAGCGCTTTTATATAAATGGGAAGGCAAAAAGCACGAGAAACCAACAGTATTGATGGCACATTATGATGTTGTTCCCGTTGATGAAGAAAAATGGACAAAGCCAGCTTTTGATGCAATTATTGAAAACGGCGAATTGTGGGGAAGAGGTTCAGTTGATACAAAGGTAACGTTCAATGCAGCGCTATTTGCAGCAGATACTTTAATATCTCAAGGTTTCAAGCCTGAAAACGATATCTATTTAGCTTTTTCTGGTGGCGAGGAAGTTAACAATGAAGGCGCACCAAATATAGTTAAATATTTTGAAGATAACAATATTGAACTTGGAATGGTTCTAGACGAAGGTGGTGCCGTTGTTCAAAAAGTGTTCCCAGGCGTTGAAGAACAATGCGCAGTAGTTGGTATTGCTGAAAAAGGATTATTAAATCTAAAGTATTCAGTTAAGTCTGCAGGTGGACATGCATCTGCTCCAAAGAAAAACAGTCCAATTCCAACACTATCTAATGCTTGCATTAGAATAGAAAAACATCCATTTAAAATGCACCTATCTGAAGCAACTTTAAAACTATTAGATGAAATAGGGAGATATTCAAAGGTTTGGGCACTTAGAATGGTACTTGCTAATCTTTGGTTGTTTAAGCCATTATTAGGACTTGCAGGGAAACTAATTGGAGGCGAAATAAATGCTCTTTTAAGAACAACTGTAGCATTTACTCAATTTAAGGGATCTAACACTGAAAATGTAATTCCACCACAAGCAACAATGGTTTCAAATATACGTATCAATTTAGACGAATCTATAGATAGCGTAATTGAATATCTAAATAAGACTATAAATAATGATAAAGTTGAGCTTTCTATAATTAATGGTTCTAATCCATCTCCTATATCTGTATCTTCAGGGGAAGCATGGGATAAGCTTGGTAATGCTATAGTATCAACTTGGGATGGAGCAGTTGTTTTACCATATGTTATGTTAGCTCATTCAGATAGTAGCCATTATGGAAGAATATCTGACAAAGTATACCGTTTTTCAGCTTGTGATTTAACTAATCAAGAAAGAGCTGGAATTCATGGAAATGACGAAAGAATTAGATTAGAAGTTGTAGAAAGAGCTACATCATTCTATATAAGACTTATAAAGAGTTGCTAGGAGGAGATATGCCACAAAGTTTAGTCTCAGTATGGATAATAGGTGCTGTAATCGTTGTAGCAGTTTTAGCTATGAGTATAGCATTCCTTATCAAAGCAATAAAAAGAGGCAAAGCAATAGGTATGTCTAAAGACATAATTATGCAAGCCGTAAAATCTAGTGCAGTTTTTTCGATTGTTCCATCTATTCCAATTGTAATTGGTGTTGGCATATTGATGACATTCGTTGGTATGGCAATATCTTGGATAAGATTGAGCGTAATCGGAGCTTTACAATACGAGATATATGCACAACAAATAGTATTTTCAGAAGGCGGAGATGCTTCTGATCAAATGGTATTAATAGCAACAGCTTTAACACTAATGACAGTTGGTATTATATCAGGTCCATTATTTAATGCTATTTTCTATAAGAAATATCAAAACTCACTAGCTTCATTGCAACAAAAGAATGAAAAAGCAATGAATGCAGTAACAGGGGCATTGATGGGTGGTATGTTAGCCGGAATGACATCAGCTATCGTTGTTAATGCATTCTTTGCATTAGGTGATCCAAAAACGGATGCTGCAGGGATAACGACATTTGGAGAAGTTACATTAATAGCTTGGGCAGCAAGTGTAATAATCATGGGCATTTGTGGCGTGCTATTGAAATTTGGTAAACAAAAATGGATAGAAAACTACGCTTTGCCTTTGGCAATGGTAGGATCAATGGCAATTGCATATGCTTGCACAGGGCTATTTGCGTAAGGGGGGTCAAGATGAAGAATTTGTTTAAAGTTGCAGAAACTAGAGAAGAACACAATAACCAAATGCACAATATTGGCCGTATCTTTACATGGGCAACATTAGCGCTAATATTACTTGTTCCAATTCTATTTTGCTTAGAAGCAAAAGTAACACCAGATTGGAGTCTATTTTTAAAGACATTGCCAGCAATCGTTGGAGCATATTTTATCGTTGGCTTTGTAGAAGCTATATCATATGCGCCACTATTGGGCACAGGTGGACAATATTTATCATTTATCACTGGTAACATCAGTAACTTGAAATTACCTTGTGCTATAAATGCTCAAAACATAACAAAGTGCCAACAAGGCACAGAAGAGCAAGAGATTATCACTACTATTTCAATTGCTGTATCAAGCATCGTAACAACGGTGATAATCCTTATAGGATTAATACCACTAGCTTTGTTACAAGAAAGTATCGTAGAAGCAGTAAAGCCTGTTTCTCCATATGTAATACCTGCTATATTTGGAGGATTACTAGTAGCTCTAATGGCTAAGTATGCAAAGATGACTGCTATACCATTTGTTATCTGTATATTGATATCTGTAATAACAAACATTATAGGTAGTGGATTAAACCAATCTGTAATGGTAATTGTAGGAATGGTAGTAAGTGGCATATATACATTTGTTATGTATAAACTAAAAAAGATTTAATCGATTATTCGTTGTAAACCTAAATTATTTTCGAAGTATGGAGGCCTAAGGACCTCCATATTTCAATGCAAAAAAGGGGCTGTTCGAAAACCTAAAATTTAAGAACAGTCCCTTTTTCATACTGAAA
>CAMOQV010000064.1 GCA_946623205.1 uncultured Clostridia bacterium
GTCGCTTATAGTTTATACATTAAAGTTTTGCATTAGATGCATATATTAAAGTTGATCTTATAGATTCCAAAAGAAGAGCTTTAGCATAACTGATTCGCTTATTTACTATAGTGTCATTTGGCGCTTGTAATAAATCAAAAAAGATTGGGGCTAAAGCGGAGCAACAAATGTCTTCAAAGAACTGTCTAAAATCGTTGCTTATTGTTAGTGAATGGGCATTAATCGCGTCATTTATATTTTGTTGAATAATGGCAAATAAGTCTTTATAAAAAACTCTTTTTAAATCATAATAACTTAGGGAATCAGCAATAGATAACATTAGTGATCTATTATCTAGCACAAAGCTGCAAAAGCCATCTATTACTAAGCCTAAGTCTTTATTATTTTCTATTGATGGAATCTTTTTTAGGGCGTCTTCTCTTAAAGTCCAACGAAGTAAATCCGTAGTGTCTTCAAAGTGGTAATAGAATGTATTTCTAACAATTCCACAGTCATCGATTATCTGTTTAACTGTAATCTTATTAAATGGCTTTGTTTTCATAAGCTTTTTTAGTGAAGCTGAAATCATTGATTTAGTTTCATAATTTTGTTCCTTATAAGTTCCCATAATGCACCTCAAATAGAATTATATCATTTTGTAGTACAAATGTGCAAAATTGACCTACAAATATAGTTTATATGTTGAATTAATGTGGTTATAATTTTGTTTGAAATAGGATAAAGGAGATTGACTCATGAAAGAGAAGATGACAATTAAAGACAGAATTTCAAAGTTTATTGTACATAATCGTTATGTCTTTTTGGGTATTTTCGTTTTACTCTTAGTTGGAAGTTGTATATTAATTCCAAAGGTAGAATTAAATTATGACTTAACAAAATATCTAGAGAAAGATTCAATATCCAAGCAAGATTTAACAAAAATGACAGAAGAATTTGGCGAATACGGAAATGCCAATGTAATGCTTAAAGGTGTTACAGAAAAACAAGCTAGTAAAATTGCAGATGAGATTTTAAAGCTTGATTGTGTTACAGCTGCCGTTTTTGATAAAGATAGTTCGTATAAAGATGGTAAGGCATTAATATCTATATTCCTAAATGTAAGTTCATTTGATCCAAAAGTAGAGAATTGTATTAATGACATTAGAGGTATATTAAACGAAAGTGGATATGAATACGAGATGAATGGCTCTGCCATTACCATGGTATTCTATCAAGAGCATATGATAAAAGATATGCTAATTGTCTTAGCTTTAGCAATAGTTGTTATAACAGGAGTACTTCTTATCTCTTCTAATGCCTATATTGAGCCACTAATCGTATTAATAATCTTAGGTGTTGCAATTCTATTAAATATGGGCACAAACTACTTTATGGGACAAATTTGTTTCGTAACTAATGCTATTTGTGCAGTATTACAATTAGCTCTTTCTATGGATTATTCAATTGTATTATTGCATAGGTATGAATATGAAAAGACACTAACACCAGATAGTAAGATTGCAATGAGAAATGCATTGTCATCTACATATGTTGCTATTCTATCTTCAAGTTTAACAACGGTGGCTGGTTTGATTTCTCTTGTATTTATGAAATTCAGTATTGGTTATGATATTGGTATGGTACTTGCAAAGAGTATTGTTATAAGCTTATTAACAGTATTCTTCTTAATGCCATCACTAATTATTCTATTCAATAAACCAATTCAAAAGACAGTTCATAAGCCAATTAGATTTAAATATAAGGGCTTATTACAATTTGAGAGAAAGACACAAATAGTAGTTCCAGTAATATTACTAATTGCAATAGTTTGTGGAGCTGTATTCAATTATCTATCTACATACTCATATAGTTTAAAGGCTTCTTCAAGAGATAATTCTCAAATTAATCTAGAAGATGCAGATATACAATCTACATATGGTCAAAATACTCCATTCATTATTATGATTCCAGACATTGATGGTAAGATTGATTATGATTTACAAGAGGAATTAATTGAAGGAATTATGAATATTGAGACAAGCGATGGAAGAAAGATTATAACTAGTGCTCAATCTTTGTCTCAATATAAAGATATGGAAATATCTAAAGGACAGTTAAGAGATGAATACGGTCTTAATAACCTGGAGATAAAAGTGCTTTGGAATGCAGGTAATTTTGATAGCGATGTTGTTACACTAGGCCAATTAATTGACCTATTAAAAGAAGAAAAGAAAAATAAAGACTCAATCATATATAGTCAATTTGAACGAACAAGTATCTCTAAGTTGTTAAATATGCTAGATAACGATAAATACTCTAGAATTGTATTTACAATGGATTGTGGTGTTGCTGAAGAACAAGCCTTTGAAGTATCTCATAAAGTAAGAGAGTATTTGCAAACTAATTATTCAGATAAAGAGATCTATTTCGTAGGCGAGAGCATTGTTTATTATGATATTAGAGAAACATATAATAATGACGCTAAGATAATAAATATTATTAGCTTATTCTCAATACTTGCATTAGTTCTTATTGCATTTAAGTCTATCTCTATACCAGTTCTATTAGTACTAATTGTGCAAGGTGCAATTTGGATTAACTTCTCAATTAATACTATTGCAAATGATCAATTGTTCTTTATAACTTACCTTGTTGTAATGTGTATTCAAATGGGTGCAACAATAGACTATGGTATTTTGATGACATCACAATATATTGATAACAGAAAAACAATGGATAAATATGATGCTTTGCAAAGGACACTATATACATCGTTGCCAACAATATTCTCATCAGGAAGTATTTTGATTATTGCTCCACTTCTTGTAGGCGCACTATCTAATATTGCAATTATATCTGAGATTGGTTTCTTGTTATGTAGAGGATGTTTAGTATCTGTATTCTTGATTGTCCTTGCGTTACCTCAAATATTACTTCTTTGCGATAAACTAATTGAGAAGACTTCACTAAAAACTACTTTCTTTAAGGAAGAAGAACTTATTGAGGATGTAGAGCTTGAGGAAGAGATAAAAGAACATAAAGAATCTCTACAAGACGTATAATAAATAAACATATTCATAATACATAAGAGAGGTTGGTGATATGATATGATACCTCCAAAGTGGACACTTGAAAAAGTAAAAACATTGGAGGTATCATATCAAAAACCTCTGCTTATTTTTTGCTTTAATATTATTCTATTTTATTATTTGCATGTAATTATCGTATTCGTAATTTAATGATTTAAATAGATTAGATGCCTTTTTGTCTAACGAAGAATCTACGTGTTTATCTCTTTCTAGTTTTTGTAGTTCGGCTGGCTTTGTAACCAAATCTGCTTCAATAATTCCTAATAAATCTTTTTTGTCTTCTCTTATTGCTAAGATGTTTAGATAATCAGGGAAGTGATTAAACATATCTTCAAATTTTAAAGTGTTATCTAAAAGCGCATTCATAAGAGCACGAGCAAGAGTAGATTCAGAATATCTCTTTGTCTTAACTTGATCCATAAACTCATTATATGAGTTAGCTTTATCCAAATAGTTCTTAAACCTATTGTTCAAGCCTTCTTGCATTCCAAAGATTTTATCTAGATTTTTCTTCTTTGAAAACTCGTATTTTATGATAGAGAATAATTTGTCTTTGCAATCTTGAGCACCTATTAATTCCTCACTAACGAATGGTGGAACCTTTGCATCAATGCTTTCGCCATTATATAGCGCTTTTCTGATTTGAGTTGCGGATGGATTTTCATTGTCATCAGATGAATTGTAATCTCCATCGCGTTTTATTGTATAAGGCTCAATTGCCATGTATTTTATAGCCTTTATATATTCGATTCCTAAAATGTTATTTGAACCATCTAAAATTGAAGCAATAGATTTATCTATTTGATGAGCATCTAAATATTTTTCAAGAGCAATCTTTTGAGATTGGGCGTAAGAATTGCCATCTTTAATAGTATCGTGAAGGTAGCCTTGAAATTCTTCTGATTCCATTATCTCTACAATTTTTCGAAGCACATATTCGCTTCCACATTCGCTACCAAACGAAATGTATTTCTCGCAATCAAAGTAATCAATTACTTTGGCTGCGCCGTCTGCAAAGATTTGAGCAGAGCCCAAAACGAATTCAACAGGAAGCTCTACAACCATATCTGCGCCAGCTTCAATAGCCCATCTAGCTCTTGTATATTTATCTGCAATAGCTGCTTCTCCTCTTTGGACGAAATCCCCACTCATAACGCAAACGATTGCATCACAAGATAGATCCTTTTTTGTTTTTTGAATGTGTTTTATGTGCCCGTTATGAAGAGGGTTATATTCAGCTACGATAAATCCAATTCGCATAGTTTTTCCTTTAAATTTCTTTACATTAAATATTTTGTGCGTTTATAATAGCATTATAAATTAAAATATTTTAAAAATAAAGTCATTTTGGAGGCTCACATGAGTAAGTTAGTAGATAGCATTATCAATAAAGCTAAAACATTAAACAAGACAATTGTACTTTGCGAAGGTGAAGATAAGAGAGTTATTGAAGCTGCAGCAGAAATTACAAAGCAAGGCATTGCAAAAATCGTTCTAATTGGTAACGAAGCAGAATGCAAGGCAGTTGCTCCAGATGTAGATTTAACAGGAGTTACAATTGTTGATCCTGAAACAAGCGAAAAGACAGCTTTATATGCAAACATTTTATATGAAGCAAGAAAGGCTAAGGGCATGACAGAAGAACAAGCTGCTGCTCAAGCTAAAGATAGAACAATGTTTGGTGCATTAATGCTAAAGAATGGAGATGTAGATGGTTATGTATCTGGCGCTTGCCACTCAACAGCAAATACACTTCGTCCAGGTCTACAAGTTATTAAGACAGCTCCTGGAATCAAAACAGTATCTAGCTGCTTTATTATGATTGCTGATGAAAAGCTTCCACATCCATATAATCCAGATGGCGCTGCAGTATTTGCAGATTGTGCTATCAACATCGAGCCAGATGCTCAACAAATCGCAGATATCGCTATTGCATCAGCTGCAACAGCTAAATCAATCGTTAATCTTGATCCAAAGGTTGCTATGTTATCATTCTCAACAAAAGGTTCTGGTAACGATGATAAATATTTCAAATCAGTTCCAAAGATGCAAGAAGCTTTAGAAATCGCTAAGGCTGCTGCTCCAGATTTAAAGATTGACGGTGAGTTCCAATTCGACGCAGCTGTTTCAGAAACAGTTGCCGCTTTAAAGGCTCCAGGTTCAACAGTTGCTGGACATGCTAACGTATTTGTATTCCCAAATATCAACGCTGGTAACATTGGTTATAAGATTGCTCAACGTTTTGGTGGATACATGGCTATTGGACCAGTTTGTCAAGGATTCGCTAAACCTCTAAACGATTTATCTAGAGGATGTGTAGTAGAAGATATTGTTATCTTGGTAGCAGTTACAGCTTGCCAAGCAGAATAATGAATAAGGGGATTTATAATGAAAGTATTAGTAATTAACGCAGGTAGTTCATCACTTAAATATCAATTGATCGATATGACAACAGAAAGCGCTCTATGCACAGGTGGTATCGAAAGAATTGGTATCAACGGAACAAAAGTTACACATAAAGCAAATGGTGAAAAGTTCGTATTCGAAAAGCCACTTGCAAATCATACAGAAGCTTTCAACGAAGTTATGGAAGCTTTAACAGACGCAAAGATGGGCGTTATTAAATCAATCGATGAGATAGCTGCTATCGGTCATAGATATGTAAATGCTGGAGAAGCTATTATGACTCCAACATTAATTACAAAGGACGTTATTAGTGTTCTAAAGGAAAATATTCCTTTTGCTCCATTGCATGACCCAGCTCACATTGCTTGTATTGAAGCATGTATGGCTATTTTACCAAACGTTCCAAACGTTATGGTTCCAGATACAGCTTTCCACGCAACAATGCCAAAGAAGGCTGGCTTATATGCTATTAAATATGAAGATTATGAAGCTTACCATGTTCGTAGATATGGTGCTCATGGAACAAGCCACAACTTTGTATCTCAAGAAGCTATCAAGTATTTAACATCTAAAGGCTACCCAGCTAGAAAGATCGTTACTTGCCACTTAGGAAATGGTTCATCTATTTCTGCAGTTTTAGATGGAAAGTGCGTAGATACATCTATGGGTATGACACCACTTGCTGGTATCCCAATGGGAACACGTAGCGGTGATATCGATGTTGCTGCTGCTGAAATGCTTGCAGATAGAAAGGGTATGACATTCAAAGAAACTGTTACATATCTAAACAAAGAATGCGGATATCTTGGCGTAAGCGGTGTATCTTCTGACTCAAGAGATTTATACGAAGCAAGAGACAAGCAAGGAAACGAAAGAGCAGGACTAGCTCTTGAAATGTTCGTATATGATACACAAAAGTATATCGGTGCATATGCTGCTGCTATGAACGGTCTAGATTGTGTTGTATTCACAGGTGGTATCGGTGAGAACGCATTTGAATCTAGAGAATCAATTATGGAAAACATGGAATTCTTAGGAATTGAACTAGATCACAAGAAAAACTGGGGTTCTAGAGGTCAATTTATTGATATCGCTACAGATAACTCAAAAGTAAGAATTTTGGTTATTCCAACTAATGAAGAATTAGTAATTGCAAGACAAACAAAAGAAATCGTAGAAAACAAATAAATTCTTTATTTTT
>CAMOQV010000065.1 GCA_946623205.1 uncultured Clostridia bacterium
GAGCATGCGGCTGTTAACCGCAGTGTCATAGGTTCGAGTCCTATTGAGGGCGCCAGATAGACGATCAGAAATGGTCGTCTAATTTTTTTTGTAAAATTATCAAATTTGCTCTTGACAAAAATATGTCGTATGCGATATATTATTGGTGGAGGTAAGAAAGATGGAAGAAAAATTTGATGCTTTATTATTAAAAAATCAACTTTGTTTTCCTATATATGCAGCGGCAAATAAAGTTATCAGAAGATATCAACCATTATTAAAAGAACTTGATTTAACATACACTCAATACATTGTAATGATGGTAATGTGGGAGAAGAAGCAAGTTAATGAAAAGGTACTAGTTGATTGTCTATATTTGCAAGCTAACACATTAGCTCCACTATTAAAGAAGCTACAACAAAAAGGATATGTTGAGATAGCTAAAGATGAAAAGGATAAAAGAAATCTTGTTATCAAGTTAACTCAAAAAGGTAGCGACTTAAAAGAGAAGGCAGTAGATGTTCCAAAGACATTAGCACAAGAGAACTGGCTTACTCTAGATGAAGCAATCATGTTTAGAAAAATTTTATATAAGATTCTAAACGACGGAAAAGAGACAGAAAGCGATTGCTGCAATTTAACAAAGTAAAAAAAGAAAGGAGATATATGAATATGTCATTTTATGATTTCAAAGTAAAAAAAAGAAAGGATCAAGGGGAGTTAGATTTAGCTTCACTAAAGGGAAAAGTAGTTTTAGTTGTTAACACAGCAACTGGATGTGGATTCACACCACAATATGAAGGATTAGAAAAGCTATATGAAGCTTATCATGATCAAGGATTTGAAATTTTGGATTTCCCATGCAACCAATTTATGGGACAAGCTCCAGGATCAGATGATAAAATCCACGAATTCTGTACAGCTAAATATAAGACACAATTTGATCAATTAGCAAAGATTAAAGTAAACGGTGAAGATGAAGAGCCATTATATACATTCTTAAAGGCTGCTCAACCACAAGATAATCAAATCATTGGAAGCAAGTTTACTGCAAAGCTAATGAAGTTCTTATCTAAATCAACAAAGAAAGATAGCGATATCAAATGGAACTTCACAAAATTCTTAGTAGATAAAGAAGGTAATGTATTAAAGAGATATAGCCCAGATTATACTCCAGAAAAGATCGAGGAAGAAATTAAGGCGCTATTAAAATAGGAGGGAAACAATGGCAGTTATTGACGTAAATGAAAAGAACTTCGAACAAGAAGTTTTAAAATCAGATAAGGTAGTTTTGGCAGATTTCAACGCAGATTGGTGTGGACCTTGCCAAATGTTAAAACCAATTGTACATGAGATTGCAGATGAAAGAGCAGATGTTAAAGTAGTCTCAATTAACATTGATGACGAAGAAGATCTAGCAGAAAAATATGAAGTATTCTCAATTCCATGTGTAGTAGCATTTAAAAATGGTGAAGAAGTTGCAAGAAGTGTAGGCTTCAAACCAAAGGCAGAATTATTAAAATTAATCGGAGACTAATATGTACGATATTATTATCATAGGAGCAGGACCAGCAGGATTAACTTCAGCGATTTATGCGAAGAGAGCATCAAAGAGTGTTTTAGTTCTAGAAGCTAAGGCATATGGTGGCCAAATAATAAATACTCCAGATATCGAAAACTATCCAGTTGCAGCTCATATCTCAGGATTTGAGTTCGCAACGAAGGTTTACGAGCAAGCTCAAGCGCTAGGTGCTGAATTTGTATTTGAAAAGGCCGTAGATATTAGAGATCTTGGCGATATTAAGGAAGTCGTTACAGAATCTAATGTATATCAAGCAAAAGCTGTAATCATTGCAACAGGCTCTGAAAACAGAAAGCTTGGCGTAGAAAGAGAAGATGAGTTAGTTGGACGTGGTATTTCATATTGTGCAACTTGCGATGGGGCATTCTATAGAAAAAAGAGTGTAGCAGTTGTAGGCGGAGGCAATACTGCGCTTGAGGATGCTTTGTACCTTGCAGACATTGCAGAAAAGGTATATATCATACATAGACGTGATGAATTCAGGGGAGAAGATGCTACAGTTAAGAGCTTAAAAGAAAGAGAGAATGTAGAGTTCGTTTTAAATTCTCAAGTAGTTAAACTAAATGCAGACAAGAGATTGGAAAGCATTGAAGTATTAAATAAGGACGGATCTACAAGAGTAATCGAAGTTAAAGGATTATTCGTAGCAGTAGGTAGAATTCCTGAAAATCAAAACTTTGGCAAGGTAGTTAACCTAGATCAATCAGGTTATATCGTAGCCGGAGAAGACTGTACTACAAACGCAAAGGGCATATTTGTTGCTGGTGATAACAGAGTAAAGAATGTTAGACAATTAGTAACAGCTACAGCCGATGGTGCGGTTGCAGTCAGTGAAGCAGTTAAGTACATAAATAATTTATAATTAAATAACCTCTTACGCGAATACAAGGAGCCTTAGGACTCCTTGTATTCTTTGCTAACTTGACTTTAATTCATAAGCATATATAATAAAAGACGACAAGAGGAGAAGCATTATGAGCAGTTTTGAAAATTTAAGAATAGTAGACAATTTTTATCAAACATCACTATTTTTCCCAATGCCAACAGTTGTTATTAGTACATTATGCGAAGATGGAATGACTAACCTTGGACCATATTCTCTAGTACAACCATATTACGTTGCGGGAAAAGATTACTATGCAATGTTGTTGTGCTGTAGAAATTCGTCAAATACAGCGCAAAATATTCTAAGAACAGGGAAATGTGCCATTAACTTTATAGATGACAATCCTAAGTCATTTAAAGAGGCTGTGAAGCTTTCTTGGCCAGGGGATAAGCCATCAGAGAAGATGCCTAAGTGTAACTTCAAACTAGAAAAGAGTTTGATTGAAGAAGAAACCGGCGAGAAAAGACCTATGGTTTTAACTGATGCTATTGAATCTATTGAGTGTACATGGATGAGAGAGTTAGATGGAGCAGATAAAGATAAGCCAGGTGAATTAAATGGCTATGAACCTCCATATCATGATTTTAATGGTATTACTAGTAAATTTGGCGCGCACTTTATTTTAAGAGTAGATAAGATCTTAATGAAGAAGAAATATGCAGACGCCATTATAAATGGCGTTAGATCAAAAGACTTCCCAAATTTGCCTGTAGATTATGGCTATAGAGATTCTAAGAATTTCTGGTTCCATAGAAAGACAAAGATGAGAGCAGAATTATTACAAGTAAGACAAGCTTCATTAGAATCTGTTAGATATGCTGCAGATAGAGCAGATGATAAAGTTAAATTCACAGACGATGCGCTTCAAACTATCTTAGGAGTACCACGTGTTTTCTTATCTGTAGTATTAAAAGGATGCGTTAAATGGGCTAAAGAGAATAACGTAGAATTAATCACTGCAGAACATATGAAAATCATTAATGATAAGCGTTCAAGTGAAAAAAATAAAAAATAGCAAAATACTATTGACATGCAAAAAAAAGTAGTGTATTATTCAAACTATAAAACCTGAAACCTACGAAATGAAGGAGTAACTTTTAGGAAATTCACAGAGAGCTTTGGTTAGGTGGAACAAAGCAATTGAATAAAAGCGAATGGATCATTGAGGGCGGCTAATACCCGACGGCATCACACCGTAACAGTGAGAGTGTATGATGGTACACAGAAATACATGCAAGCGCATGGGGTGGCATAACAAAAGAAATATCAAGCTTTTGTCCTTTATAGGCAAAAGCTTTTTTTTATGCAAAAACATATAAGGAGCGACTATGATTATTAAGTATTTTGTATCAATATATCGATGGCGATGGCGCGTTTAACTTTTATTAAAAGTTAGACACTGACTTATAGTGATCAAAATAAATTAAATTATAGGAGTAAATTATTATGAAAAAGTTATCAGTTAGAATTTTAGTATTAGTATTAGTTATCGCAACAATTACAGCATGTGCATTATCATTCAGCGCATGTTCAAATAAAAAGACAATTGGTATTATCCAATTCGTTTCACACCCATCACTAGATGATTGCTACAACGGTATCGTAGCAGGTTTAAAAGAAGAACTAGGCGAAGACCTAGGTGGTTATAAAATTGACTTCCAAAACAGCAACGCAGATCCAACTGTTTCTGGTGCTCAAGCACAAACAATGGTAAGCAAAAATTACGAAATAATGGCAGCAATTGCAACTCCAACTGCAGTAGCAGCAGCTAATGCAGCTCAAGGAACTATTCCAGTTGTATATTGCGCAGTATCTGATCCAGCTGGTTGTGGATTAGCAACAATGAATAATGTAACAGGTTCAAGCGATTTATTAGATTTTGATGGACAATTAGCTTTGATTAAAGCTTTCATCCCAGATGTAGATAGCATTGGTGTTTTATATACAAAAACAGAACCAAACTCAATCAGCCAAATCGAAACATTAAAGACTAAGGCTTCAGCATTAGGAATTACAATTGTTGAACAAACTATTACAGAAGCAAGAGAAATACAAACTGCAGCAGAAGCATTATGTAATAAAGATATTGACTGTATCACAAACTTAACAGATAACACAGTAGTTGCAGCTCTAGAGTTTGTATTAGCAGCAGCAAATGCAAAGAACATACCAGTATTCGGAAGCGAAATTGACCAAGTTAAGAATGGATGTATCGCATCAGCTTCTTTAGACTATGTAGCACTTGGAAAACAAACAGGTATCCTTATGGCAAAAATCTTAAAGGGCGAAGTAGTTGCAAGCAACGAAACAGCAATCCAAGTAAAAGATAGCTTCAACTGCTATTCAAAGAAGGTTGCAGATGCTTTAGGAATTGCTATTCCAGAAAACGCTGGTCAAGATGTAGATTCACAAGCATAAAATAACTAGAAAGGATTAAAAATGGCTTTAAATATATTATTACAAATATTAGAACAAGGTTTATGTTACGCCCTAGTTGCAATGGGCGTATACATAAGCTACAAAATCTTGGACTTCCCAGATTTGACAGTAGATGGATCATTTCCATTTGGGGCAGTAGTCTGCATTGGCTTAATGAAAGCAGGATGTCCATTCTATGTAGCACTAGTAGGATCATTGGTAGCTGGTGGTATAGCAGGATTAATAACAGGACT
The DNA here is from genome assembly GCA_946623205.1 of uncultured Clostridia bacterium. GTDB lineage: Bacteria > Bacillota > Clostridia > Christensenellales > UBA3700 > UBA3700. The sequence continues at coordinate 5,120 of CAMOQV010000065.1, forward strand.
TTTACACGTTAAATTGAAGATTAGTAATCTATTGTCAGGAATCATTACAATGACAGCTTTACTATCTGCAAATTTAGGTATATCTTTAGCAACAGGTAATTCAACTTTGATTCCATATTCAAAGGTTACTAGCAAAGCAACGCTATTCAACAACAAGTTTATTGATTTGTTTGGGTCAGATATCCATGTAAGAGCAGTTGGAATTATTATCATTTTAATAATTGTAGTAGCAATATTTAAAGTATTATTAGATCTATTCTTAAAGACAAAAACAGGATTTATGTTAAGAGCTGTTGGTAACAACGAGCAAATGTGTACATCTTTAGGATGTAACAGTGGAACTTATAAGATATTAGGACTAGTTATCGCAAATTCAATGGTAGGAGTTGCAGGAGCAATATATAGCCAATACATGACATTCTATGATAATGCATCTGGAACAGGTATGGTAGTTCTAGCTCTTGCCAGCGTAATTATTGGATGTGCAATCTTTAAGAATGTTAAATTCGTAAAAGGCACAACCGCTGCAATAGTAGGCGCTTTGATATATACAGCAGCACTAAATATAGTAATCGCAGTTGGCGTGCCAACAACATATTTGAAACTATTTATGGCACTAATCTTCGCGATCATATTGGTTGTTAATGGATTTGTTCTAAATAAAGATAAGAAGATCAAAAAGGAGGCTAAATAATGTCTAGCATATTGGAATTAAATAATATCACTAAGATATTCAATAAAGACACAGTAAATGAAGCCACAGTTTTTGATAACTTTAATCTATCTGTAGAAGAGGGCGAATTCGTGTCAATCGTTGGAAGCAACGGTTCTGGTAAAACAACACTTTTAAATATCATAAGCGGAAATATTCCTGTTGAATATGGTCACATATTATTAAATGGCAAAGATATTACAAAGCAACCAGAATATATTAGAGCTAGAAGAATTGGTCGTGTATTCCAAGACCCAGCAAAGGGAACAGCAAATACAATGACAATTGCTGAGAATTTAGCTCTTGCAGAAAACAAAGGAAATCCATATGGATTATCTAGAGGATTAAACAAGAAAAAGATTGAAGAGTACAAAGATTTGGTTCGTGCTTTAAATCTAGGACTTGAAGATAAGATTAACGTAGAGGTTGGTTCTTTATCTGGCGGTCAAAGACAAGCATTAACATTGATTATGGCAACAATGACTCCAATTGATTTATTATTGCTAGATGAACACACAGCCGCTCTAGATCCAAAGACAAGCCAAGATATCATGGATTTAACTAATAGAATCGTTAATGAAAAGCATATTACAACATTAATGGTTACACATAATTTAAGATTCGCCGTAGAATATGGTTCAAGATTAATGATGTTCAATAAAGGAACAGCAGTTATCGATAAAGCCGGCGAAGCAAAGAAAGAATTAGTAGTAGACGATCTACTAAAGACATTCAATGAAATATCTATTGAATGCGGAAATTAATCAGTTAATAAAAAGGAGAATATAAAAATGGAAAACAAAAAGGAAATACCTTACAAAATCTACTTAGAAGAAAGTGAG
>CAMOQV010000066.1 GCA_946623205.1 uncultured Clostridia bacterium
ATTTAGAAAAAGAACATATATGTTGTGCAATATCTAATAATAATGATATTCAAGTTTCATCGAAAAAGAATTGGTTAAAAGATAGATTTGATGATGGATTAGTATTTTTAAAATCAGTTGAAAGAGGTAAATGCTTTATAGAATATATACCAGCAGAAAATGCTTGGAATCCAATAGATGCAAATGGTTATATGTACATAGATTGTTTATGGGTATCAGGATCATTTAAAGGTCATGGCTATTCAAATGATTTATTAGATGCTTGCATTAAAGATTCTAAGTCAAAAGGAAAGATTGGATTATGTATTTTATCTAGCAAAAAGAAATTACCATTTTTAGCTGACCCAAAATATTTAAAGTATAAAGGTTTTGAAGTAGCAGATGAAGCTGATAATGGAATACAGTTATGGTACTTTCCATTTGATAAGAATGCATTAAAACCAATGTTTAAAGAATGTGCAAAACACCCACATATTGAAGAATCAGGCTATGTTTTATACTATACAAGTCAATGCCCGTTCAATGGAAAATATGTTCCAATTGTAGAACAAACAGCTAAAGACAATAATATTCCATTTAAAGCAGTTCATATAAATAGTAAGGAAGAAGCACAAAATGCTCCTACACCTATTACAACATACGCATTATTTAAAGATGGTAAATATATCACTAACGAGCAAATGAATGATACAAAATTCTTAAAACTATATAATACTTTAAAATAAAATATCAGCACTACAATAGTCGCACATCTTGAAACTGTTTGTTTGCTGACTATTGGGAAGTAGAATAATGAAAGGAGGAGTAAATATATGTCAGATAATAAATATAAACCTATTTATCCAAATTCAAAATTTAAGACTTTTTGTTACATAAAAAGCGTTGTTTCAAATCCTAATATTATTGTAGGGGATTATTCATATTATGATGATATGAATGAAGGTCCTGAATCCTTTGAAAAACATGTTACACATCATTATGATTTTATGGGAGACAAACTTATTATTGGCAAATTTTGCAGTATAGCAAGAGGCGTAGAATTTGTAATGAATGGAGCCAATCACATGTTAGACTCTTTGACTGCATATCCTTTTGAAATAATAGATGAGTTTAAAGGATTATCTAGACCTTTTGAACAAAGAGGTAATAGAGGAGATACTGTTATAGGAAATGATGTTTGGATAGGACAAAACGCTGTGATATTGCCAGGTATACATATCGGTGATGGTGCTATAATTGGAGCTAATGCAGTTGTTTCTAAAGATGTTCCATCATATGGTATTGCTGTTGGAAATCCTGCAATAGTAAAGAAATATCGTTTTGACAAAGAAATAATTGATATGTTACTTAAGTTAAAATGGTGGGATAGAGATATAGAAGAAGTCAAAAAACTAATTCCTTTATTAACGGATAATGATTTAGAGAAGGTAAAGAGTTCTTTAAAACAATTATTAAAATAAAGAATTTATCAGCACTGCAATAGTCGCACCCCCTGATAAAATAATCATATTGTTTTGGTGCGTTTTTGTGACACTTTTGTTGCAGTACATTTTGTATAATGAGTTTTGCAAGGAGACATTACATGAATAAATCAGACAGGAAAAATTTATACAAGTGCAACAAGAAGGACTTATTACGTATTATCAACAGCGATGATAAAACAAATAAATTTTCAAAAATCGTTTCGTATATTGCTCGTCATGAAATGTATGAGGGAGATACTAAAGACGATTTGTATGATTTAATCTATACGGCTAGATCTGAATTAATCGCGATGGATGCAAAAATCCATTCTGATGACAAAATTAAACATAGTTATGAAAAATTATATTGTGTCAATAATAATGAGCAACAAAGAGTAAAAGAGTTTATTCGAAATCCTATAGGCGCTATTAATAAAGAACTTACGAATCTTGCAAAAACTCAAAACGATCCAAATGAAACAGATGAAGATATTATTACTTACACAAACCGTTTGCGCACAAACTCAGTAATGTTAGTGACTCAAATCGGGATTGATGCCGGCAGCAATGCTTCTCGTTTTAATAAATATGACGATAGGACAGATATTATAAATCGTATAAACAAAAAAATCCCAGGGGATGCTTCTATAGATAAAGAACTTGATAGAATCAACAGTGGCGTTTTCGGTAGATTGTTTAGAAGACCTTCTAAAGAATATAAGGCATTTGAAGATTCATTTAATATGTATCGTGACTATAAAAATGCAAATAGCGGCAATGTTGATGATTTACAAAAAAATACTAATGCTTATTTGACGCACCTTATTCCAAATTATAACCCAGATTCGATATCTGAAAATAAAGAAGCGTGGTTAAATGCTCTACCTAAGGGGCAAAGGAAAAGAGCAGAATTTGCAATGAATGTTATTACATCTGTGAAAGAACATGATGAAGCAAAACCATATATGAATAACGTAAACAATGGCGTTTGTGGCCGTAGAATTGATGAGTCGACAGAAGTACATAAAATCGACAAAAGCGGAGAATATCAAAAAAATTTCCAAAATGATTTAGGTTTAGATGTTCACAAAAATGCCGTCAAGAACGACAAACAAGCAGATAAAGAAGTTGCCGTAATTAAAAATGACAATGAAATTGCTAAAGACGAAAATCTAGAAGAAGATTTAGAACCAATCATCTAGTTATTTACAAAAACAACAAAAATATCTTAAATAAACAATAAGTGGGCCACGCCCACTATTTGTTTGATTTGTATCTTATAGAAAGACACATCTTTATGTTAAAGATTGTTTATAGTAAAATAATCAGTAAAGAGTACTTATATTAAGGAGAAGGGGCATGAAAAATAGAAAGATAGTATTAAGCATTGCGATTGTTTCAATCGTCATAATGATGTTATCCGTTTGCGTGTTTACGTTTGGATGTAGCAAAAAAGCGGAGCCACTTTCTGAATATTGGACTGAGGAGTCTAGTGTTTCAGCTAGCTTAATTAATTATGTAAACAAAGTTACAAATGCTAAAGACGAAACAAATTATATACCAGTAAAAGATAGAATAGCAGTGTTTGACATGGATGGGACATTAACCTGTGAAACATACTATACATATTACGATACTATGATGTTTATTGAATATTGCTTAGTAGATCATCCAGATAAAGTTTCTGATGAATTAAAAGCAGTGGCAGCATCGATTGAGCCAGGGTATGTAGCTGACGAAACATTGGCAAGAAACTTTGCGAAAGCATATGCTGGAATGACAATTAAAGAACTATATGATTACGCTGTAGCGTTTGGCCAAAAGAAAACAGAAAGTTTTAATAATATGAGATATATTGATGGCTTCTATTTGCCAATGGTTGAAGTTGTAAAGTTTCTATATGAAAATGGATTTACGATTTATGTTGTATCTGGGACAGAAAGAACAACAACAAGAGCAATTGTTGCAAATTCTCCAATCAAAGATTATGTCACTTCAAATCATATAATTGGTACAGAATTTGAAGTTAAGGAAAGAGGCCATGAAGATGAACCATCAAACATGAATTATAAATATGTAAATGGCGATGAATTAATTATAACGGGTGGATTTATTCAAAAGAATTTAAACGCAAATAAGGCAATTTATATTGAAAGAGAAATTGGCAAACGTCCGGTTTTAGCATTTGGTAATTCTGGTAGTGATACAAGTATGATGTATTATACTTTGGATTCTAGAAATCAATATCCAACTCAAGCATATATGGTAGTTGCTGATGATAATGTAAGAGAATGGGGAATGCAAGATTGGGATACTAAATCTCAAGAATATATCCAGATGGGATATATACCAGTTTCAATGAAAAACGATTTTGCTAAAATATATCCAGATAATATAACAAGGGCAGAAGAACAGTATCATAAACACTAAGGGGTCATATGGCAAGTTCAAAAGAGTATAGAGATTTTATACTAGAGCAATTATCTCAGTTAAAAGATATTTCTTGTAAATCTATGATGGGAGAATATCTTTTGTACTATAAAGGAGTGTTGTTCGGTGGCATTTACGATGATAGGTTCTTAGTTAAAAAGGTAACAACTAATGCAAATTTTAATATGGAAGATGCTATTCCTTATGATGGCGCAAATACAATGTATTTAGTTGACGATGTTGATAATAAAGAGGCATTAAAAGATATTGTAGAAGAAACCTACAAAGGATTGATTAAGAAATGATTCTAGAAACAGAACGATTATATTTAAGACCATGGCAAGAAGAAGATGCAAAAGAGTTATATAAATATGCATCAAATCCTAATGTCGGATTAAACGCTGGTTGGCCAGTTCATACAAGCGTAGAAAACAGTAAATACGTAATAAAGAATGTATTATCTAAGCCTTATACTTATGCAGTAATTCTAAAAAGTTCAAATATGCCGATAGGAAGTATTGGTTTATTGTTTAGAGACGCTAGCAATATAGAAATAAAAGAAGATGAAGCTGAACTTGGTTATTGGATAGGCGAACCATATTGGGGTCAAGGTTTAATTCCGGAGGCTGCAAACAAATTGTTGGAATATGCGTTTGAAGAGTTAAAACTAAATAGAATTTGGTGCGGTTCGTTGTTGGATAATCATAAATCAGCAAGAGTTCAAGAAAAATGTGGATTTAAATATGCCTTTACAAAAGATAATGTTCCTTGTGCTATTGAGGGACAATATAATACATTGCGTTATTCATGTTTGACAAGAAAAGAGTGGGAGATGGAGAAATAAAAGTATGTGTACAAGTGTTGTTGTAAATAAGAAAAAGACAATAATCGGATGGAACTTAGATATATTAGATATGGAGCATAGAATCCGAGTGGAGGATGAAGGCGTTTATATTGAAATCAATGATAAAAAGGAAGGATGGATGCCGATTTTTGGCGCGAATTCACGTGGCGATTTTGTAGGTATGCCTGCATGTTGGCCAACAGATTCAAGAAGCGATCCTAAAGGTAATGAGAAAAACATTATTGTTTTAGATATAGATTTTCTTTTACAAAAGAAGACTTTTAATGAAACGAAAGAATTCGTAGAGAATAATGAAATATGTTCTGTCCCTGGATTAACGTTTATGGGAGCTCTTTCTGATAAGAACGGAAATGTATTACATGTCATTCCTGGTCAAGGATATAAATATTATGAAAAGCCCGAATACAAAGTATTAACAAATTTCTCTCCATTTAAAGGGGATAAAGAGCAACATCCTTGGATGGGATGGGATAGATATCAAAAGGTTGAATCTTTATTAAAAGAAGTAAAAGACGATTTTGATGTAGATGATATGTTCAGTATATTAAAGGCGGCATCGCAAGAAATATGCCCAACTGTTGTATCTATGGTCTACGACATCCAAGAAAAGACAGTATATTGGTGTGAAAATAGAAATTGGGATGCAAGAGTGAATTACCAATTTAGACCAAAAGATAAACTTATTGCTTGTTGTGGCTTGGATTGCAAAACTTGTGAAGCATATAATGCAACAATAAATAATGATGATGCTCTTCGTGAAAAGATTGCTTTACTTTGGTCTAAGTTAAATCAAGTTGAAATAACAAAGGATATGATTAATTGTACAGGTTGTAGAATACAAGATGGGCCTAAAACTCCATATTGTGGATATTTGTGCCCAATTAGAAAATGTGTGCAATCAAAAGGTGTTGCAACTTGTGGAGAGTGTGACAACTTATATTCTTGTCAAAACATAAAAATGATTGTAGAGCACAATGCTGCTGCAAGACATAGTTTAAATATGCATTGAAATTAGGTGCTAAATTTATAAATTTAGAGTATTATATACTTGAAATAATTTTTGAGGTATTAAATGCTAGAGTTAAAGAATGTATCTTTTATAGTAAAAGGCGAAGATGCAAATAAAGAAATTGTACAAAAGATTAATTTAACAATTCCAGATAATAAATTGGTTGTTATTACAGGCCCAAATGGCGGCGGTAAATCAACTCTTGCTAAGTTAATTGCAGGAATTGAGACTCCAACATCTGGAAAGATATTGTTTGAAAATGAAGATATCACGAAAACAACAATCACAGATCGTGCTAAAATGGGCATTGCATTTGCATTCCAACAACCTGTTCGTTTCAAGGGAATCAATGTACTAGATTTGATAAGAATGGCCACAGGAAAGAAGATGGCACCAGCTGATGCTTGTGAATATCTTTCTTTAGTTGGACTTTGCGCAAGAGATTATATTAATCGTGAAGTTAATAATTCACTATCTGGTGGAGAATTAAAGAGAATTGAAATTGCGACGGTAATTGCTCGTTCAGCAAAATTATCTATTTTTGATGAGCCAGAAGCTGGTATTGATTTATGGAGTTTCAATAATTTAATTAAAGTGTTCCAAAAGATGAGAGCAGAGATTAAAGATAGTTCAATTCTAATTATTTCTCACCAAGAAAGAATTTTAAATATTGCTGACGAAATAATTGTTCTAAAGAATGGAACAGTAGATAGACAAGGCCCAAGAGATGTTATTTTACCAACATTGATGAATTATTCAGAAATGACACCAGGCTGCGGAAAGGCTGACGTGGAAGGAGATGGTAAATCATGCTAAAGATGGATGAATTACAATTAAG
>CAMOQV010000067.1 GCA_946623205.1 uncultured Clostridia bacterium
GATCTACACTTAAGTGTTTTTGCATTACCCCATGGTACAAATCCTTTTTCAGAATTTGGCGTATAAGGAATTTCAAATGCACTCTTGACGGGAACCTTGTCTTGCAAAGAACCACAATGCGTGCATTTTAATCTATTCGTTTGTGGATCAAAACGTAAATCTGATCCGCAATTAGGGCACTTATATATCTTGCCCTTTATTGCCTCCGTTTCGGCCATTATAGCTTAGCTCCACACTCTGGGCAGAACTTACTATTACCAGACACTTCTTTGCCACAATTTGGGCAGAATTTCTTTGTTGGAGCGACTGCTAGCTTAGCACCACATTCTGGGCAGAATTTTGCTCCCTTCTTTACTTCGCATCCACAAGAAGGACATTTGCTTGTTGCGTCCTTAATTGGAGCTTCATCACCAGATAATGCATCTTTCATTTCGCTAGCGAACATTCTTCCCATGCCTACACCTGCACCTAAGCCAATGCCAATACCTGACATACCACCTGGATTTTTAGCAGCATCACGCATAGCAGCAACGCTTTCCATTTGAGCATAACCTTGCATGCTTCCTTTCATAACGCCAACTGATGTTCTCTTGTCCATCATCTTTTCTACTTCTTCTGGAAGTGAAATGTTTTCAATGTATAAAGCATTTAATTCAATACCAATGTTTGCAAAATCGTCTTTTAGACGATTCTTTGCTGCATTAGCTAACTCTTCATAATGCATAGATAAATCTAGAGCTGGGATTTCAGATTCTGCAATAACGTTAGATAAAGTTGAAGTAATTACTTTTCTAAAGTAATCGTCAACATTCTTAACTGTAAATCTACCCATAGATCCACATAGCTCGTCCATTGCTTTTGTTGGAGTACCAACAGAGAATGCATAAGTACCAAATCCTCTAACTCTAACCATACCAAAATCTTGGTCTCTCATCATAACTGGGTTAGTTGTTCCCCATTTCATGTTAATATTTTGTCTCGTAGAGATAAAATACACATCTCCTGTATATGGACTTTCCCAAGCAAATTTCCAATTGTATAGAGTTGTCAAAATTGGAATATTTTTAATATCTGATAATTCATATGTACCTGGCCCAAAAGCATCAGCGATCTTACCTTCTTGTACAAATATAGCTTTTTGTCCTGGATTTACTACCAAAACAGACTTTCTCATGATTTCTTGTTTTTTCTCTAATGGATATTTGTAAACCAAAGTAGTATCGTCTTGATCTTCCCATTGAATTACTTTTCTAAATTGATTTTTTAGCCATCCCATATGCATACCTCCAAAATTAATCATAATAATTATATTTTTTACTATAAACAAAGTCAATAATGGCCCATTTTTGGCACTCCAAACTCTCGAGTGCGATTGTTTGTCACACTTAATTAAGATATTTTTATGTTTTGGCCTAAAAAACTGCCAACAAATTCAACACATTACTACAAAAACGCAATAACCTGTTGCAATTTTTAAATTTTGTGCATATTTTGGTCGCAAATTGTACATAAAATTGAAAAATAATAAATCTAAATACAATGAAAAAATATCGATAAATACTACGTTTCTCTATAAAGATGAAGGAGCGCCACACCTAACGTGTAACGCTCCTTCAAATTATATGATAAGGGGGAAAATTATGAGCTAATTTATTTATTTCGCTCATAGTATACAATGGCAAAAAGGGGTTGTCAACAACTTTTAGAAAATTTTTTTAAAAAATGCAACAACTTGTTGCAATTTTGGCTGTAACCTTAAAGTTGGCATAAAAACGGCCTCATTTGGCAATAAACGGGATGAGGCCTGGCATAATTCGTATATAAATTGTTATATATATTAATATTATTGTTGATCTAAATACTCTTCGTATGTTGTTAGTTTATCGAATGTCTTTGTTCCGTTAATTTCGATAATTCTATTAGCAACTGTTTGCATCAATTCTTGGTCGTGAGAAGCAAATAGTATATTTCCTTTGTAATTAATCATTCCCTTATTCAAAGAAGTGATAGCTTCCAAATCTAAGTGGTTTGTAGGTTCATCCAAAACTAGGAAGTTTCCGCCAAGAAGCATGGCTCTTGCCATCATACATCTAACCTTCTCGCCTCCAGATAGGACGCAAGCTTCTTTTTTAGCTTCTTCTCCTGAGAATAACATTCTTCCTAACCAGCTTCTTAGGTATGTTTCTGTATGATCTTTAGAATATTGATCTAGCCATTTAACCAAAGATAGGTGGCATCCATCAAAATAACTATCAAAATTTTGAGGAACATAACTTGTTGTAATTGTCTTACCCCATTCAATTGTTCCTGAATCTGCTTCTTCATTTCCCATTAGGATTTCAAACAACATAGAAATGTCGATTGATCTTGGGCCAACAAAAGCAATCTTTTCGTCTTTTTGTACAGTAAATGAAACATCCTCAAAATATCCTTTCTTTGTTAAATGTTCAACTGTCAAAATTTCTCTACCTACTTCTTGTTCAAAGTCGAAGTTAATATATGGGTACTTTCTCATTGAAGGCTTAATATCTTCAAGTTTTAATTTCTCCAATTCTTTCTTTCTAGATGTAGCTTGCTTAGCTTTAGATGCATTTGCAGAGAACTTAGCAATGAATTCTTGTAATTCTTTTGCTCTTGCTTCTGCCTTCTTGTTAGCTTCTTTTGCTTGTCTTGCTAATAATTGGTTTGTTTCATACCAGAAGTCGTAGTTACCAACATACATATTGATCTTGCCATAGTCAACATCGCAAATATGAGTACAAACCTTATTTAAGAAGTGTCTGTTGTGAGATACGATAATCAAAGTGTTCTTGAAATCTAATAAGAATCTTTCAAGCCACATAATTGTCTTAGCATCCAAGTTGTTTGTAGGTTCGTCTAGGATTAGGATATCTGGGTTTCCAAATAAAGCTTGAGCAAGTAATACTTTAACCTTTTGCTTACCATCTAACTCACCCATTAATTTTTGATGATATTCTTCACCAAATCCTAATTCATTTAAAAGCGTAGCAGCATCGGCTTCAGCTTCCCATCCGCCCATTTCTGCAAATTCATTTTCAAGTTCACCAGCTTTAATACCATCTTCTTCAGAAAAATCTTCTTTCATATAGATAGCATCTTTAGCATCCATTACATCTACAAGCTTCTTGTATCCTAATAAAACAGTTCTCATAACTGTGCAATCATCAAAAGCGTTTTGGTTTTGGTTTAAAACACTAATTCTTTCGTTCTTGCCAACAGAAACTGTTCCTTTTGTAGTATCCAATTCGCCAGATAAAATCTTTAAGAATGTAGATTTACCTGCACCATTTGCGCCAATAATACCATAGCAATTCCCTGGAGTGAATTTTAAATTAACATCTTCAAATAGCTTTCTTCCGCCAAATTGAAGCATTACATCTGTAACTTGTAGCATGATTTCTCCTTAGATTTGCACTTCACCTAGTGCAATTTTAAAATTCTTATATATAAGATATAACAAGGAATTATCCAATTTGACAACATAATTTAACTCAAAAGTTAAAATTTCGTCTTTTTCAAGAGTTTCTTTAAATCCTTCTTGAGATACATAGCTCCCTGCGTCTAATGCAAAATTAGTAATAGATAGATTCATATCTTGCCTTGCTTCAATCTTTACTTCTACTTGAACATTAGCTTCGCTTTTTTGTTCATCTATCCCTAACGTTTTAAAGTTTGTAACAGTAAAATAGCAATCATTAGATTCCATCTTTTGGTTGATTTGCCCTTTAATATAATCTATTTGTGGATTTTTAGCCTCATCTGCCTTTTGCACAAAGTATATAGTCAAAATGACGCCAACTACTATTAATATAGTAAGCGCAATAAATCCCACTATTCTAATTGTCTTTTGTTTCTTTGTTTGTTCCATTAGATTCTATCTTTAATCGCCTTCAAAGATTCTTGGCATTTTGCAAAGATTCTATCTGGGTCCTCATTAATATAATATTGACCTTCTTTATATAGCACTTTACCATTAACAACAGTCATATAAATATTAGATGGACCGCCTGAATATACAATAGCATTTGCTATATTCTCAACTGGCCATAAATTTGGCAAAGCCATATCTGCAACAATAAAGTCTGCAAAACTATTTTGCTTTAATTCTCCAAGCATTGGCAAATCCAACAAGCTTTCTGCACTTTCTGTTGCCATATTTAGAATTTCATTAGTTCCTAATGCACTTGCATCATTATATTTTATCTTTTGTCCAACGGACAATAGATAGTTCTCTCTAAACATATCTAATCTATTGTTTGATGCGGCGCCATCTGTACCAATTCCAACTTTCAATCCTTTTTCAAGCATTTCCTTAACTGGCGCAATTCCACTTGCTAATTTCATATTTGAAGCAGGACATGTTACAACTCCTACATTCATTTCTTTTAGAATATCTAGATCATCGCCTTCTGGATGAACCATATGATATACAACGCCACCTGCATTAAATAGTCCTAAGTCTCTAAATAGTTGAACCGGAGTCTTGCCATATCTTGCTTTGCAAGCTTCTACTTCAGCTTTTGTTTCACTCATATGAACATAAACTGGTTCACCTCTATCATTAACATATTCAGAAATTTCTCTTAGAAGTTTTTCTGAGCAAGTGTATTCAGCATGAATACCAACTCTATATCTTATAAAGTTTCCTTTTAATTGAGAAAAACCATAATCATATATTTTTGCTGGAGACTTTCCGTTTAATACTGCATCATTAGCCCCATAGCATAAGACATTTCTAAAACCAGATTCTGTGCAAGCTTGCGCTATTGGATCTAGCATAAAATACATATCTGATGCCATCGTGATGCCACCTCTTAAGTATTCCATGATTGCCAACTTAGTAAACCAGTAGCACTCATCCTCTCTAAGTACAGCTTCTTTTGGGAATATTTGAGTATTAAGCCAATCGCCTAGTGGCATATCATCTGCCGCATTTCTTAAGAAAGTCATTGGGGAATGAGAATGTGAATTCTTAAAACTTGGGAAAACGTATTTTCCTTTTAAGTCTACCTCATTATCTGCCATAGTTCCCATGACTGGCTCACCAATATGAGCTATTAAATTGTTATAAACGATTATTTCGCCTTCAATGATTTTGCCTTCAGAATAGATTTTCGCGTTGTAGTATCTAGTTACCATTTATTCTCCAATTTAATCTTTTCAATAACTTTGCCCGCAAGCTTTGCAAGGTTTTGTACTTCTTTATGCATCGTTTCTTTTACATGCATATGGTCAAGAGGAACATCTCCAAGACCTGCTGCTGGATTAGACACAACCGAAGCACCAATTATTTTCATTCCCATATGTGCACCCGCAATGGCTTCATTGCAAGTAGACATTCCAACTACATCAGCGCCCAAGATCTTTGCCATACGAATCTCTGCTGGAGTTTCATATTGTGGCCCACCAAATTGCATATAGACACCTTCTTTGATATCCATATTCAATTCTTTAGCGCTTTGCTTTACTATATCTCTTAAATGCTTATCGTAGATTTCACTCATACTTGGGAATCTAGTTCCTAAAGCATCAATGTTTGGCCCAATAAGTGGAGATGGAACCATTTGAGATATTTGATCTTTTAAAAGAACAATTGTACCAACATCTAAATATGTAATACCTCCTGCGGCATTAGATAAGAATAGATATTCGGCACCCATTAATTTCATTAATCTAATTGGCAATACAGAATCTTGAGAAGAATATCCTTCATACAAATGGACTCTTCCTTGCATAATGACTACAGGAACACCTCTTACATATCCAAATACAAATCTACCAGCATGCCCATCAACTGTACTTATAGGCATACCTTCTATGCTTTCATATGGAATCGCTTGAAATCCTTCAATTAATTCTGCAAGTTTGCCAAGACCAGTACCGCACACAAGCGCGATTTTTGGCTTAAATTCTATCTGTTGTTTTAGTGAATAATATGCTAAATTTAGTTTATCTAGATCTGTCATGCATTTTCCCCAACTATTTTTATTCATTATATCAAACTTTAACTAAAAGTTAAATATACAAAAAAAGAAGAGCCTGAGCTCTTCGTTTTTTTTCTGAAGTTACCTTCCTTTAGCTATTAGCCTTGAGAAATAGCTGAAACTGGGCATTGTTCTGCGCAAGAACCGCAGTCTAGACATGTGCCAGCATCGATTTCATATTTGCTATCACCTTCTGTAATAGCTGAAACTGGGCATTGTTCTGCACAAGAACCACATTTGATACAATCGTCACTGATTACGTAAGCCATTTTATTTTCTCCTTTAGTTTGTTTTTAAATTTTGTATTTTAATATTAGCACACATTTTTTTTATGCACAATATTATTCTTTAGTTATTAGTACGTCAGAATCATCATCTGATTCGTCCTCTTTGTTTTCTTGTGGCGCATTCTTTAATTCGAATTCTCCAATTGAATATATCTTATCTACTATTGAATCATCAATTTGAATTTGAGCTTCAATTCTTTCTCTTAAAACATCTACCTTCAATACCTTTGCCATACCATCTTGTGTTTTAACCATAGAATTAACTTTTGGCAACTTCTTTAATGTTTCTGCATAGAAATC
>CAMOQV010000068.1 GCA_946623205.1 uncultured Clostridia bacterium
ATAGGCAAAGCTACAGTGATTGAGCACTGTCCTACGCACGAAATATCCTGAATTGTTAAGATTTTTTTATTCATTGCATAAGATTATATCACAAAAATATATATTTACGTATAATATTACGTATTTTTTAAAAAATGGGTCTTTTCAATAAATATAATTTTTTGTATAATTATTCCATAAAAAAATAAAAAGGAGTGCTCACATGGAAATCACAGATATCCAAATCAGGCTTGTAACTAAAGCTACAGAGACAGGCAAATTGAAAGCAGTGGCATCAATTGTTATTGACAATGCTTTCGCAGTACACGATATCAAGATTATTGAGGGAAAAGATGGCGTATTCATTGCAATGCCAAGTCGTAAGACACCAGATGGCACATTCAGAGACATCGCTCATCCTATTAACACAGAATCAAGAACTATCGTATGTGATAAAATTTTAGAGGCATACAACATCGAGGCAGGCACACAAAAATAAAATATTATTACAATTCCTAAAAAGAATTACGCTAAGTGTGCTTAGCGTATTTTTTTTTGTCTAATGAACGTTTTTATAATCTACTTTACCAAGCTCAGTTAACGGAAGTTTTTTTACAGGAATAATTTTTGATGGCATTGAATACTTCAACAACTTTTTAGATATTATTGCAAAAATTTTATTTTCAATATCTTTTGAATACTCAATCCCCTCTTTTAATTCAACATATAATTCAACAATTCTCTTGCCGTTTAATTCCCCTTGTTTTGCGCAAGATAACTTAATTTCGTCAATAGTATTAACAAGCTCTTCTATTTCATTTGGGAATACATTAATGCCTGAGATCTTAATTAGTCGTTTTTCTCTTTCTTTAAAGAATAAATGATTTGTCTCATCAATATATCCAACATCGCCAGTGTTAAGCCAAGTTTCACCGTCTATATCTACAAGAACATTTTCATTTAATGACTTATCGTAATAAGATTTCATCATAGAATTTGAAGTTAGATATATTATGCCATCTTTATTTACTCCAACTTCTTTTTTGTTCTCATCCAAAATCTTTACTTTAGTTCCTTGCAAAGGAACTCCAATTGAACCTTTTACTTGATTGGATTGCAAATTTAAGATAACAACACCTGCTTCAGTAGAACCATAGCCTTGAGCCATTTTCATATTATTGCCCCATTTTGCGCACGCAGATTCAAATTTATCCTTTACATCTTCGCTTAATTTATCTCCGCCACAGAAACAATCTACAAGCTTTTTAAGCCATGGCCCTGAGAATAATGGATGGTTTGCTAATTTTTTATACATGTTAGGAACACCAGATATCATAGTAACAGGTCTTAACATCATTAAATATACGCCATAATTTGCGCTAAATTTTGGCATCAAAATAGTTTGTGCTCCATAGCATAGTGTTGTATGCATACATACGCCAAGCCCAAATACGTGGAATATAGGAAGTGCCATTAGCATTCCATATTTATCCCCACCGATTTTTTGATGATATGCTTCGTTAGTTAGGTTGTCTGCAAGATGGTTATATGCAGAATTTGTTTGGCAAGCGGTTTTAGAATTGCCCGTTGTGCCTGACGAATGCATATAGATTGCGATATCGTCTCCCTTAACATTCACCTTTTTGAACTCTGAGCCTTTTATTGACGAATATTTAACGATTTTTGACGTATATCTTATATTGATAATATCCTTAAGGATATAAGCGCCATAGAAAGGCTTATAAAGCGTAGGAAGATAATCTAACGCACTACACACTATTACATTTGTATCTATTTCATTAAATAGCGAATAATTCTTAAAGAATTCATCAAACATAATAAAGCACTTAGGTTTGTGCTCTTTATATATTTGACGAAGTGTCTCATCTTTAACAAGTGGGTGCAAAACGTTCGCAATAGCGCCTACTTTATTTATGGCATAAAAAGATATAATGGCGTTTGGAATATTTCCAAGACACACAACAACATTATCTCCCTTCTTTATGCCAATTGATTGCAAATATGATGCAATCCTTTCAACTTCAAATATAAATGTCTTTCGATTTATTGTTTTCCCATAGAAACTAATCATCTTGCTTGTATCTTTCAAGCAAGATGTTCTATCTATTAGATAGTCATACATTGATAAATCGAAATTATCCATTATAGTTTAGCTAAAAAGCCCCCTTCTTTAATATCTAGATTGTCTTCTTTAAATCCTAATAAAATCCAAGTAACGACTTTAGAAACGCAGAAACCTAATATAGCAGCAACAGCTACATCGCTCATAAAGTGCATTCCAAAAGAAATTCTAGATAAACCGACTAAAGCTGCATAAACAAATATTACTGGATAATATAAATAATTAAATCCTTTAAATAGATTTATCTTTTTAAAATATGGAATAGCAGCAAACAATGCTGTAGCCATAGCCATATGTCCTGATGGCATTGAATCTCCACCTGTTCCTCTCTTATACCAAGGAGTAAACTCTCCTTTTTGTTGTAAAATATCTACAAATCTAGTTCTATCCATTATTGATTTAATTGCAAATGTTAATACAACAATTATGGCAACAGAAATAATAATTACTAAATATTCCTTTTTGTTAGCCATTTGAGCTTCTGATTGATCCTTTAGGACAAAATATAAATATGCTATTAAAGCACAGCCAATAGCAAGCGCTATAACGTATTTAATAATTTTGCTTACATCAAACATTTCAACTATATCTTCAAACATTAGCATTCCGGCCAATAATGCGCCTAATGTATAGATAAAGCACATTAAATATTTTGTAACCTTATCTTCTTTCTTTAATGCTGCGATAAATAGATTTACGCAAGCGTAAATTGTTAGAAAATATATTGGCATTTTAGCAATAGCTGCAGCAAAGAAATTTCCCCAGTTATTACTATTTATACTGTCGGATATTTTGAAATCAAATTTTGTTCCGATTATTAATACAGCAGCAAATACTAAAAATACTGCAATATCCTTTATTTTATTCTTGAATACTTCCATCTATTATCTCCTTTTTCTCAAACACATACCCATTTTTAAAGAACAATCTCTTTAGCCCATAGAATATAGCATATGTGATTGATCCACCCATAATTGTATCTGACAAGAAATGAGCTGTATTTACTACTCTTGATATAGCTACTAATATAACAAATGCTACACTAAAGCCATACAAAGTATATCTAATCCATTGTTTATCTAGCTTTTTAAAATATATTGGAAGAAGCGTAATTACGAAAATATGTACCGCTGATGAAGTATGTCCTGATGGGAATGATGTGTAATCATAACCTACAGTTTTTTCTCTTCCTATCATTGGCTTATACCATGGAGTAAAGCCATCACAGTTTCCCTCTTTTAGCATGTCTCTAAATCTCATTCTGCACCAAATGTTCTTGATAATAGTCATAACTAAATAAGATACAACTACGAATGTTAATAAAAAGATAGCTAACTTAAACAATCTCTTCATTTCAGCCTTAGCTACAAGCGAGCCAACGCCCAAGCAAATAGCTCCATAGAATAACATAGCAAATACTGCAAACAATGGTTTTGCTGGAACCTCAGAAACCTTAGTCCCGTTGTTAACCCATATAAAGAATCCAGCAGCAACAACTATGCATGCAAAAATCTTAAATATGATTTGCTTATATTTTTCTTTAAATGAATCTGCATTGTAGAAGAATATTGTACCAGCAATTGGAATTAATATATATTGAGGATATTCACCAACTATTACAAAGAAAATCCCAAACCAGTTATTAGCATTACCAATTGCTTGATCGATTGCTAAATCATAATAAACCCCGTCAGAATTTTTAAAACACAAAAATATCATCATCGCAATTACAATTGCTAAAGCGATAGAATGACATATAATTGAAACCTTTCTTTCTCTACTCATATAAATTATTGTATCACAATTATTATATTATTTATATATAAAAATGGACTCGGTTTCCCAAGTCCATTTTGATTCGTTTTGATTGAAGATTAGAATGTCTTAATTAACTTATCAAAGTTAAATGTATCTGTCTTCATAGTCTTCTTGTCGCCAAATACATAATATGGTAACTTTTCGTCCTTATCGAATGAATATTCGTTAATGCAATCGTTTTCGATAACCATTCCGTTTAATTCACTAATAACAGGGACACCAGATAGGTTCATAGCATATGCTTCGTGTACGATGATATACTTGAAGTAACCACTCTTATATACAGCACATTCTAATTCTAGTTTCTTAAATTCTAGGCTTTCAACTGTCATACCCATATTAGAAGCTAATTGATATTTCATAACATCAAGATAATCAGCTGTAGCTTTTACTAAATCCAACTTAATTGTAAATGTATAATAATCCTTTTCTGCCTTTACTTTATCACTGTAGTTAAGAATTGTATTATTATTTACTTTATAAGACCATAACTTTGTAAAGTCTGTACTTGTACCTTGCTTGTCGCTTGAACCTGCATAGAATTCTTTTAAATCCTTATATTCAATTGTATCTTCATAGCTTGTAGCTACAAGGAAGCTAGCCTTTTGAGCATTTCCTGCAGCATCTGTAATTGCTACATCTTTATAGTTCTTAGTATCTTTACCCTTTCTATAATATACTTCTTCACCTTCTGTGTAGTATTCTTCATACATTGTAGCAATACCACAAGATTTAGAGTATGCATAATATTTTGTATTTGTTGAATTTGGATTTACAAGTGGGTCATCTGTAGGATCAGAAGCACCATACTTAACTTTAAAGCTTTGTACACCTTGTGATACAGCAATAGGTCCAATCTTTGTGTTAACACCACCAACAATCATAATGTTAGCTGCGTAATCTGCTGCATAGTAGTTTGTAACAGCAGCTTCTAACATTTCGCCTGCAGACATGTTCTTATCTACAGCAGCAACTGGAGTTAAACCAGGATCTTTAGCACCGATAGTAGCTGTGTATCCACCACCTGTAGATCCACCTATCATTGGAAGAATTACCCAAATAGTTAATACCGCAGCAATTACCAAGAATGCTACAACGGAACCAACAGTGATACCGATTTTTGCACCTTTGCCTAAACCTTTCTTTCCGCCCTTCTTAGCAGCTTTAGCTTTTTTAGCCTTAGCTGGCTTTTCGTCTTCTTCATCGTCGATAACTTCATCGTCGATAACTTCGTCATCATCAACTACATCATCATCTTCGTCCAAGATCTCTTCGTCGTCTAATATTTCTTCGTCTAAGATCTCTTCTTCGATTTCGTTCTTCTTCTTCATAATTAAACTCCTCGTGTTTATTTATTTAACAAATGTATTTTATATGATAAATATATAAAACGCAAGTAAAAATATTTTGTTAGTATTTTTTGCGCTTGTATATTTAATAAATATAATGTTTGCCTAAAAGTAATCTTAAGTTGCCATAGAGGACCAAAAACAGCAACAATTTGACAACTTGCATTTAGTCATATAGAATTATTCTAGAAATCAAAGGAGATATCATATGAGTATTTTAGTTACAATTGAATCAACAGCAGATTATCCAGAATCTATACTTAGAGACGACATTAAAATTCTACAAATTGGATATACTGTAAACGGCGTTGCCTATGATGGCGTTGAGAACAAATTAACTCCACACGAGTTCTACGAAGTTGTTGCAAGTGCTAAGACTGCATCAGATTTACCACAAACATCACAAATCCCAGCATTTGTTTATGAAGAATTCTTCTCAGAATATTTATCTAAAGGATTCGATATCATTCACCTTGCTCTAGATAGTGCTTTATCTGGTACTGTAGAACAAGCTAGAATGGCTGCTAAAGCTTGCCAAGAAAAATTCCCTGACAGAAAGATTACTGTTATCGACTCACTTGCTGCATGCTTTGGACAAGGATTATTAGCATATTACACATTATTACAAAAAGATAAAGGTTTATCTTATGATGAACTTGTAAAATATGCTGAAGATACAAAATTAAATATCAATCACCTATTTGCAATCGATGATTTGAATCACCTATGTAGAACAGGTCGTGCTTCTAAAAATGAAGCATTTTTAGGAACTGCTCTACACATTAAGCCAGTTCTATATATTCCAAACGATGGAAGATTAATTCCATATACAAAAGTTATTTCTCAAAAGAAAGCAATCAAGACTATGATAGAAACAATGCAAAAGAACGCTGTAAAGCCTGGCGATGATGTATACGTAGGTGTTGGCGCTGCTGATGCTCCAGAAGATAGAGAGTTCATTGCAAAATTAGTTCAAGATTTAGGATATAAGACAATTATATTCGACGTAGGCCCAGCAATTGGAACACACGTAGGAAAAGGCATGATTGTTATTATCTATCTTGGCTCTAACAGAGAAGATATTCTTAAATAAAAAACAACAATAACAAAAATTGGAGCAGTTCAAAACTGCTCCAAATTTTTTACTTTAATAAACAAGTTTATTAGTTAACCTTTGTTACCCAACCAAATGTATCTTCT